>NZ_JAAKZW010000139.1 GCF_011044995.1 Streptomyces mesophilus | reverse complement strand
TGCCGTGGGGGACTCCGGAAGAGGAGTCGCACCATTGGTATGAGGTCGGGCACTGGGTGAAATCGTTCGTCTGGGACGGCCTGATCGTCGACGGGATCTGGGGCACCATCAAAGGCCTCGGCACCCTCGTCGGCTTCCAGGGCCTCGATGCGATGGGGCAGGCCTGGAAGGGCCTCGCCCAACTCGCGACCGGTCTGCTGATCATGTCCGTGCCGGTCGTCGGCGCGGCATACATGATGGCGCCCGACGACAAACTCCCCTCCTGGCTACGGGATTCACGCACCGCGGTCAAGGAGACCGGCAAAGCGCTGGTCGCGTGGGACGAGTGGGGCAAGAACCCCGCACGCGCCGCCGGTGCGGTCACCTTCAACGTCGTCACCACCGTCTTCACCGGCGGCGCCGGAGCCGGTGTCGCCGGCGCCGGCAAGGCAGGCGCGGTCGCCAAGACGCTGTCGGCGTTGTCGAAGGCGGGCAAGGCCATCGACCCGATGACCTACATCACCAAGGGCGCCGGCGCAGGGCTGACCAAACTCGGCGATGTAATGGCCGGGCTGAAGGGCGTCGGAAACATCGACATCCCACCCCTGCCCGCGAACGCCTTCGAACTGCCCGACGGAGCAGTCAAGTTGCCCGACGGCAACTTCGGGATCCCGCCGGGCGCGACCATCCCCGACGGCGCGGTCCGGGTCTCCGACACCACGTTCAAACTGCCCGAGGGTGCGGTCACCGTCCCCCAGGGCACGGTGAAGCTGCCCACCGAGGCAGGCGTCCCTGCCCAGTACATGGACCCCAAGGGCAACATCCTCGACGGCCAGGGCACCGTCATCCAGCACGCCGACGACGCCCCCAAGCCGCTCGACCCGAACGCCAGGCCGGCCGAACTGCCCCGTATCGAAACGCCGGTTCGCGAGCCCGCCCTCGTCGGCGCGAACCTCGGCGACCTGGGACGCGGCGGCGCGGACGACCTCGGCCGCGGCCCGTCCGCGAGCCACGAGCCGCCCGGCGGCAGTGGGCACACGGAGGGGCCCGGCGGGGGCGATCACACGCCCGGCGCAGGCGGCCATACCGAGGCCCCCGGCGCAGGCGGCTCCGAACTGCCGGCAGGAGGGCACGGCGACGGTCCTGGCAGCACGGGCGACGGTCCCGGCAATCCGCCGAACGACCCGCCCAACGGTCCGCCGGGAAGCGGTGCGGGCGACTCCCCGCACGACTGGGAGCGCCCTGCCGACCGGAACCAGCCGGTGGAGCGCGGTGGACCGCTGGAGCAGCAGGTCCGCGACCAGCTGCGTGGCTCGAAGGTCAAGCCCGGCGACCTGGACAGTGTCCTGGACAACCTGGGGCAGCACCCGAACGGCGCGGAGATCGCCGACACCATCGCGTCGGGTCGCTTCAAGGGAGTCGAGGGCTACGACCAGGTGGTCTCCAGCCTCAGCCACGCGGACAAGATGTCCGGTGGCATCGAGCAGCTCCGTCTGGGCAACCGGCTGCACGCGAATGGCGTCGAGGGCATCTCGTTCGAGGTCAAGGGCGGATCGGAGATCAAACCCGGCGTCGTCACGGGCAAGGACACCGACCTTGACGTCATGGCCAGGGATGCGGACGGCAAGGTCCACGGCTATCAGTTCAAGGACGTCCAGAATCCGAAGAAGGTCGTCGGCAAGATCTTCAGCAACCTGAAGCAGCTCGACGAATCCGGCGCGGACTTCAAGACCTTCGTGGTCGACACGAAGGGTACGCTCGCCGACCTTGCAGATCAGCGGACTGCCCAGCGTCTGACGGATGTGTACGGAAAGACTAACGTTCAGTTCGTCATCCGCGTCGAAGACGGGGTTCTGACGATCCCGCCCGGCGGGACGTTCATGCCGAAGGGAGCGCTGTGATCGCCAGCACGGCAGTTGGCCGTTGGACCTGGGGCCGGGAGGACGAGTCCGGCGACCCGATTCTCGCCGCGTTGCACGCTCTGCTCACAGCTCACGAGGTGCTCGCCACGCACGGTTTCGCCGTCGGCACGACGGTCGCGCAGGTCTCCGTCCACGCGGCGGGCAGCTCGGATGCGCGGCTGTTCGACGGAGATGTTCCGCTGGCCGGGCAGCCGTCCGCGGAGGATCTCGCACGGACGGTCACGGCCGCGCTCCGGCCCGGCGAGATCGGCTCGGTGCACGTGGCGGTCACCCTCGCGGGTGAGGTACGTACGGCGCAGGATGCCCGGGTCGAGCAGGGTGTGTTCCGGCTGGGCAGCTCGGCGCTGCTCGACTTCGTCACCACCGATCTGACGACGTTCACCGACATCTGGCTGCCGTACGACCTGAAGGGCCGCGCACAGCCCGACGTGCACGCGGCGAACGGTCACCGTCTGACCGCGGTCCTCGGCGGCCTGGCCGACGCCCTGGGCACCGAGACCGATCCGGACGATCCGACGTGGTTCGCCAAGCCCTCCGAGCAGGGCGTCAACAACTACTTCGCACCGGACGGCAGCGCATCCGACGTCTGGGACAGCTTCGAAGTCCCGTACCGCAACCGGGTCTTCCAGCACGGTCCCTCATTCGACACCACGGCGTACGCCAGGTCGGCGGACGGTGAGGTGCGCTACCTGCCCGTGGTCAATGAGCAGGGCGTACTCGGCTATCTGTGGGCGTCCGACGCCGAGAGCGCCGCGAGTTTCGAGCCGCGCGAGGCCGCGGAGGAAGCCGGCTACAAGGCCGGCCTCAGCTGGCTGGACCGTCTCGGGCAGACAGCGGCCGACGGACTGCCCCCGACGCAGGCGCTCGCGGAACTGCGGCAGTTGCCCGCGGACGGAGTCGCCGGTGGTGTCCCCTCGGACGCCGAACCCTCGACAGCCACGCTCGCCGACCTCCGCGAGCGCGCCGCAACGGATCGCTGAAGCCGCCTCGCTCCGAGTTCCTGCAGGACCGCGCCAGGCGTCAGTCCTTCACGTCCTGCGGGTACCAGCGCAGTTCGACCGTGTTGCCGTCCGGGTCCTCGATGTAGATGGACTGGGCCGAGCCGCGGGCGCCGAAGCGCGGGACCGGGCCGTCGAGGACCTTGAAGGTGCCCGAGTCGATGACCTGCTGCCAGTCCAACGGGTCCACGGTCA
This sequence comes from Streptomyces mesophilus, assembly GCF_011044995.1. GTDB lineage: Bacteria > Actinomycetota > Actinomycetes > Streptomycetales > Streptomycetaceae > Streptomyces > Streptomyces mesophilus. Next base: position 18,689 of record NZ_JAAKZW010000139.1, on the reverse strand, counting down.
GGCAGATGTGGTCGATATTGGACTCGCCGCGCGGCTTCGCGAAGAGGTCGATGATCGTCGAAGAGTCGATACGGACCGACGGGAAGGGAACCTTGCCCTCGCGCCACTCCTCGACGCGCACCGGCTCGAGGCCGAGCGGGCCGGTGTAGAAGGCCAGCGAGCGTTCGACATCCGTGACGTTCAGAACCAGGTGGTCGAAAGCCTTTACGCGCAGTGTGGTCATGGGGTCCCCCTCCAAGTGGCTTGCTCTTGCGCGTATATGAGAACACGGACGTACGACAACGGCCGCTCCCGGATCACGGGAGCGGCCGTCGTCGAACAGAGGCTGCGGCGGATCAGACGGCCTCGACCGTGACCTCGATGTTGCCGCGGGTGGCCTTGGAGTACGGGCAGACCTGGTGGGCCTTGTCCAGGAGCTCCTGGGCCTTGGCGATGTCGACCGTGGGGATGGTGGCCTTGATGGCGACGATGATGCCGAAGCCCTCGTCGTTCTGGCCGATGCCGACCTCGGCGGTCACGCGCGAGCCGGTGATGTCGGCCTTCTCGTTGCGGGCGACGACGCCGAGCGCACCCTGGAAGCAGGCCGCGTAACCGGCGGCGAAGAGCTCCTCGGGGTTGGTGCCGGCGCCGGAGCCACCCATCTCCTTGGGCGGGTTGACCACGACGTCGAGGTTGCCGGACTCCGCGGCGACGCGGCCGTCACGGCCGTTCTCGGCGGTGGCGACGGCGGTGTACTTGACGTCCGACTGCTGGATAGCCATGAAAGAGCGTTTCCTCCTGTTGTGTGCCCGCCGGGCTCGCGCCCACGACCCTGACAGGCTCTCTGGGGCAGAGATTACTTGACCGGGTTGACGATCATCTTTCCGGTGTTGTCACCGCGCAGGACGCCCAGGAACGCGTCCACACCGTTCTCGATGCCCTCGACGAAGGTCTCGCGGTACTTGAGCTCTCCGGAGGCGACCCAGCCGGCCGTCTCCTGGATGAACTGCGGCGCCATGTCCTGGTGGTCCATGACGAGCATGCCCTGCATGCGCAGGCGCTTGCCGATCAGCATCGCGAGGTTGCGCGGGGCGGCCGGCGGCTCGGTGGCGTTGTACTGGGCGATCATGCCGCAGACCGTGATCCGGCCGTGCACGTTGAGACGGCTGATGGCGGCCTCCAGGTGGTCGCCGCCGACGTTGTCGAAGTAGACGTCGATGCCGTCGGGGGCGGCGGCCTTGAGCTGCTCGGCCACGGAGCCGTTCTTGTAGTTGAAGGCCGCGTCGAAGCCGTACTCCTCGACGAGCAGCTTCACCTTGTCGTCCGAGCCCGCGGAGCCGATCACGCGCGAGGCGCCCTTGAGGCGGGCGATCTGGCCGACCTGGCTGCCGACGGCGCCGGCCGCGCCGGAGACGAAGACCGCGTCGCCCTCCTTGAAGGAGGCGACCTCGAGGAGGCCGGAGTAGGCGGTCAGACCGGTCATGCCGAGCACGCCGAGGTACGTGGAGAGCGGCGCCACGTCCGGGTCGACCTTCTTGGCGTGCTTCGCGGGCACGTCCGCGTAGTCACGCCAGCCGAGGCCGTGCAGTACGTGGTCGCCCTCGGCGAAGCCCTCCGCGTTCGAGGCGACGACCACGCCCACCGCGCCGCCGTCCATCGGCTGGTCCAGCTGGAAGGGCGGGGTGTAGGACTTCACGTCGTTCATGCGGCCGCGCATGTACGGGTCCACGGAGAAGTGCAGGTTCTTCACCAGGATCCGGCCCTCGGCGGGGGCGTCGAGCGGGGTCTCGCGCAGGGCGAAGTCCTCGGTCTTGGGCCAGCCGTGCGGGCGGGCGACGAGGTGCCAGGCGCGGGAGGTGGCGGGGAGGGAAGACATGGGGCGGCCCTTCTGACGGTGCGGACGGCGGGGGTGCGTCAGCCGGTGATTCGGATTCGGGTGGTGCTTGGTTTCAGATCGCGATTTGTTTCAGGTGGTGAAACAACCATGCGTCTTGATATTTCACTATGTCAAGTAAATGGGTACCCTGGTGAGCATGGCCACCACCCCAGTACCCCGCGTCGACCCGCTCACCATCGAGGTCGTCGAACTGATCGGCACCGTGGTGGCCCGCTACCACGAGGAGTACGAGCGGGCGGCGGGCACTCACTCGCTGACCGGCGCCCAGGCCCGGGTCCTCGCCCTGCTCACGCTCGAACCGCTGCCGATGCGCAAGATCGCGGTCCGGCTGAAGTGCGAGCCGTCCAATGTCACGGGCATCATCGACCGCCTGGAGGCCCGGGGCCTGGTGGAGCGGCGTCCGGACCCCCAGGACCGGCGCGTGAAGCTCGCCGCGGTCACGGACGAGGGCCGGCGCACGGCCCGCGAGCTGCGCGACGGCCTGGCCTTCGCCCGCGAACCGCTGGCCGAGCTCTCGCACGAGGAGCGGGTGGTGCTGCGGGATCTGCTGGCGCGGATGCTGGGCTGAGATCGCGTACGCACGACTGTCGGTGCCCCCTTCTAGAGTGGCCCGCATGTCGATACCCGCCCCCGATCTTCCCGTACACGCCCTGGCCCACCGCCCGTTGACGCCCGAGGCCGTCGCCGAGTTGCTCGCCCTGCCGGCCGCGACGGAGCTGCGCGAGGACGAGGACGCGACCGATGCCGAGCTGGCGCGACGCGGCTGGACTTCGGAAGGTGCCCCTTTCGACGGGTACCTGTGGACCGGGCACGGGCATGTGCACTGCTGCGAAAGCCCCTACGCTCCCTTCGGCGATCCGGACGGCCTGCACTTCCTGGCGTTCGGCGAGGTCTACCCCGTCGATCCGGACGACGAGGACGAGGGCCACGACCCCGGGCTGCTCGAGATGATGGACGCCTGGGAGGCCAAGACCGGCTGGGCAGGCCTGCGCCCCGCCACCGTCGCGGACTGCGAAGCCGTCCTCGCGCAGGCCGCGCAAGCCGTGACCGAGCAGTTGGGCGCAGGGCCCGAACGCACCGTGGTCAGCGACGCCACCGTGGTCACAGGACCCGCGATGACCCACCGGATCTGGCGCACCGCCACCCATGCCCTGGTCGTGGGTCCGCACGCGGACAACGGGCCGTACGGCTATCTCACGCATCTCCAGCTGTCGCTCACCCCGCTGGGCTGCGGGCCCGAACTGCCGCCCGCCGGGGACGAGAAGGCGCTGGCGCAGTGGATCACCGCGCACGTCGACTGGTGACCTCAGGCCGCCGAAGGCTCACGTGCGTCAGAGCTGAAGGCTCACGTGCACCAGAACAAGAAGCGTTCGCAGTCCTTCGAGGGGGTCGGCTTGGGCTTCGGCTTCGTGGTGCGGGTCGGGCGGGGTGCGCTCGTGGCGGGCGGATCTTCGTCGGACGGCGCCGGGTCGAGTGTCGAGGCACTGCCGTCCGGGCTCTGCGCGGGGGCGGACGAGGATTCCGATGCGCTCGGTTCGGCCTGGCGGCGGGTGGGCTGGGCGGACGGCGTGGGTCCGTCGCTCGCGGTGCCGGTCTCCGCGAAGGACGAGGACGTGGACGGGTCCGGTGCGGAAGGGTCCGGGGACGAGGACGGGGCCGCCACGTTCTCCGTGGGGTGCTCCGTGCCCAGTTTCGCGAGGCTCAGACCGCCCGCCGCGAGCGCCAGACCGGCCGTCACCAGGAGCACCTTGTGCCGCTTGCGGCGGTGCGCGCGCTGGGACGCGCGGGAGCGCGGGGCGCGTCCGCCGCGGTGGGAGCGGGTGCCCGACGGCTGCTCGTCGGGCTGGTCCGACTCCGGCGCCGCCTCGGTGGCAGCGACCTCTTCGGCGTACCGGCGCACGGCGTCGACGGGGGTTCCGCAGCCGGGGCAGGCCAGGGCGCCGTTGAGGTGGCGGCGACAGGGGTGGCAGTAGTCCATGGTGTGGGGAGGCTAGGCCCACCTGCGGTAACGGCAGATGCAGGCGCTGTGAAAGTTCTGTGGCAAACAGTGAGTCCTGTCGCGCTTGGTGACGGATGAGGCGATGCGGAACCCTCAGGCCGTACGGGTCAGGGGTGCGCCCTGCTTGCGGTAGTGGCCGGGGGCGACCCCGTACTCCCGCTTGAAGGCCTTGGCGAAGGCGAACTCCGAGGTGTAGCCCGCCTGTTGGGCCAGGACGCGCAGCGGCGCGTCGCCCGTGCGCAGGGCGCGGCCCGCGAGTGTCATGCGCCACCAGGTCAGATACGTGAGCGGCGGCTGGCCGACGAGCGTGGTGAAGCGGCGCGCGAAGGCGGCCCGGGACAGTCCGGCGCGTGCGCCGAGCTCCTCCACCGTCCAGGGCCGCGCGGGGTCGTCGTGCAGGGCGCGCAGGGCGGCCACCACCGCCGGGTCGCTCAGCGCACCGGCCCAGCCCGCGGGGCAGTCGGGCTGGTCGGTCAGCCACCAGGTGCGCAGCAGGTAGAGCAGCAGCGAGTCGAGGAGCGCGGGGACGATGGCGTCGGATCCGGGCTGGGGGTCGGCCAGTTCGGCGCCGAGGAGGTCGACGGCCGAGCGCAGCCGGTCGTGCGTGCCGACGCGGGCGGGCAGGTGGATGTACGGCGGCAGGGCGGAGAGAAGAGGGTGCGCGCGCCGTCGGTCGAGTTGGTAGGCGCCGCACATCATCAGGGTGTCGCCGGGCCGAACAGGACCGTCCGGGCGCGGTGGCGCGATCCAGCTGCCGTCGGGGTTGAACTGCGCGTCTTCCAGGGGGGTTTCGGGGTGGCCGGCGAGTCCGTGCCCGTTGCCGTGGGCCATGAACACGATGTCGCCGGGGCCGAGCGCGACGGCCGCGCCGGAGCCCGCGGGCGGGAGCAGCCAGGCGGAGCCCTGGAGGACGACATGGAAGCCCGCTCCGTCGGAGGAGGGGAACCGGATGCCCCAGGGTCCTCGCTCGACGCTGCGGGAGGAGTGCGGCCGGCCGATCCGCATCGCGGCGATGGCATCGCTCAATACATCCACGGGCAAGACGATAGGACATAACCAGGAGCCAGAGGGACATGGATCGTCTTCTCCCTGCTCCGTAGCGTCGTCCGCATGACAACTGACACACAGCACAAGGGCAGGACGGCCGGTGTGACCCGGGCCGTCGTCTTCGACTCGCTCGGCGGTCCCGAGGTCCTGAAGGTGGAGGAGGTGCCGCTGCCCTCCCCCGGCGTGGGCGAGATCCAGGTCCGTGTCGAGGCGATCGGGCTCAACAGGGCCGAGGCGCTGTTCCGTTCGGGCGGCTACTACTACCGGGCGACGCTGCCGGGGTCTCGGCTCGGCTACGAGGCGGCCGGGGTGGTCGAGGCCGTGGGCGAGGGGGTCACGGCGCACGCGCCCGGGGATCAGGTGCTCGCCACCGCCGGTTTCGACTTCGGCACGCACGGGGTGCATGCCGAACGGGTCGTCCACCCGGCCGAGTTCTGGGTACGGCGCCCCGAGGGCGTGGACGCGCGCACCGCCGCGGCGGCCTGGCTGACGTACACCACCGCCTATGGGGCCCTGCACGAGACCGCGCGCATGGCCCCCGGTGACCACGTGCTGATCACCGGCGCCTCAAGTGGCGTGGGGACGGCGGCGATTCAGGTGGTACGGCGCGCGGGCGCGATCCCGGTCGTCACCACGCGGGGCGAGGGCAAGCGGGAGCGGCTCCTGGAGCTGGGCGCGGCCCATGTGATCGTGACGGACACGGAGGACCTCGTGAAGGAGGTCCACCGGATCACCGGCGGCAAGGGCGCCGACCTGGCCTTCGACGCGATCGGCGGCCCCGGCTTCACGACGGTGGGCGACGCGCTGCGGCCCGGCGGCACGGTGGTGCTCTACGGGTGGCTGAACCCGGGCCCCATCCACCTCTCCTTCAACTGGCCGCTCACCGTGCACACGTACAACAACGGAGTCCTCATCGACGATCCGGCCTTCCGTGATCGCGCCCACGCCTATCTGGCCTCGGGTCTCGCGTCGGGCGCTCTGGCGCCGGTGATCGCGGAGACCTTCGACGGGCTCGACCGGATCCAGGAGGCGCACCGGCTGATGGAGTCCTCCGCGCACACCGGGAAGATCGTGGTGCGGGTGGCTTGAGCCCCGGCCTCACCCGCCGCCGACCTCATCCGCCCCCGAGCACCCCCCTCAACCGCTGTGCCCGCAGCACCAGTTCCAGCTCGAAGCGGCGGTCCGGGTCGTCGACCTCGTCGCCCCACAACTCCCTGATCTGGCGCAGGCGGTAGCGCACGGTCTGCGGGTGGACGCCGAGGCGGGCGGCCACCTCGGGGGCGCCGCCGCGGGTCTCCAGCCAGGCGAGCAGGGTCTCCGCGAGGCGGCGGCCGTGGGAGGGGCCGCAGTGCGCGAGCGGCGCGAGGCAGCGGCGGGCGAGGTCGTCGAGGAGCTCCTCGGGCTGGAGCAGGACGAGCGCCTCGGTGTGCTCCGTACAGAAGAGGACTTCGCCGGCGGGGAGCAGCCCGCGTTCCATGAGGCCGACCGCGGCCTCCGCCCAGCGCAGGGACTTGGCCGCGTCCGCGAGCGGCACGGGCGGGCCGATGGCGCCGGACCAGCCGCTCAGCGCACGGCGCAGATGCTCGGCGCGGCCGGCCGCGTCCGGGTCGGGCACGACCATGCGCGGCTGTTCGCTCTCCATGTCGAGCAGGACGCCCTGGCCGACCGGGGGCGCCATGGCCTCGCGGGCCGGGCGGCGAAGGACCCCGACCGCGACCTGTTCGGGCAGGTCCCAGCCGACCCGGGCGGCCCGTTCGGCGAGCGGGTCGGAGGGGTCGCTGCGGTGTTCGGCGAGCAGCAGCTCCATCAACTTGCGCTGCAGGCGCAGGCGTTCACCGGCCTGGCGGGCTGCTGCCTCGGCGTAACCACGTACCGACAAGTCCACAAGGCCGTCCAGATACTCGAAGCCCGCCTCGGCGAGCTCGTACATGGCAGGGGGCGGGATCGCCACCTCCTGTCCGATCTCGGTGAGCCGGCGCCAGGCGAGCCGCACGCCCAGGCGGTAGACCGCCTGCAGGGAGTCGAGGGTGCGGCCGTGCAGCCCTTCGCCGCGGCCGAACTCCTGGAAGATCTCCAGCTGATAGCGCGGCCGGTCCTCGCGGGTGGCGAGCTCCCGTACGAAGCCGTCGAGGGCGCGGCGGATGCCGATCAGGGCCATCGGCTCGCCCGACTCGTCCAGGACGAGCTGGAGTTGGGGGTACTCGCGGCGGATCTCGCGCAGGATGTCGTCGGCGAGCCGCGGCACCTCGTCGAGGGCGCGTTCGGCGAACAGCTTCACCTGCAGTCGCGGCACGTCGCGCCACGCCGAGTGGCCCGTCACGGCCATCAGCGGTCCTGCGGCGTCTCGTAACTGATCAGCGGGGTGTTGGGCTGGTCGGGCGTGGCGTTCAGGAGCGCCACGATGCCGAAGGCCGCGGCGACGGCGAGTGCCGCGGCGACGGCCGCGGTGAGTGCGCCGGCGAGCAGTCTGTGCATGACGGGGTCCGCCTCTCGTCCAAGTCGAGTTCACGTCGAGGTTCACGTCGAGTCGAAGAGAGCGCCCAACTGGTCCACTGCCGGCCCCATCCGGCAAGTGCCCAGTGTTGGGGGTCCATTGACAGTGCGTCAAGAGTGCGCCTACGGTTCCCGGCCCATACAGCACATGCTGTTTTTGTACAGCTCGTGCACGTCTCGCGCACCACCGAACGGCACCCTCGACCGGGGTGCCGCACTCGACCCGACCCTCCTTGGAGTGCCCGGATGCGCCGTACCGCTTCCCCGTTGTCGCTGTTCATCCTGGGGCTGGGCGTGTTTCTGCTCGTCCTCGCCCCCCTGCTCGCGTGGTACGTGGAACCGCGCGCCAAGCGCACTCCGACCGATATCGACACGACGACCGTCTTCACCGGCAAGGGCGCGTATTTCGACACCGGCGAGGTCGAGACCCTGAAGAACCAGGACCTCACGGTCACCCGCCAGGTGCGCGGCGACGTCGCCGACAGCAGCGACGAGGTGGCCGTCTGGGACGTGGTCACCTCGGTCGACTGGACCAGGACCGATGCGGTCCCGGACGATCAGAAGAAGACGACGCTGCCGGCCTCCTCGCCGCACGACTCGCTGCAGTGGACCCAGGAACGCTGGGTCACGGACCGCGGCACCAACCGGCCCGTGCACTGCTGCCAGGAGGAGCCCTACTTCGAGGGCGAGGCGTATCTGAAGTTCCCCTTCGACGTGGAGAAACGCTCCTACCGCTGGTGGGACAACACCCTCGGCGCGACCGTGCCGCTCACGTACGAGGGCAAGCGGAAGGTCCAGGGATACGAGGGCCTGCTGTTCAAGGCGAAGGTGGAGCCGGTCAAGACCGGGACGCGCCAGGTGCCGGGCGTGCTCGTGGGCTCGAAGGCCGGCCAGGTGATGGCCGAGGAGTGGTACGCCAACCACGGGGTCGAGCTGGTCGCCGATCAGCGCACGGGCCGGATCATCTACGCGCAGATCGGGCCCAAGAAGACGCTGCGGGCGCCGGGTTCGGACGAGGACGCGGTGGTGCTGCTCGAGAGCGAGAAGATCGCGTTCACCGAGAAGACCCAGAAGGCGCAGGTCGCGCTGGCCGAGGACGACAGCGCGCGATTGAAGCTGGTCGGGGGGACATTGCCCGTCGGAGCGGGGGCACTCGGGCTCGTGCTGGTGGCGGTCGGCGCGGCGCTCGTCATCCGCGGGCGGGAGCGGCCGAACGCCGGGCCGCCGAACGAACCGGAATCGGGATCGCCGGCGCCCGCACCGGTTTCTGCCCCGGTTTAGACCACTTGCGCCGACACCCGGGTGCCACCGAGGACTTCCTCACGAAGTGATGAGCCGTCAGCCCCAAGTGGGCCCGAAATTGTCACCTCCGTGAGTAGCCGGAGCGAACACGGGGGCGAAAACTGTCTCTCCACTTGAGAGCGCTACCGAAAGTGCACAGCCGGTCCACAGTCGGAAATCCCCACTCGCACCACATGAGTTGACGTGCTCCCCCACAGCACGGCACGACCGTAAGGAACGGCCCCAGCCACCTCCTATCGGCCCCCGAACGATCCCCCCACAGACGTTCCGCACCCCGAGACGAGTTGGAGCTCGAATGCCCCAGCACGTACCCCCCTCGCTGCGCGACCCTTCCCCTCAGGAGGCCCTGCACCCTGCACTCGACAGCGCGGTACCGCCCTACCCGCGCCGCATCGTCTTCCTGGCCCGCCGCGACCTGGGCAACCCGGCCGCCGGCGGCAGCGAACTGCTCGTCGACCAGCTGGCCGAGGGTCTGACCCACGCCGGCCACCAGGTGACGCTGCTGTGCGGCGGACCCGCGGCCTACCGCGACTACCGGGTGGTCTCCGCGGGCGGCGACCTCGCCCACCATCTGCGCGCCCGCTCGGCCTTCGCCCGCCAGGTCGGCGACTGCGACCTGCTCGTCGAGGTCTGCAACGGCATGCCGTATCTGGCGCCCCTGTGGCACCGCGGACCAACGCTGTGCCTCGTCAACCATGTCCACACCGACCTGTGGGGGATGCGCTATCCGGGCCCCGCGGCCCGGCTCGGCCGAAGACTCGAGCACTGGGCGCTGTCCGGCGCCCAGCGCGGCAATCTCCTGGTCGCCGTCTCCCCTTCGACGGCAACGGCGTTGCGCGAGATCGGCGTACCGCGTGAACGCATCCGCGTCGTGCACAACGGCGTGGACGAGCCGGGCCCGCAGGAACCCCGCTCGGAGGAGCCCCTGTTCCTGGCGATGGGCCGGCTCGTCGAGTACAAGCGGATCGATCTGCTCCTGCGGCTGTGGGAGCGGGTCCGCCCGGTCACCGGCGGCCGTCTCGTGATCGTCGGTGACGGTCCCGAGCGGGAGCGGCTCGAGCAGATGGCCGGTCCCGACGTTCAGTTCACCGGACGGATATCGGAGGCCGAGAAGCACCGGCTGCTCTGCGCCTCCTGGCTGCTGCTCCACCCCTCCGCCGTGGAGGGCTGGGGTCTGGTCGTCACGGAGGCCGCGACCCGCGGAACTCCCGCGATCGGATTCGATGTTCCCGGGCTCAGGGACTCCGTGGAGGACGGCGTGACCGGCATCCTCGCCCGCGGTGAGTCCTCGTTCGCGGCGGCCTGGTGCACGCTCGCGCTGTCCGCGGAGCGCCGTAAGGCCATGGGCAAGGCGGCCGCGAACAGAGCGGCGCGCTACCGCTGGTCGCACACCGTGCGCCAGTTCCAGGCCGTGGCCGCGGAGGCGGTCGCACTGAGGCGGGGGCGGGTGCGGTGAGTTCAGCTACGGGGGCGGCGGCCAAGGGCTCTTCCGCGCGAAGGACCAAAGATCCTTCCGTACGGAGGTCCTTGGCCCTGTTCCGTGCGTTCCTGCGCGAACAGCAGGACCCGGAGCACTGCTACACACTGCTCGCCCGCGACGCCGCCGACCAGGTGGAGGCATACGGCCCGCTCAAAGGCCGTACGGTCCTCGACATCGGCGGCGGGGGCGGCTACTTCACCGAGGAGTTCCGCCGGCGCGGCGCGCACAGCTATCTCTTCGAACCCGACGCCGGCGAAATCGGCAAGCAGCCCCCCAAGGGCACCGTGCTCGCCGACGGCTATCTTCTTCCCCTCGCGGACGGGGTCGCCGATGTGGCCTTCTCGTCCAACGTCCTCGAGCACGTGGACGATCCGGGCACCTTCCTCAGCGAGATGGTGCGGGTGACCCGGCCCGGCGGACTCATCTATGTGTCGTTCACGAACTGGTACTCCCCCTGGGGCGGCCACGAGTGGGCGCCCTGGCACTACCTGGGCGCCGAGCGCGCCCGCAGACGCTACGAGCGGCGGGCCGCGAGGCCCGCCAAGCACACACTCGGCGAGAACCTCTACGCGATCCACATCGGCACGACACTCCGCCAGGTACGGGCCCGGGACGACGTCGAGATCGTCTCGGCCCGCTCCCGCTACTGGCCGTTCCTGGCGGGAGCCGTGACGAGAGTGCCCGGACTGCGTGAGTTCGCCACCTGGAATCTCCTTCTCATTCTCCGGCGGTGTCCATGACCAGCACGGTCCAGTCCCCGCAGCTCCCGCCCCAGGCGCCGGCGCCCGACGCGCCGCCGACCCAGGGGCCGCCCGAAGGGCCGCGCTCGCGGCGCTGGCTGCTCGGGTTCTGGGCCGTGGTGTTCGTCCTCTTCCTGGCGGCCGCGCCAGGACGCATGACCTTCGACACCAAACTCGGTGTCAACGTCGATCCGTGGAAGTTCTTCAGCGACCTCGGTCAGCTGTGGCACGACCGCAACGGGTTCGGCGGGATTTCCGACCAGTACATCGGCTACGCCTTCCCCCAGCTCCCCTTCTACGGGATCGCCGACCTCCTCCAACTGCCGGTCTGGCTGACCGAGCGGCTGTGGATGTCGCTGATCGTCGCGACCGCGTTCTGGGGGGCGCTGCGCCTGGCCGAACGCCTCGACATCGGCAACCGTCACTCACGCCTCCTGGGCGCGATGGTCTACGCCCTGTGGCCCACGTACACGATCGTCGTCGGCTCGACCTCGGCGGCGGCCCTGCCCGGCGCCGTGCTGCCATGGGTGCTGCTTCCGCTCGCGAACGACCGGGTGAGCGCACGGCTCGCGGCGCTGCGCTCGGCCGCGATCATCCCGTTCATGGGCGGGGTCAACGCGGCCTCGGTGCTTGCCTCTTTGCTGCCCGTCGGCCTCTACCTCCTGTCCCGCCCGAACAGCCCCCGCAAGCGGGCGATGATCCTGTGGTGGGTGCCCGGCGTCATCCTCGCCACCGCCTGGTGGATCGTCCCGCTGCTGCTTCTCGGCATCCACGGCGAGAACTTCCTGCTGTACGTGGAGACCTCCGAGGCCACCACGGCCACCATGTCCGGCACGGAGGTCCTGCGCGGCGCCGGCAACTGGGTGGCGTATCTGAACTTCGGCGAACCCTGGCTGCCCGCCGGCTGGGACGTGGCCAACGGTGTGCTCCTCATCGTCTGCTCGACGCTCGCCGCCGCCCTCGGTCTCGCGGGCCTGGCCCGGCGCGATCTGCCGGAGCGGCGCTGGCTGGTGCTGACCGTGATCTCGGTCGTCCTGGTCACCATGGCGGGTTACGGGGGTGCGTTCGGCGCTCCGTTCGCCGAGACCTTCCAGGGCTGGCTGGACGGCTGGCTGGTGCCGTTCCGCAACATCTACAAGTTCCAGACGGGTCTCGCGCTCGCGCTCGCCTTCGGTCTGATGCATCTCGTCGGGGTCGCCGCCGTCTCGCGCGGCGCACGTCCCGTGCGGGGGCGGCGCCTCGCGCCCATGATCGCGGCGGTCCTGGTGATCCCCGGGCTGCTGCTTCCGTATCTCAACGGCAATATCCTGCAGCCCGGTTCGTTCCAGAAGCTGCCCACGTACTGGCAGGCGACGGCCGACTGGCTGAAGAAGTACTCGCCCGACTCGCGTGCCCTCGTCGTGCCCGCCACCGCGCACGGCATCTACAGCTGGGGCTCCCCCATCGACCAGCCCCTCGACGTGCTCGCCGAATCGCGCTTCGCCCAGCGGGACTACGTGCCGTTCGGACAGCCCGGCAACCGGCGCGCGATGGACGCGGTCGAGCAGGCGCTGATGACCGGCGGTGAAGTGCCGGGTCTGCAGGACTACTTGAGCCGCGCCGGGCTGTACTACGTCGTCGTCCGCAACGACCTCGACCCCGACCAGGTGGGCTACGTACCGACCTCGACGGTCAAGCGCACGCTCGAGGAGTCCGGCTACGCGCGCGTGACCGGGCTCGGGCCGCAGACGACCGGCGGCCGGATCTCCGACGACACCCCGATCCAGGTCGAGGGTCTGTATCCGCGCTCGCGCGCCGTGGAGATCTACGCGCCGTCGGACGCCACCGAGCGTCCCGGGCAGGCCGGGCTCAAGCCGGCCGCCAACACCGCGGTGCTCAGCGGCGGTCCCGAGGCACTGCTCCCGCTGTCCGCCGATCCGGCGATGCGCAACCGCCCGACCGTCCTGGCCGGCGACAACCACCCGGGCGTCGGATCGCCCGGGCTCCAGGCGGTCGGCGACGGGTTGCGCCGGGCCGACACCCGCTTCGGCCTGGTCAACAACAACACCTCCTATACGTATACGAAGGACGAGCGCAACCACAGCGAGAGCATGCAGGAGCCGGGCCGCAAGCCCCGCCAGGTCCTGCCCAGCGAGGGCATCGAGCACCAGACGACGGCCGTGCTGCAGGGAGCGAAGGAGGTCACGGCCTCGTCCAGCGGCAACTGGTTCTTCTATCTGCCGCAGTACGACCCGGTGAACGCCTTCGACGACAACCCCTCGACCGCATGGACCGAGGGCAGCGCCGGCGAGCCGGAGGGTGAGTGGCTGCGGGTCGCGTTCGACGGCCGGCAGTACATACCGGACGAGCTCTCCGTGACACCGCTCGCGCAGAACGGCGTACGGGCCGCGCCCACCCGGGTGCGGGTCGAGACGGACGGCGGCGGCAAGCCCGTGGAGAGCACGCTGCAGGCGAACGGCGCCGAGCAGAAGATCAAGGCGCCCTCCGGATCGGCGACTTGGCTGAAGATCACGATCCTGGACGTGGAGGAGGCACGGCCCGGCCTGTCCGGTGCGGGCTTCTCCGAGGTGACCGTGCCCGGGGTCAAGGTGAACCGGATGCTCGCGCTGCCCGCGGACGCCGCCGGCACCCAGGCCTCGGCGACCACGTACTCGCTGCACCGCTCCTCCGACCCGGGCGGTCTCGCCCCGCTGTCGGCGGAGACCGGTCTGAACCGGCAGTTCGACGTGAAGACGGCCGGTGAGTACGGCCTCAAGGCGAGCGCGGTGTCGGTGCCCGGCGAGGCCTACGACAAGCTGCTTTACAAGGTCGCGCCCGAGCAGGAGCAGCAGATCATCGCGACCGCGGATTCGACGGCCCAGCTGGGCCGGGGCCTGTCCCCGCGCAACCTCACGGACGGGGATCTCACCACGGCGTGGATCGCCGGGGACTCCAATGTGATCCATCTGAAGTGGCCGGACGCGAAGGCGGTCGACCACATCGTCCTCGCGGCGGCCGGAGGTCTGTCCACCCGGCCGCTGAAGGCGGAGATCAGCTCCCCGGACGGGTCGACCGTCGTCGGTATCGACGAGAACGGCAGCGCCCGCTTCGACCCGATCACCACCGACCGTCTCGACATCACCATCACGGAGACGGCGCCGCTGACCGTCCACAATCCGCTCGCCGACGAGAAGTTGCAGCTTCCGGTCGGTCTGACCGAGGTCTATCTGCCCGACCTGGAGCAGTACCGGACCAAGCAGCCCGACGCGGAGCGGCGCTTCGAGCTCGCCTGCGGCGACGGCCCCGAGCTCACCATCGACGGCTCCCCGCAGCAGACCAGCGCCAAGGGCACGGTCCAGGACCTGATGGAGCGCCGCCCCATCGAGGTCACCCTGTGCGGCGGCGCGGACGGCGTCGAGCTGAGCTCCGGGACCCACCGGGTCCAGGCGGGCGACGAGGGCGCGCTGGCGATCACCGATATCCAGCTCACCCGGGGCACGGCGCCCGAACCCGCCAAGGACCAGGGCTCGTTGACCGTCAACGACTGGGAGGGCGACCGGCGCTCCCTGACGGTCGACTCGGGTGCGGCCGCGTATCTGACGATGTACGAGAACTTCAACGACGGCTGGAAGGCCACCCTCGACGGCAAGGAGCTCTCACCGGTACGGCTCGACGGCTGGCAGCAGGGCTTCCTGGTGCCGGACGGCGCGAGCGGCACGATCGACCTCGAGTTCGAGCCCGCGGCGACCTACGAGATCGGGCTCATCGCGGCCGGTGTGCTCGTCCTGCTCCTGCTGGTCGCGCTGGTCGTCTGGCGCCGTGACACCAACCGGCAGGGACCGTCCCCGGTGCCGCCGGACGCCGGGCTGATCCTCGGCACCGTGGTGCTCACCCTGGTGGGCGTGGTGATCGCGGGACCGTTCGCCCTGCTCGTACCGGCGCTCGCGCTGCTCGCCTGGTGGCGGCACGCGCTGCTCGTGCCGATCGCGTTCGTGGCGATGGCGGGAGCCGGGATCGCGGCCGCCGCCGGGGCCGGACAGGCGACGGTGGCGAACGAGGGTGCGTTCTCGCCCGCGGCCCAACTCCTCGCGCTGATCGCGCTGTTCGCCGCACTCGTGAGCGTGGGGACGGACGGGATGCGCAGGCAGGCGGCCACCAGGATGGGGTCGGGCGCGGCGCCCGCTTCCGGCGGATATCCGGATCCGGGGCCGTACGGGGGCTATACGTCGGGCGGTTCGGGTACGACGCTGCCCCTGGGCACCCCGGCGCCGTACGCCGCGAGTCCCACCCTGTCGGCTCGCGGACGCGGAGCCGCACAGCCGGAGCCGGACGAGGAACGGCCGACCTTCCGGCTGCCCCGTCGCAGGCGGGCCGCGGGAGCGGGTGCCGCGGCCGCGGGTGCCGCAGGAGCTGCGGGTGCCGCCGGTGCCTCGGCATCGGAGTCCGAGCAGACGGAGTCACCCGAGTCCGCCGGGCCCGCGGAGCCGGGGACACCCGGGGAGACGGAGCAGGCGTGGCCGCTGGATCTGGAGAAGTCCGCGCAGGAGCGGGCCGCCGAGGACCCGTCCGGCGCGGAACCGTCCGTCTTCGAGCCGCCCGCGAAGGGCACGCCCGCGTACGGCACGGGTCCGGATCTCGTCGTACGGCCGCTGCCGACGGGTGAGGAGCCGCCGGCCGACGCACCCCCGGCCGACGCTCCGCCGCCCGCCGACACCGCACCGCCAACCGACGAGGTGCCCCCGTACGACGCCCGTCCCGACGACCCGAGGGAGACCCGGGACGCACCTGGCGGCGACGGAGACCGTGGAGACCGATCGGAGGACCGATGACCGCCGTGCAGCACCCCGCCTCGCGACCGGCGGCCACCCCGCGCCGGGTGCCGTTCCCGGTGGTCGACGAGGTGGCACGGCACTGTCTGCAGGAGGAGGAGCCCGAGACCGTACACATCGAGGTGCATCTGCCCGGACAGCCCGACCGGCAGCGGCTGCAAGAGGCTTTCGGTGAGGCGCTGCGCCGCCATCCGCGGATTCTGATGCGGGAGGCGGCGGGGCGCTGGTACCGGCGGCGGTACGAGTGGGAGCTGACGGACGAGCCCGATGTGCCGGTGGTGAGTTTCCCGCCGACCGGCCCGGATGCGCTCAAGCACGCGCGCGTACGGGCGCTGGCGCAGGCTCCGCCGCTGTCCGCGTCGCCGCCGATCCGGCTCGAGATGGTGGAGAACCCGGAAGTGGCGGGAGGGAGCGTGCTGTTCCTGACCATCAACCACACGGCGCTCGACGGTCCGGCCTGTCTGCGGGTGCTCGCCACGGCGGCGGAACTGTACGGCGGGCGGGACAACGCGCCCGCGGCGCCTCCGGTCCGTACCGAGGGCTCCGAAGCGCCGGCCGTCGACATGCCGAGTTCCTGGGCGCCGCCCGCGCATGTGGCGGCCGGCACCCCGGAGCGCTCCCCCGGCAACGGCATGCTGATCGCCGAACTGGCGGTGCCGCGGCGCGAGAAGGGCGTCCCGTACACGGTCAACGACCAGCTGATGGTCGCCACCGCGCTGATGATCGCGCACTGGAACCGTGAGCACGGCAAGGCGCCGCGGCCGATGCGGATCACGATGCCGGTGGACGACCGTCCGCGCGGTGCGGAGATGCCGATCGGGAACGGTACGCGCCTTGTCGAAGTGCCGTTCGCCGCCGAGGAGTTGGACGCGTCGAGAATGGAGGAGCTGCTGCGGCTGACCTCCGAGCGGACCCGGGCCCTGAAGTCCGTGGAGCGTCCCCAACTGGGCCGCGGTGCGGCCCTGTTGACCGCCCCCGTGGTCCCGGTGGCCTGGCGGGCGGCGGTCACGCGCGGGCTGCGCAAGGCGGTCGGCCCGTGGACCTCGACCACCCTGCTCAGCAATATCGGCCGGGTCCCCTACCCGCTGGACTTCGGCGACGCGGGCCGGGCGCACGCGGTGTGGTTCTCGGCGCCGGCCCGCGTCCCGCGCGGCCTCACGGTCACGACCGCGTCGACCGCGGGCCGGCTGCACTTGGCGCTGCGCTGGTCGAAGTCACTGCTCAGCGCGGGCGACGGGTCACACCTGCGCGATCTGTTCGAGCACTACCTGCACGCGACGGAACCGGGGCGCTCATGACCACCACACAGCGCCGTCCGCGCCCGGGCCTGCGGGACTTCTACGAGAACCCCTCGGTGCCCGTGGCCTCCGGCGACGCCCGCAGCCTGCGCCAGGCGCGGATGCTCGCCGACGCGCTGGGCCCGGCGGTGGCCGCCCCGGCCACCGTGCTCGACATCGGCTGCGGTGACGGTTCGGCCGCGCTGACCGCGGCTCCCCTGCTGTCCGGCCATCGCGTCATCGGTGTCGACTGGTCCCAGGACGCCCTGCGCCGCGCCCGTACGCACATGTCCGATGTCGTACGCGGCGAACTCACCGACGGCGGCTTGCCGTTGGCGGACGGCTGCGCGGACGCGGTGCTCTTCAGCGAGGTCATCGAGCATCTCGTGGACCCGGACGCGGCCCTCGACGAACTGCGCCGCGTGCTGCGCCCCGGCGGCCATCTGATGCTCTCCACGCCGAACCTGGCCGCCTGGTACAACCGCGCCCTGCTCCTGGCCGGAGTACAACCGGTCTTCTCGGAGGTCAGCCTGCGCGGCATCCACGGCCGGCCGGGCTCGGAGGTGGTGGGGCATCTGCGCCTCTACACGGCCCGTGCGCTACGGGAGTTCCTGACCGCCTCCGGCTTCGAGGTCGTACGGATGGCGGGCGCCCCCTTCCACGGCGTACCGCGTCCGCTGCGCGCCCTGGACCGGGCCGCGTGCCTGCTGCCCTCGGCGTCCTCGATCCTGCTCGTCCATGCGCGCAAACCCGGAGGCGGAGGCTAGCCATGTGGTGGGGGGTGGCGGCGGCACTGCTGGCGAACGCGCTCTACAGCGTGGGCTTCGTCCTGGAGAAACGCGCCCTCACCTCGATGCCCTCGCTCAACATCAGCCGGCCCTTCCGGCTGCTCGCACACGTCCTGAGCAGCCCTCTGTGGGTGGGTGGCGCGGTGGCCCTCGCGGCCGGCTTCGGCGCGCAACTGCTCGTCTACCGCACGCTGCCGATCGCCGCGGCCCAGGGCATCTTCGTCTCCGGCCTCGTGCTGCTCGTCATCCTGTCGGCGCGCATGCTGGGCGAGCGGACCAGCAGCCGGGAGCGCTGGGCCATCGCCGCGATCCTGGCCGCGCTCCTGATGGTGGTGCTCTCCCTCAAGGAGGGCGCGGACAAGGTCGGCACGCACGCACCGGTCCTGACGGTCATCGTCGTCTGCGTCCCGTCGCTCGCGGCCGGCCTCTGGCTGTACGCGGCGGTCGACGCCCGCGCCCGCAACAGCCGGCACCGGATGCCCACCAGCGGCGTCGGGTACGGAGTGGCCGTCGGGCTGCTCTACGGCGTGAGCTCCCTTGCCATCAAGGGCGTGTCCAGCCATCTGCTCGCCGACGACGGCCGGCGCTTCATGGACCGCTTCCTCGACCTGCTGATCTCCCCGTATCCCTATCTCCTTTGCTGTACGGGCGTGTTCGGCCTGATCATGTCGGCCGCGGCGCTGCAGCGCTCCCGCGCGTCCCTGATCGTGCCGGTGTGCACGGTCGTGACCAGCCTGTACACGGCGGTGCTCGGCTCCCTCGCGTACGGCGAACCGCTCCCCACCGATCCGATACGCCTCGGCCTGCGACTCGCAGGCACGGCCCTCGCGGTAGCAGTCCTCCTCGCCCTCCCCCGCCACGACACGGACACCCCCGCGC
>NZ_JAAKZW010000138.1 GCF_011044995.1 Streptomyces mesophilus | reverse complement strand
GGCGGGACCCCTCCCCGCAGCAGCATCCCAACCCCAGGACCAGGGGGTCCCCCATGCCACCCAGCACCCGAACGTCCCGCCCGCGTACGGCCGTTGTGGCCACCGTCGCCCTGACGCTCTCCCTGTCGGCGCTCGCCTCCGGTGCCTACGCCACCGGGCTCCAGCCGCCCCCGTTCCCGCCGCCCGGCGGGATCGAGGTCAACGAGGACGGCCAGCCGCAGGGCGAGGGGAACGTGCCCGTTCCCGAGAAGCCCGAGGTTCCCGAGCTCATCGAGCCCGAGCTCCCCGACACCCCGGAGCTGCCCGCGCTGCCGGACTACCCGGGGTACAAGGAAGCCGAAGGCATGTTCTCCGGTATCGCGGACATGGTGCACGGGGCTCTTGATCTGGGGTTCAGCTTCTTCAAGCCGCCGAGCACCCGCAACGCTCCGCCGCCGCCTCCGCAGCAGCCGCTGCCCGCCACCCACTGGGGCACGGTCGCCGACGACGACACTCCCGCCCAGGCGGACGCCTGGACGCTGCGGGTGCGCGGCGGGAACGCCCACGGGGACGCCCGGCTGACCGAGGCGCACCTGCCGGCCCTGCCCCACGCGCCCGCCGCCGTCAGCGGTGCGGCCAAGCCCCTCGAGCTGGGGAAGAAGTACTCGTTCGGCAGTCTGCACCGCCTTTCGACGCGTACGTGGCTGAAGGACGGCTCCGTGCACGCCGAGGCGAAGCTCGGGCGTGCGGAGCTGGGCATGCCGTATCTGAAGGCGGCGGGCAAGGCCGCGGACACGAAGCGGCTGCCGGTCCTGCTGGAGCTGCGGGACGCGGTGACGACGGCGGTCGGGCACGCGGAGCGCCCGGCCGAGTTCCGTACGGAGATCAAGGGCGGCAGGGCGATGTCGTTCGGGCGTGAACTGCTCAGGTTCGACGGCCCGTTGAAGCCGAACACGAGTGTGCGCATCCCCGCCGACAAGAAGCTGCCGCCGTGGGGTCTGATCACGTTCAACGAGCAGATCACCACCGACGCGCAGGGCCACCCCACCGCGGGCAAGGACGGCCGGTACGCCCCCGAGCCGCAGGCCACCAGCGGCTTCGCGAACACGGCCCACGTCACGCTGCTGTTCCCGGTGGCGCTCGACATGACGGTGGGGCACGCGGCGGTGCTGCACCGCGGGACCGGCGGCACGGACAAGGCCGACGCGAGCGGTGGCGACGCACAGTGACGAGCCGCCCCCAGATGGCCCCTCCGGCATGCGGATATCGCACTGCGTAGCGAGCCTCTAACTATCAGTGGTCGATCTTCTCGGCTGCTTCCTCCTCCTTCAGATCGACTTCAGCTCCATCCAGCTCCATCCAGCTCCCTTCAGATCCCTTCAGCTCCCGAAGAACCCACCCGGGACCCACTCCCGGGAGATTCACCGAAAGAGAGGGTCGGCCATGGCCTCATGGCGCATTTCAGGGTCCCGCGCCCTGCTGACAGCGGGCGTCGCCCTGACCGCGGTATTCACCGCCACACTCCCCGCGCAGGCCGCCCACGCACCCGGCGGTGTCGACGACTGGGGAACGGTCGTGGACACCAAGGACTGCGTCCAGGCCGACGCCTGGCTGGTGCGGGTGAAGGGCCTGGGCAAGATCATCGACACCAAGCTCTTCCAGTCCCACTACCCGACCACCCCGCAGGCGCCCAAGCAGCACGCGGGCGGCCGTGAGCTCATCAACCTGGCGCCCATGGGCATCGGCCTGGGCAAGGTCTCGGCGCTGTACTCCCGTGCGATGGGCCACGCGCACCCGGCGACGACCTCGGGCAAGGGAGACGTACCGGCACGCGGTGAGGTGTACGCGGACGCCGGCGGCGCGGCCGTCGACATCGGCCTTCCGTACATCCAGAACCCGGCCGGCGGTACGCAGCTCTCGCCCTTCGGTGTCCATGTCGAGGGCATCACGGTCTCCGCGTACTCCCAGCCGGGCAAGCCCGTCGCCTTCACCGGCGGCGCCGCCCGCGGCTACATCTCGGTGGCGGGCACCCGCATCATCGACATCCCGCCGATCTGGGCGGTCAACCTCGGTGTGCGCATCCCGGAGGACTACACCCAGGCGCCGCTCGCCCTGGCCACCACCAACGAGCAGGTCACGACGGACGTCAAGGGCAACCCGACCAAGGGTCCCAACGGCGCGTACAAGTACGACCCGAAGGCGACGAGCGGGTACGTCAACGGCATCCACGCGAGCGTGCTCGGCACGGACGTCGCGGATGTGACGGTCGTGCACGCCGCGGTGCTCCGCGACCCGAAGATCACCGACAAGTTCGCGGTGGCGCCGCGCGCCGCCTCGGACCGTGCGGGCGTGCCGGCCCGTCCGCTCTCGAAGTCCTGTGCCCCGTTCGCGCCGCCGCGTACGGCCGCCGCGGGCATGAAGGACACCTCGTCCTGCTGGTAAGTCCCCTGTGGCTTGACCTACGGGCTTGACCTGCGGGCTCGACCTGCGGGCTCGACCTGCGGGCTGTGAGCCGCCTGCCGTACGCCGAACGAGCGTACGGCAGGCGGCTTTTCGCGTGCGGTACGCCGGCGGGCGAGGGGGCGGGGCAAGGCTGAGGAGGCCCGTACCCGCCCCCGCTCGAAGGAGACCCCGTGGCCGCACCACCCCGCCGCGCACGGCGCACCGCCGCACTCGCCGTTCTCGCGGCGCTGATCCTGCCCGCACTCGGCTGCGGCGGAAAGGCAGAGAACATCCCCCAGGTGAAGGGGGAGTTCGGCAGCCGGCCCGAGGTCGCGATGCCCACGTATCCGCCGCCGAAGGACGCGCGGATGAAGGTCCTCGTCGAGGGCGAAGGTCCGGTGACCCGCAAGGGCCAGGTGATCGTCACCGATGTGGACATGCGGATCTGGGAGAGCGGCCGCGCCCTGATGGACACCTACCGGCTCGAACAGCCGACGACCGCGGTGCTCGACGGCCAGCATGTCTCACGTACGTGGGACCAGGCGCTGATCGGCCGCAAGGCCGGCAGCCGGGTGCTGCTCGTCTCGCCCGCGACGCACGGCTTCGGGCCGCACGGCATGGCGCCCGCGCAGGTCACCCCGACCGACCACATGGTCCTGGTCTTCGACGTGATCGGCGGCTACGACCCCAAGGCGCAGGCGGCGGGCCCGGGCACGTGGCCCGCGAGCGGCGGGTTCCCGTCGGTGAACGTGAAGGCGCCGGGCGCCGAGCCGGTGATGGCGGACTTCGGCGCGGAGCCCAGGAAGGTCGGCGTACGCACGCTGGTCGAGGGCAAGGGGGCGCCGCTCAAGGCCGGGCACAGCGTCGTGATGCAGTACACGGGTGTGGTGTGGGGGACGAAGACGCCGTTCAACTCCACGTATCTGCGCAATGGTCCCAACGGGTTCGTGATGAAGGACGCGGCGATGCTGCCGGGGTGGTTCGAGGCGCTCGAGGGCAAGCGCGTCGGCAGCCGCATCCTGGTCACGGTGCCGGGCAACGAGCGGCCCGGCTTCACGCACACCAAGGGGGCGCTCGGGATGCCGAAGGACAAGCCGGCGGCGTACGTCCTGGATGTGGTGGACACGCGGCCGCGCTGACACCTTGGCAGCGGATCGCGCTGGCACCTCGGGGCGGCCCGCGCCGACACCTTGGCGGACCGCGCTGAATCCACAGGCTGTGGACAGGAGTTGACGCCGCAGCACCGCGGCCCCGGAGGCGAGTCGCCTCCGGGGCCGCGGTGTCTTTCAGCGGATCACCGCCGTACGGGGATCACTCCTCGCACTGGGCGGCGCGGGTGCTGCTCGTGATCCAGCCACCGCAGTCGATCAGCTGGCCCGCGTCCTCCTTCACCACGAAGGTGTCGAAGACCCGGTTGCCGGCGTTCGGGTCACCGGGGGTGGACAGGTCCGTCCAGCCCTCCAGCTGACCGGTCGCGTCCGCGTCGACCTTGGTGTCGATGGTGATCGTCCCGGCCTGCTTGCCCGGGGCGATCACACCGTCGTGCTGGCAGGTCACGGTCCGGCCGACGATGGCGCACTGCCAGCCGTCGCCCGCGGCCTTGACCGGGGTGACACCCTCGGGGAAGGTGCGCGACACCGTCGTACGACCCGTGGTCGGGCCCGCCTCCGGCGCGTTGGACACGTCGATGGTGAACTGGGCGGGCTTGCCCGCGATCACATCGCCCTTGGGCTTGGTCACGACGCTCAGGTTCGGGTCCTTGGCGGGCGCCGGCTTGACGTCGGTGGTGTCCTTGACCGGACCCGTGCCCTTGCCGCCGGTGGTCGCCTCGGTGCTGCCCTCGAGCGGGCCCTTGGCGTCGTCGTCGACCTGCGTGCCGATGGAGATCGGCGGGTAGCTGTTGCCCGGGTTCAGGACGTCGCTGCCGGTGCCGGGACGGGTGCAGGTGACGGTCTGGCCGGCGATCTTGCAGGTCCAGCCCTCACCGACCGCGTTGATCGGCTTGACGCCCTCCGGGAAGGTACGGACGACCTTGACCTCGCCGTTGGTCGCACCCGCGTCGGGCTTGTTGGCCACGTCGATCTGGTACACGGCGGGGGCTCCGCCGACCACGTCGCCGACCGGCTTGGTGGTGACCACGAGCGCGGGGTCCTTGGCCGGCGTCACGGTGAAGCTGCTCGTGTCGGGCTGCTTCGGGGGCGAACCGGGCGTCGTGGCCTGCGAGGTGATGTTCTTGTCACCCTTCGCGTCGGCCGCGACCTCGGTCTTCACCTTGACCGGCGGGTAGGAGTCACCGGGCTTGAGCGCGTCGGCGCCGGTGCCCGGACGCTTGCAGGTGACCGTCTGGCCGGCGATCGTGCAGGTCCAGCCGTCGCCGGAGGCCGCGACGGGCTTGACGCCCTCGGGGAAGGTCTGGCTGGTGACGACCTCACCGGTGGTGGGTCCGGCCAGCTTGTCGTTGGTGGTGGTCAGCTCGAACTCGGCGGGCTCGCCCGCGTTGACCGGGCCCTTGGGCAGGACGTTGGTCGACAGGTTCGGGTTCAGGGACTCGATCTTGCCGTTCCACACCTCGTGGATGGCGGTCGAGTTGCCGGTGCTGGCCGCGATGCCGATCCGCAGCGAGTCCGGCACCTTGGGCTGGCCCTTGATCTCGTCGAGGTCGACCGGCTCGATGACCTCGCGGACCGGACGGCCGTCGTGGAAGTCGATGGAGACCTTCATGACGCCCTCGGTCGACAGCTCGACGATGGCGGTACGCCGCGCGTCGGCACGGTTCTTGGCGCCGTCGGCCGCGAGCAGCCGGGTCGACTTGTAGGTGGCGACCAGCGGGTTGTTCACGCCCGCCGCACCACGGACGGTGATCGAGTTCGGCGTACGCCCGTTGAGGCCGCCGGCCGCGTCGAAGTCGTCCGAGGTGAAGTTGCCGTAGACGTCCAGACCGACGCCGAGGTAACCGCCCTCGATCCCCACATAGCCAAGGCCCGCACCGTTCTGGCCCGACTTCTTCGGCATCTCGGCGGCGCCGTCGAGCAGCATCAGCGAGATGCCGTCGGCGGGGTCGCCCGGACGGCCGGGGCTGTAGACGGCGAAGTCCACGCTGAACTTCATGCCCGCGCGGGCGGGAATCGCCTTGCGCGAGATCACATAGCCGTTCTGCTTCTTGCTGTTGGTCGTCAGGCGCAGAGCACCCTCGCCGGCCTTCTCGCCCACCGGCTTCTGGCACTTCTTGAGCGGGCCTTCCTCGCCGGCCGCCGCCGTGAGGCAGGCGAAGCCGGTCGGGTCGCCCGCGGTGTACGGACCGCCGTACCACTTCGCCTCGTCGACCGAGGCTCCGGTGAACGGCTCCGAGGAGATCTCCTCCGCCGACGCCGAAAGGGGAGCCGCGAGGGACAGCCCGAGTGCCACCACGGTGGCCAGTCCGAACGGAGCCGAGAGGCGGGCCCTCAGCGGCCCCGCCTTCCGGCCGCGCCTGTGTCCGTTTTCCGTCATTAGGGTGCCTCCTCGGGCGCACCACGCCCTGCACGGGACCTGATGATGACGTCACGTACGCAAGTGATTGCATACAGTGACCGATTTTCGATCATCAGAACACCGGCCCCGGGGCGCCGCGATCGGCGAAGCCCATGCGGGTGACGGGGTTTTCCGGCCCGGCAGGCGAACCTTCCGGCGACTACGGTGCGTCAGCGCAGACGTGACGGAGCGTCCAGGCCGAGGACGCGGTCCTTCAGTGCCGGGAACTGTTCACGGGTGGCGGCCACGCGGGCGGGGTCGAACTCCACGCGCAGCACCTCTTCGCCGGCTCCCGCCTCGGCGAGCACCTCGCCCCAGGGGTCCACCGCGATCGAGTGCCCTGCCTGCTCGACGCCCGCGTGGGTGCCCGCCGTACCGACCGCGAGCACGAAGCACTGGTTCTCGACCGCGCGCGCCTGCGCGAGCAGCGTCCAGTGGGAGCGGCGGCGCTCCGGCCAGCCGGCGGAGACGATCAGGGTCTCGGCCCCCTGGTCCACGAGCGTCCGGTACAGCTCGGGGAAGCGGAGGTCGTAGCAGGTCGTCACGCCGAGCGTGGTCCCCGGATGCGCGACGGTCACGGGCTCGCCGCCCGCGCCCATCATCACTGCCTCGCCCTTGTCGAAGCCGAAGCGGTGGATCTTGCGGTAGGTGGCGGCGAGTTCGCCGTCGGGGGAGAACACCAGGGCCGTGTTGTAGAGGGTGCCGTCCGCCGCGCGCTCCACGATCGAGCCCGCGTGCAGCCAGACTCCGGCGTCGCGTGCGGCCTTGGCCATCGCCTCGCGCGTCGGGCCGTCGAGCGATTCGGCTTCCTGCGCGAAGAGTTCGTACGCGAAGGCCCCGGTCGGCCACAGCTCGGGCAGCACGACCAGATCGGCGCCCGCTTCTTCCCGTACCAGCGAACCCACGTACTCCCGACGGGAATTGACCGATTGGTCCGGGTTTACCGCGATCTGGATGAGCGAGGCGCGCACACTACCACCGTCCTGGCATTCGAACCGGCGGGCCCGGGTCAATCAGGACCTACGATCGTCACTCGAAAGCACTGCAAGGGGCCCTCGTGGCAGCGTAACTTAAGGGCGCGAGAGCCTCTTCTGCATGCCGCCGCCGAGCCCGCGCACCCGAACCGCCCGAGGGGTCCCGTCCTGTGAGTCTCCATCCCAGCCTTCAGTCCTACGCCGACGCCTGGACCCACTCCGTGGAAGCGATATCCGAGCTGGTGCAGCCGCTCGCGGAGGGTGAGTGGAGCTGGGCGACGCCCTGCCCCGGCTGGTCGGTGCGCGATGTCGTCTCCCATGTCATAGGCATCGACTGCGAGATGCTCGGCGATCCGCGGCCCATCCACACGCTGCCGCGCGACCTGTACCACGTACAGACGGAATCGCAGCGGTACATGGAGATGCAGGTCGACGTGCGCCGGCACCACACCGCGCCCGAGATGACCTCCGAGCTGGAGTACACGATCATCCGGCGCGCACGGCAGCTGCGGAACGAGTCGCGGGCCCCCGGGGCCAAGGTGCGCGGCCCGCTCGGCAGCGAGGAGACGCTCGAAGAGTCCATGCGCCGCCGCGCGTTCGACATCTGGGTGCACGAGCAGGACCTGCGGACCTCGCTGAGGAAGCCCGGCAACCTGGACTCCCCCGGCGCCCTCGTCGCCCGCGACGTGATGCTCTTCTGGCTGCCCAAGGTGGTCGCCAAGCGGGCCGGTGCACCCGCGAATTCGGCCGTCGTCTTCGATGTGCACGGCCCGGTGGACTTCCTGCGTACGGTACGGATCGACGCCGACGGCAGGGGCACCATCGACGGCGCCCCCTCGCTCGGCCCCGCCGTGACGCTCGCGCTCGACTGGGAGATCTTCTACAAGCTGGCCTGCGGGCGCGTGAAGCCGGCCGCGGTCGAAGACCGGATCAAGGTCGAGGGCGATCAGGTCCTCGCGCAGGCCATCATCGACAACTTCGTGATCACCCCGTAGCAGCCCTGGTCTTGAGCGATTGCCCGCTTACGCGGGTACGTGCACGACCTCCACGCGGCTGGCCACGAGCCGCTCGCGCTCGCGGCGGGCCGCATGCCGGCGCAGGCGCAGGATCTGGGTGACGCCCAGCACTTCCAGGACGAAGATCGGGCAGAACGCGACGCGGTAGTTGTCGCCGGTCGCGTCGAGCAGCACACCGACCGCGAGCAGGGTCGTCATGGAGGCCACGAAGCCGCCCATGTTGACGATGCCGCTCGCGGTGCCCTGGCGCTGGGGCGGGTTGGCCGGGCGGGCGAAGTCGAAGCCGATCATCGAGGCCGGACCGCAGGTGCCGAGCCCGATGCAGAGCAGGATGAGCAGCCACAGCGGCGCCCGGTCGCCGGACAGGCCGAGCGTCGCCGCCCACAGGAGCGCGGTCAGGGCGATCGTGCCGAGCGCGAGCGGGGTGCGGGCCTTGTGATGGCGGGCGATGATCTGGCCGTAGACGAGGCCGATAGTCATGCTCGACAGGACGGTGAGCGTGAGGAGTTCACCGGCGGTGTCCCGGCTCAGGCCCTGCGCCTCGACCAGGAACGGCAGCCCCCAGAGCAGCGTGAACACCATCATCGGGAACTGCGTCGTGAAGTGCACCCACAGGCCGAGCCGCGTACCGGGTTCGCGCCAGGCCGCGGCGATCTGACCTCGTACGGAAGCAAGGCCCTGGGGCCCGGACGGCTGCACCGGCTCGGGGGCGTGGCCCTCGGGGTGGTCCTTGAGGAAGAGCAGCATCAGGACGAGGACGGCCACACCGGCGAGCGAGCTGCCGACGAACGCGGCGGTCCAGCCGACACCGTGCAGGAGCCGGGCGAGCAGCAGGGTGGAGACGAGGTTGCCGCCCATGCCGATCAGTCCGGCGAGCTGGGCGACCAGCGGGCCGCGGCGGGCGGGGAACCAGCGGGTGCCCAGGCGCAGGACGCTGATGAAGGTCATCGCGTCACCGCAGCCGAGCAGGGCGCGGGCGGCGAGCGCCATTCCGTACGAGGGCGCGAGCGCGAAGGACAGCTGGCCGAGCGTGAAGAGCACCGCGCCGATGGTCAGCACCTTCTTGGTGCCGAGGCGGTCGACGAGCAGGCCGACGGGTATCTGCATGCCCGCGTAGACCAGGAGCTGAAGGATCGAGAAGGTCGACAGGGCGGAGGCCCCGACGTCGAAGCGCTCGGCGGCATCGAGGCCCGCCACCCCCAGCGAGGTGCGGAAGATGACCGCGACGAAGTAGACGGCGACACCGATCGACCAGACCATGACGGCGCGCCGGCCGCCGGGCGGATCGCCCGGCAGACGTACGGCGGCAGCGCTCATCGGGCTTCCCCGCGCGCCAAGGTCTGGAACCAGCCGATGTGCCGGTGGATCACCCCGACCGCCCGGTCCGCGTCACCCGCGCGCAGGGCCTCGAGGATCTCTCCGTGCTCGCCGAGGGTCTTGGTGGTGCGGTCGGGGTGGGAGTGCATCACGGCGATGCCCATCCTCAACTGCCGGTCGCGGAGCTGGTCGTAGAGCCTGGAGAGGATCTCGTTGCCGCCGCTGCGCACGATCTCGGCGTGGAAGCAGCGGTCGGACTGCGCGGCGCCCGTGTAGTCACCGGCCGCGGCCTGCTCCCGCTGCTGCCCGAGCAGTTCCTCGAGGCGCGCGATGAGCCGCGGCGAGGCGGGCACGGCCTTGCGCACCGCGTGCTCCTCGACAAGCAGCCGCGTCTCGACCACGTCGGCGATCTCCTGCGCCGATACGGGCAGCACCAGCGCACCCTTCTTCGGGTACAGCCTGATGAGCCCCTCGACCTCCAGCTTGAGCAGCGCCTCCCGTACGGGGGTGCGCGAGACCCCGACATCGGCGGCGAGCTCCCCTTCGGTGAGCAGCGTGCCGCCCTCGTAACGCCGGTCCAGAACCGCCTGCTTGACGTGCTGGTAGACGCGTTCGGCGGCGGGGGGCTGCTTCAGGGACTTCAGAGCGGGGGCGGGTGCTGCGGGCATGCGCACAGCTTAGATACAACAGGTACGCGAGGGGAGGGCGCGTCCGGGATGCGGACGGATCCGGGCGGCTGGGCGGACAGGGGGTGAGCCGAATCGTGACACTCGATTTCCACCTCCCGTACATCCATCCGCACCACTCGTCCGTCTGGTCTACGGGCATCACATCAAGGGTGCCCGTCGGTGAACACACCTTTCGGAGCTGTTGAGTTGATATCTGCCATTAAGGGCACCCACCGGCGCAGCCGCAACCGCGCGCGCATCCGCAACGGCGCCATCGCCACCGTGGTCGCCGGCGGCATCGCCTTCGCCGTCCAGCCGCTGATCTCTCCCGCGCAGGCGGCGGCGACCCTGCCCACCCTCAGTGCCAAGGGGGCCTTCCTCCTCGACAACACCACCGGGGCCAAGAAGTACGGCAAGAACGCCGACATCAAGCGCCAGATGGCCAGCACCACCAAGGTCATGACGGCGGCCGTGGTGCTCGACACCCCGGGCCTGGATCTGAACCGCAAGGTCACCATCAAGCAGTCGTACCGGGACTACGTCGCCCGTAACGGCGCCAGCACCGCGGACCTGCGCACCGGCGACAAGATCACCGTGCGCTCGCTGCTCTACGGTCTGATGCTGCCGTCCGGCTGCGATGCCGCGTACGCGCTCGCCGACGCATTCGGCACCGGCACCACCGAGTCGGCGCGTACCAAGTCGTTCATCAGCAAGATGAACAGCAAGGCGACCGCGCTCGGGATGACCAACACGAAGTTCGACTCGTTCGACGGCATCTCGACCACGGGCAACAACTACACGACGCCGCGCGACCTCGCGAAGCTCGCGCAGCACGCGCTGAAGACGGCGACGTTCCGCGGTGTCGTCAAGACCACCAAGAAGTACGAGTACGCGACCACGTCCACGGGCGGCACGCGCACGTACACCTGGTACAACACCAACAAGCTGCTCGGCTCGTACGGCGGCGCCCTCGGCATCAAGACCGGTACGGGCACCGCGGCCGGTCCCTGCCTGGTGTTCACGGCGACCAAGGACGGCAAGACCTACACCGGCGTCATCCTGAACGGCACCGACCGCTTCAACGACGCCGCGAAGCTGCTCGACTACGGCTTCGGCACGAGCACCGCGTCGACGATGCAGCTGCGGAAGCTGCCGCCGGGCGCCCAGCGCGACTAGTCGGGTACGGGCCCCTCTGCCCTCAGCGCGAGAGGGGCCCCGTGGGCTCGGCAGCGGGCCGGTTCGGCGTCTCGGAGGAGGCGACGACCCGGCCCGTCCGCGTTCCCGCCAGCGCCGCCATCACCACCGCGACGAGAGCGAGCGCGACGCCGGCGAAGGTCGCGGGGGTGATCTCCGTGTCGCCGTGCGGCAGCAGACCGTCGAGGGCGAGGGAGCCGATCAACTGGCCGGTGATGGTGCACAGTCCGAGCACCAGGACGCCCAGCTTCTGGACGGCGGCGACGGCGACGGTGATGAACACGATCCCGACGAGCCCGCCGACGTAGAGATACGGCTGCGTGGGCAGCCCGGCCGGCAGGCCGGCGAACGCGGCGTGCACGAGGAAGGCGGCCAGGAGCGCGGCCGCGCCGGTGGCGAAGTTGAAGAAGGTGCCGGTGTAGGCGGAGCGGGCGGTGTTCTTCACATGGCCGTTGACGGCCTGCTGCCAGCTGACGCAGACACCGGCGACGAGGGGGAGTGCCAGCATCGCGTACGGGAATCCGCCGCCGACCTTGTCGGCCATGGAGATCCCGACCGCGACGAGCACGAGGACGGCGCCGATGACCCGGCGCCGGGTGGGCCGCTGCGGTCCGGCGGGCCCGAGGCCCATCCGGTCGAAGACCAGACCGCCGCCGACCTGCCCGGCCACGATGGCCACGGTGAAGAGCGCGACGCCGAGCGCGGTGACGGTCAGGCCCTGGGCGAGGACGAAGGTCGCGCCGCCGAAGCCGCCGACGACCTGCCACCACTTGAGCCGCTCCTGCCGTACGGCGGTGAGGACCCGCCGCACGCCGCGCCGGGGCTCGGCGAAGAGGAGCAGCCCGAGCGCAAGGACGACGAAACCGGACCCGAACGAGATCACCGCCGCGGCGAACCCGTCCTTGCCGAGCCCTGCCGCGAGCTCCCCGTTGATCCGGGACTGCAGGGCTATGAGGGTCCCGGAGAAGGTGGCGAGCAGCACCCAGGGTGCTGTGGTGAGGCGCCTGGTGGTTCTTCCTGCAGGTTCTGCTGAGGTGCGAAGGGCCCGGGATGATGTGCGAAGGGCCCGGGGTGCGGTGCACCCCGGGCCCTCACTCTCCAGGCACTAGGCCCAGGTGATCAAACGCTTCGGCTGTTCCAGGACCGCCGCGATGTCCGCGAGGACCTTGGAGCCGAGCTCGCCGTCGACCAGGCGGTGGTCGAAGGACAGGGCCAGCGTCATCACCTGACGCGGCTTGACCTTGCCCTTGTGGACCCACGGCTGGAGCTTGATCGCTCCGACGGCGAGGATCGCCGACTCACCGGGGTTGAGGATCGGCGTACCGGTGTCGACCCCGAAGACGCCCACGTTGGTGATCGTCACGGTGCCGCTCTGCATCGCGGCCGGCGTCGTCTTGCCCTCGCGGGCCGTGGACACCAGCTCGCCGAGCGCGGACGCCAGCTCCGGCAGCGTCTTGTCGTGCGCGTCCTTGATGTTCGGCACGATCAGACCGCGCGGAGTCGCCGCCGCGATGCCCAGGTTCACGTAGTGCTTGAGCACGATCTCCTGAGCGGCCTCGTCCCAGGCGGCGTTGACGTCCGGGTTCCGCTTGATCGCGACGAGCAGCGCCTTCGCGATAAGGAGCAGCGGGTTGACCCGGAGCCCCTGCATGTCCTTGTCGGACTTCAGCTCCTCGACCAGCTTCATCGTGCGCGTCACGTCGACGGTCACGAACTCCGTGACATGCGGCGCGGTGAAGGCCGAGCCGACCATCGCCGCGGCGGTGGCCTTGCGGACGCCCTTGACGGGGATACGGGTCTCACGCGCACCCGCCGCGACCGGCGCGGCCTGAACGGGAGCCTGAGGAGCGGCAGTTGTTTCACGTGAAACGGGCGCCGCCTCGGGAGCCGGAGCCACCGCCGCGTGCACATCCTCACGCGTGATGACCCCGTCGGGCCCGGACGGCGTGACCGTCGCGAGGTCCACTCCGAGGTCCTTGGCCAGCTTGCGCACCGGCGGCTTGGCCATCGGCCGGGCCGCCGGGGGCGCGGCCGCTGCCGACCCGTGCCCGTTCAGCTCCGCCTGGACCGCCGCGGCGGCGGGTGAGGCGTAGTACGTACCCGCGGGAGCGCCGGACTCCTGGGCGGGAACCCCGGGGGCCTCCTTGCGCGCCCGCCGCTTCGTCGAGCTCTGGGACACCCCGTATCCGACGAGCACGGGCTGGCGGCCCTCGGGCTCGGCGGCCTCGGCCGCCTCCGCGGCGGGAGCCTCGGAAGCGGGAGCCGCGGAAGCCTCCGGAGCGGCAGCCGCGGCCGGCGTCTGAGCGGGCCCGGACCCCGGTGCGACATCGACCGAGATGATCACCTGGCCGACATCGACCGTCGTCCCCTCGGGGAAGCGCAGCTCGTGCACCACACCGTCGTAAGGGATCGGCAGCTCGACCGCGGCCTTGGCGGTCTCGACCTCGCAGACGACCTGTCCGTCGGTGACGGTGTCGCCCGGCTGGACGTACCACTTGAGGATTTCGGCCTCGGTGAGTCCCTCGCCGACGTCCGGCATCTTGAACTCACGGAAGCGAGCGTCAGTAGTCATGGTGGTCACGACCCTCTCCTCAGTACGCCAGCGAGCGGTCGACGGCGTCGAGCACCCGGTCGAGGCCCGGCAGGTACTCCTCCTCGAGCCGCGCCGGCGGATACGGCGCGTGGAAACCGCCGACCCGGAGCACGGGGGACTCGAGGTGGTAGAAGCACCGCTCGGTGATCCGCGCGGCGATCTCCGCACCCGAACCGTAGAAGACGGGAGCCTCGTGGACCACCACAAGACGGCCGGTCCTCTCGACGGAGGCCTGGATCGAGTCGAAGTCGATCGGGGACATGGACCGCAGGTCGAGGACCTCGATCGACTTCCCCTCCTCCTCGGCCGCGGCGGCGGCCTCGAGGCAGACCTTCACCATCGGGCCGTACGCCACCAGGGTCAGATCCGTGCCCTGGCGCAGGGTGCGGGCGGAGTGCAGCGGGGCCGGAATGGCGTCAGTGTCGACGTCGCTCTTGTCCCAGTAGCGCCGCTTGGGCTCGAAGTAGATCACCGGGTCGTCGCTCTGGATCGCCTGCTGGAGCATCCAGTACGCGTCCTGCGAGTTCGACGGCGAGATCACCTTGAGGCCGGCGACATGCGCGAACAGCGCCTCGGGCGACTCGGAGTGGTGCTCGACCGCGCCGATGCCGCCGCCGTACGGAATGCGGATGACGACCGGCAGCTTGACCTTGCCGAGCGAGCGGGCGTGCATCTTGGCGAGCTGCGTGACGATCTGGTCGTAGGCGGGGAAGACGAAGCCGTCGAACTGGATCTCCACGACGGGCCGGTAGCCGCGCAGGGCCAGACCGATCGCGGTGCCGACGATGCCGGACTCGGCGAGCGGGGTGTCGATGACACGGTCCTCGCCGAAGTCCTTCTGCAGACCGTCGGTGACACGGAAGACACCGCCGAGCTTGCCGATGTCCTCGCCCATGAGCAGGACCTTGGGGTCGGTCTCCAGGGCCTTGCGCAGCGATTCGTTGATCGCCTTCGCGAGGGGCAACTTCTGTACGGCCATGGTTACTTGCCCTCCCCATCCGCGAAGGACGCCTGGTAAGCGGCGAACTGTGCGCGCTCCTCGTCGACGAGGGCGCTCCCGTCCGCGTAGACATTCTCGAAGATCGCCATCATGTCCGGGTCCTCCATGGACCGCACGGCCTCGCGCACCTTCTTGCCGAAGGCCTCGGACTCGGCCTCGAGCTCGCTGAAGAAGGCCTCGTCGGCCAGGCCCTCCGCGAGCAGGTAGGTGCGCAGCCGCAGGATCGGGTCCTTGGCCTCCCAGGCCTCGCGCTCCTCGTCCCTGCGGTACTTCGTCGGGTCGTCGGAGGTGGTGTGGGCACCCATGCGGTACGTGAAGGCCTCGATCAGCATCGGGCCCTCGCCGCGGCGGGCGCGCTCCAGCGCGGCACGTGTGACGGCCAGGACGGCGAGTACGTCGTTGCCGTCGACGCGGACGCCCGGGAAGCCGAAGCCCTGGGCGCGCTGGAAGAGCGGCACCCGGAACTGCTTCTCGTTGCCCTCGGAGATCGCCCACTGGTTGTTCTGGCAGAAGAACACGACCGGCGCGTTGTAGACGGCGGCGAAGTTGAAGCCCTCCATCACGTCGCCCTGGCTGGAGGCGCCGTCACCGAAGTACGCGACGACGGCCGAGTCGGCGCCGTCCTTGGTGATGCCCATCGCATAGCCCGTGGCGTGCAGCGCCTGGGAGCCGATGACGATCGTGTACAGGTGGAAGTTGTTGCTGTTGGGGTCCCACCCGCCGTTGTTCACGCCGCGGAACATGCCGAGCAGATTCTTCGGCTCGACGCCCCGGCACCAGGCGACACCGTGCTCGCGGTACGTGGGGAAGACGTAGTCGTCGTCCTTCGTGGCCCGTCCGGAGCCGATCTGGGCGGCCTCCTGGCCGAGCAGCGAGGGCCACAGACCCAGCTCGCCCTGGCGCTGCAGGGCGATGGCCTCGGCGTCGAACTGCCTGGTCAGGACCATGTCCTTGTACAGGCCGCGCAACTCGTCGGCGCTCAGGTCGATGGCGTAGTCGGGGTGCTCGACGCGCTTTCCCTCGGGGGTCAGCAGCTGTACGAGCTCGGGCTCGGCGGCCTGGGCCTGCGCGGTCTTCGCGGCCTTGGTGGCGGTCTTGCCCCCGGCGCGCTTGCCACCGCTGGTGCGGCGCGGTGTGCGCGCGGCGGTGCTTTCCACGGTCACGTGTACTCCTCCGTCGGTCCGGCCCCCGGGATCGGCCGGGAACCAGTGCGGCTCACCTGTATCCGTACCCGCGCACGGGGTGGGTGCGATCGGGATGTGGGAACAGGCGTGACAGGTGCCCCGGCGAGCGCCCTGTACAAAGCACGTTACCCAGGGGATCGCATATCTGCGAAACCCCATCTGACCTGCGATTTTGCTTGGATTTCCAAGTAAATCCCGGAGATGGGGAACAGCCGCTGGTCAGCGCGTTGCAAGGGGCCGGAACACGGGCACGTTATCCCGGTCACCCTCCGCATTGGAAGGCTTGTCTTTTTCCCGGATCGCCCACTCACGGGATGCGCCCGGAGCGGCGGAAGAAACCGTGTGTGACACTTGCGGTGTGCGCGAAGAAGGAAAAATCACCGTATTTCTTCTCGACGACCATGAAGTGGTCCGTCGCGGAGTTCATGAGCTGTTGTCCGTCGAGGCGGATATCGAGGTGGTCGGCGAGGCCGGTACGGCCGCGGACGCCCTGGTAAGAATCCCCGCGACGCGACCCGATGTGGCCGTGCTCGATGTGCGGCTGCCCGACGGCAGCGGCGTCGAGGTGTGCCGCGAGATCCGCTCGCAGAACGAGGACATCAAATGCCTGATGCTCACCTCGTTCGCCGACGACGAGGCCCTTTTCGACGCGATCATGGCCGGCGCCTCCGGCTATGTCCTCAAGGCCATCCGCGGCAATGAGCTGCTTACGGCGGTACGTGACGTGGCCGCCGGAAAGTCACTGCTCGACCCGGTCGCCACGGCCCGTGTCCTGGAGCGGCTGCGCGACGGGAACAATCCCAAGGGCGACGACCGGATGTCGAACCTCACCGAGCAGGAGCGCAAGATTCTCGACCTGATCGGCGAGGGTCTGACGAATCGCGCCATCGGCGAGCGGCTGCATCTGGCCGAGAAGACGATCAAGAACTACGTCTCCAGCCTGCTCTCCAAGCTGGGCATGGAGCGTCGCTCCCAGGCCGCCGCCTATGTCGCGCGCCTGCAGGCCGAAAAGCACTGAAGCGCGCCCCGGCGCACTGAAGCCGTCGGCGGGACCCGGTCCCGTCGGCGGCTTTCGCTTGTCTCCCGGTCCCACCGACGGGCTTCGCTTGGTTTTCCGCCGCTTTACCGCGGCTTTATTCGGGACTTACGTCCCCGGCCACGAGGGGCGGGTGCCCCTTTCCCGACGCCGTGCCGTCGCGGACAGTGGAGACATGTCCACCGATGAGACCCGCGCCC
This sequence comes from Streptomyces mesophilus, assembly GCF_011044995.1. GTDB lineage: Bacteria > Actinomycetota > Actinomycetes > Streptomycetales > Streptomycetaceae > Streptomyces > Streptomyces mesophilus. The sequence continues at coordinate 4,770 of NZ_JAAKZW010000138.1, read as the reverse complement.
TCGATCTGCTGTCCCACGTCCCGCACGGGCGCGTGGCCACCAGCATGCGAGCGCTGCCCTTCCTCGCCCTCGCCCGGCACATCGTCGTGGACGGCACCCTGCTGCTCCGTATGCACAAGGGCTTCGGATACCACCAGGCCTGCATCGGCAGCGTCGTCGCCTATGGCGCCGACAACCTCAACTCCGGCGCGGACGGCCTGTGGTCGGTCCAGCTCGTGGGCCTGTGCGAGGCCATCGAGCCGACCGTCGAGCAGCTCCAACTCTTCGGTCCCGCCCCGCACTTCGTGGACGGTGCGCTGTTCGAGCCGGTGTACATGCGCATCCAGCCGCAGGTGGTGACGGTGCACAGCATGAACGGGGCGTATACGCGGCAGTTGCAGCAGGTGCTGTAGCACCCGGGACGTACGAGAAGGGGCCGACCACGTGGCGTGGTCGGCCCCTTCTCGTATGCCCTTGATCCGTGCCCGGGCTCAGCCCTCGGCGGGCGGGTCCGTGTCCCCGGCCGTGGTCGGCGGGTCCTCCGGCGTCGTCGGCGGGTCCTCCGGCGTCGTCGGCGGGTCCTCGGGCTCCGTCGTCGGGTCGTCCGTGGGCGGCTCGGTGGTCGGCGGCGTCGTCGTGGGCGGCTCGGTGGTCGGCGGCTCGGTGGTCGGCCCGTCCGTCGTCTGGTTGCCGCCCGTGCCGCCCGGCTCCGTCTCCTCGTCCGTCGTCTTGTCGTCCGTCGGCTCCTTGGACTCCTCGGACTGGGTGACGGACGGCGACTTCCCCGGGTTCTGCGGTTCCTTGTCCTTGCCCTGCTGCAGCGCGTACGCGACACCCGCGATCACGGCGATCACCGCGAGCGCGACGAGGAGCCAGAGCTTGCCGCGGCCGCCGCCCCGGTTCCCGTCCCCGTCGTAACCGCCGTCGTCGTATCCGTCGCTGCCGGATCCGCGCGGGATCATCGGCTGCACCGGGATCTGCGAGGTCCCGCTGTCGGGGTGCCCCATCGCCGGCGAACCCAGCGCCGGGGTGCCGCCGCTCTCGTGCATCAGCACCGGGCCCGTGTTCCACGTGCCGGTGTGGCCGCCCTGCTCCTGCAGCATCTGCAGGGCGTACTGGACCAGACCGCGCATCTCCTCGGCGCTCTGGAAGCGGTCGTCCGGATCCTTGGCCAGCGCGCGCATCGCGAGGCCGTCGAGCTCCGGCGGCACCCCGTCCGACATCTCGGACGGCGGGATCGGCATGTCCTGCACGTGCTGGTAGACCACCGAGAGCGGGGTCTCACCGGTGAACGGGGGCCGCAGCGACAGGAGTTCGTAGAGCAGACAGCCCGTCGCGTACAGGTCGGAGCGGTGGTCGACGGCCTTGCCGAGCGCCTGCTCCGGGGAAAGGTACTGGGGCGTGCCCATGACCATGCCGGTCTGCGTCATGGTGTTCGACGCACCGTGCAGGGCGCGGGCGATGCCGAAGTCCATCACCTTCACCGCACCGGTGTTGGTGATGATCACGTTGGCGGGCTTGATGTCGCGGTGCACGATGCCGTGCTGATGCGAGTACGCGAGCGCTTCGAGCACACCGGAGACGATGATCAACGCCTGGTCGGGGCCCGGGGCTTCGGCGTTCAGGAGCAGATCGCGGATGGTGCTGCCCTCGACGAGCTCCATCACGATGTACGGGATGGTGCTGCCGTTGAAGAACTCCTCGCCGGAGTCGTACACCGCCACCACCGCATGGTGGTTGAGTCCGGCCACCGACTGCGCCTCACGCGTGAAGCGGGCCTTGGATACCGGGTCCTCGGCGAGATCGGAACGGAGCAGCTTCACCGCGACGGTACGGCCGAGCCGTACGTCCTCGGCGCCGAAGACTTCGGCCATGCCACCCCGGCCGAGTCTGTGGGTCAGACGGTAACGACCGTCTCCGACCAGTCCTCCGTTGCCCCAGAACTCAGGCGTATCCGACATTCCGCCGCCGCCAGTCGCCTCGGGGTCGGACGGGCCCTGAGCGCGCTGCTGGTCCATCAGTCCTCGCCGTCGTTTCCTGTCGTCCTGCTCGCCTTGGCCGTATTCCGCCGCAGTCAGCCACATCGGGCTGCGCTCCGCCGCCTTGCTCCGCCACGGTGAACAAATTGCGACGGGGTCGTGCCTACGGTCTCCGTCGAGCCACGCTACAGCCTTTGCGCAGGACGTCGGTTGAGATGGACCGGCCATCAAACCCTCAGCGGGGCTTCCCGGGCAAATCCTGTGCGGGCTCCGTAACGCTTACAAGACGGTTCTTGCGCGTACGGTCACGGAACGGGCACCCGGCTTGACGTGTCGGTCGCCTGCGGCAGACTTGGCCCGAAAAGCAAGGGATCTTCGCGCACTTGGGCGCCGATGGGGGACGCAGCGACATGAGCCAGGACGGCGCACACGGCGGCCGGTACACGGGGCGTTCCCTCGCGGGCGGCCGCTACCAGCTGCGGGACCTCCTCGGCGAAGGCGGTATGGCCTCCGTACACCTGGCGTACGACGCGACGCTCGACCGGCAGGTGGCGGTCAAGACGCTGCACACCGAGCTCGGCCGTGAGCAGTCCTTCCGCGAGCGCTTCCGGCGCGAGGCGCAGGCGGTGGCCAAGCTCACCCACACCAACATCGTCTCCGTCTTCGACACGGGCGAGGACGAGCTGGACGGCTCGACGATGCCGTACATCGTCATGGAGTACATCGAGGGCCGGCCGCTCGGTTCGGTGCTCGACCAGGACGTCGCGCAGTTCGGCGCGATGCCCACGGACAAGGCGCTGAAGATCACCGCCGATGTCCTGGCCGCGCTCGAGATCAGCCATGAGATGGGCCTGGTCCACCGCGACATCAAGCCGGGCAACGTGATGATGACCAAGCGCAACGTGGTCAAGGTCATGGACTTCGGCATCGCGCGGGCCATGCAGTCCGGCGTCACCTCCATGACCCAGACCGGCATGGTCGTCGGTACGCCCCAGTACCTCTCGCCCGAGCAGGCGCTCGGCCGCGGCGTGGACGCCCGCTCCGACCTCTACTCGGTCGGCATCATGCTGTTCCAGCTGGTCACGGGCCGGCTGCCGTTCGAGGCGGACTCGCCGCTTGCCATAGCGTATGCACACGTACAGGAGGAGCCGGTCGCTCCTTCCTCGATCAACCGCTCGCTGCCGCCGGCGGTGGACGCGCTGGTGGCCCGCGCGCTGAAGAAGAACCCGAACGAGCGTTTCCCGACCGCCGAGGCGATGCGCGACGAATGTCTGCGCGTGGCCCAGTCCTTCCAGGCCTCGGCCCCTTCGATCGTCCCCGGTTCACCGTCCGCCGCCGGCTCGGGCGTCGGCTCGGCGGTCTTCCCGCCGGTCGGCACCCCGGCGCCCGGCGTGGGCGGCGTCCAGCAGCCCTACACCCCGAACCCGTACGGCCCGGCGACGCCCGCACCCACTCCGGGCTACGGCTACCCGCAGCCCGCCGGCTACCAGACCCCGGCCCCGGCGGCGTACAGCCCGCAGCAGGGTTCGTCGACCCCGCCGCCGTACAACCTCTCGCCGCAGACCTCGCCGATGTCGGCGGGCTCGAACGGCGGTGGTGGCGGCCGCCGGAACAACAAGTCGGTGATCATCGGCGCGATCGTCGTGGCCCTGCTCGCGATCGGCGGCCTGATCACGGCACTGACGCTGAACGGCGGCGACAAGGACCCCGAGGCCAAGCCGACGCAGTCGGTGGGGGCGGGGGCGGGCCACAAGGGTCCGGACACCACCAAGAAGATCGACAAGGAAGACTGCACCGAGCCCACGGAGGGCCAGGACCCGGAGAAGATCCAGGTCCCGAACTTCCGTTACAAGAACATCGACTCGGTGAAGGCTTGCCTGCAGGCGGCGGGCTGGAACTACAACGAGAAGCAGGTCAACGAGAACACGTACGGCCAGGACACCGTGATGGAACAGTGGCCCGAGCCGGACACCGAGGTCCGCGAGGACGAGCTCAACCTCACGCTGGAAGTGTCGACGGGCAACCCGGCGCAGTAGGCGGTACGCACGCACTCATTGCGAGAGGCCCGGTCGGATCGACCGGGCCTCTCGCGTTGCGTGACGGGGGCTTAGAGGTACGGGCCCCCGGAGCGGCCCGCTGCCGGGCCCTCCTCGTCGTCGTGGCCGCCGACGCCCGGGGGCAGCGCGCGGCGCATCTGTTCCAGCTGGGCCCGGGCGGCCATCTGCTGGGCGAACAAGGTGGTCTGGATGCCGTGGAAGAGGCCCTCCAGCCAGCCCACCAACTGGGCCTGCGCGATCCGCAGTTCGGCGTCCGTCGGCGTCGCCTCGTCGGTGAACGGGAGCGACAGACGCTCCAGCTCCTCGACCAGCTCGGGCGCGAGACCGTCCTCGAGCTCCTTCACGGAGCTCGTGTGGATCTCCTTCAGGCGCGCGCGGCTCGCCTCGTCCAGAGGTGCCGCCCGCACTTCTTCGAGAAGTTGCTTGATCATGCTGCCGATCCGCATGACCTTGGCAGGCTGCTCGACCATTTCCGTCACCGGGACCTCCCGGGACTCGTCGTCGCCGCCTCCGCCGAGAGCCATTCCGTCCTGGCCCACGACCAGGATCTGGGGGTTCTCCGGTGACCTGTCGTTCCTCGGCATCTCCATGCCGCCATTCTCTCGCACACCCGACTCACATCACGGTGGTGCCCCCGTTCTGATGTGATCCACCCTCATCTTTCAGCCCCTGCGGCGCTTGAGCAGATCTTTCAGCCCCTGCGGCGCTTGAGCAGATCCGAACGGAGTTCGGATGCGGGGGTCCGGGGGCGGAGC
>NZ_JAAKZW010000137.1 GCF_011044995.1 Streptomyces mesophilus | reverse complement strand
GTGCTGAGGAGGGGGGGCCGGGCCCATCGAGGACGGGGACCCGGTCCACCGAGGACCGAGGACCGAGGACCGAGGACCGAGGACGGGGGGACCGGGGCCACTTGCACGGCGGGGCCCGCCCCACCGGCGCACGGGGCCGGGCTCACAGAAGACGGGCGGCCCACGGGGTGAACCGGGACCCCCTTGCGCGACGGGGCCCGCCCCACAGGCGCCCGGGAGCGCGGGCCCACTTGCCCGGCGAGGCGCGCTCCACCGCGCAGGCGGAACCCGGCCGATCGAGCATGGGGAACCCAGGGCCCACTTGCACGGTGGGGCCCCCACGGCGCACGGGAGACCAGCCCACCGAGCACGCGAGGCCGACCCATCGAGCACGGGCAAGCCGCCCCGGCGCACTCGGAGAGGCCTGTCCTTCGCCCTCCCGGCGACTTGGCCGAAGGCTTACGAGGGAACGTGGGTCAGGTCCCACCTCGGGCCCGGGCTTACCTGCATCCCGGCCGGGCTGCACTCCGCATCCCCGGCCTGGCCTTACTCGCAAACCTGACCGGCGCCTGGCCGTACCTGTAAACCGGGCCGGGCTGCGCTCCGAACCCCCGGCCCGGGCTTACCTGCAAACCTGGCCGTGGCTTACGCGGACGCCTGGCCGGCTCCAGCCGGAGCCCAGACCGAGGCGCACTCCGCACCCGACCCGGACCCACCTCGAACCCCGGCCCGGGCCACCTCGAACCCCGGCCCGGGCCACCTCGAACCCCGGCCTGCACGCACCTGGAACCCGGGTGCCGACCACCTCGAACCCGCACCGCAGCGCCCCCGAAATCCGGTTCCGGTGCACCCCTGGTGAGCTGGTAGGGTTCTACCCGTCACCGCTCAAGCAGCGCCTGACACGCCCCCGTAGCTCAGGGGATAGAGCAACGGCCTCCGGAGCCGTGTGCGCAGGTTCGAATCCTGCCGGGGGCACTCGCCTAGGACCAGCACTAATCGTGCGCTGACCAGGGCGGATGCCGACAACGAAGAGCGGGAACCAGTCTCACTGGGTCCCGCTCTTTCGCGTTGTTATGCGTTGATCGCGATAGACCTGCGATAGAGCTTGTCGCGCTCCCGGCCCGTCAGAGCCAGCCCATCGCCTGCTCGATCTTCTTGTTGTTCTCCGTTTCCGTCTCGTCGATGACACCCGCGTACCTGCGGTGGATCACTTCGGGTGAGTTCCCGGCTCGCCGGGCTACCTCGGCGACGGGCAGGCCCGCGCGCAGCCAGTTCGTGATGCAGGTACTCCGCAGGTGATACGGCTTCTGAGCCAGGGGAGAGGCGACCTTGTTCGGCGGAAGCGCCAGGGGTCTGGCCTCCTGCCAGACGCGCCAGTAACTCGACGAGCCGAGCACGCCCCCGCGCTCGTTGTGGAAGACCCGCCCGTCCTTGGCAGTCCCGAACTCGTTCAGGTGGTCCCGGAGCATCGCCACCAGGATCGGCGGGATCGGCACCACCCTCTCCTTTCCACGCTCTCGCGACTTCAGCCCTCGACGGTCGTGGCGCTCGCCGGAGTCGGTCCACTTCTTGCCGGAGACTGGCCGTGTCTCGCGCAGGGTGAGCGTGCCCCAGCCCTTCTCCGGCAGGTCGCAGTCCGCCCGCTTCAGCCCCACCCCCTCCGCCGGCCGCATCGCGGCATACAGAATGCAGCCGAAGAACGCGACCAGGCGACGCCCACGGTTGCGGTGCACTGAGCCCACGTACGAGACGGCCGTCAGGAGCTGCCGGCCCTGGACCTCGTTGACCAGAACCCGCGGGTCCACCTGGTCGTCGCCAGAGGCGGTGGGGCGCCTGAGCCCCGCCAGAGGGTTCTCTTCGAGGTAGCCCTCCTGGATCGCGTACTCCATCGCCGTGTTGAACCCGCGGCGGCGACGCTTGTACGTGTCCGAGGCAGCAGGACTGTCGTCCAACTTGAACGACAGCCGGTAGTGCACCTCCCTCACCACCCTCGGGTCCCTGAGCGCGGACAGCCGAAGCGAGTGGTCTGCGAGCCAGGCACAAACCGGCTTCAGGCCCTCCGGGGGCTCTTCGCTTGCGTGAGCGGGTACGACAGTCCAGCGCGTCGCAAGCCGTACGTCCTCAAGGCTCGGCGGATTGCTCGCTTCCCCGAGCATGGCGAGCGCGGCGGACGCGAGACTGTCCGCCAGTCCTTCGCGCGTCTTCGCCGCGTCGCCACGCCACCGGGTGGCCATGTACTCGCGCGAGAAGTCGAACCACGTCGGGTCCCTGCGGACTTGGGCGGCAGCCTCGGCAGCGCGGACCTCGGACGCCGGCAGGCCATCGGAGATCCGAAACGGCTCGCCCTTGTTCATGGCCTGCCGGAGTTGGGATCGGCGGCCGTCCGCGAGCGTGACCGTGGCGAAGGTCGCGCTACTGACCTTCCCGCCGACCTTCCAACGGAGCTGATAGGGGCGGGTCTTGCTATTGATCTTCCCCACCTTCCACAGCCGAACATCGAAGGAGAACCCCTCCGGGGCCGGGCTGTTGAGCTGCCCGGCCCCAAGGTTGATGGTGCTCATGCCGCTTCCTCCAACGAGGTCAGCCAGCGGTTCAGTTCGGACCGGCGGATGCGTACGGCACCGTTCGGGAGCTTGATGGACTTAGGGCCTTTCCTGCACTGCCGCCAGCGGTAGAACGTCGCTCGCGGTACGCCAATCTCGGCGATCACTTCGGGGATGGTCAGCATTTCGTCGCGAGGGTTGGGCACGACAACTCCTTGGACGGGAGCCCGCGGCCAGGCGCCATGACGGGCGTGTGTGTCCGAACTTGGGATTTCTGCGTCACCGCGTCACCTGCGTCATCTGGCATGTCTGACCTGCGGTTTTGGGGTGACGCAGCGGAGGGGCATACGTCACCCGTGCGTCACCGCGTGCGTCATCGGGTGACGCAGATGACGCAGGGTGACGCAGAGCTTTGCCGTCTGCGTCACCCGCGTATGCGCAGGTCGCAGGCCGTTTCCGACCCCTTGGTGACGCAGGTGACGCAGAGTTCTCCTCTTAGGAAAAAGAGGGGGAGAAATGTCTGTTTCTATGTTCGGTCAGGGCTTGAAGAAGGAGCCGCTTCGCGGCACGTCCCTTCGGCCGGCGCTGCGCGCCGAACCGCAAGAGGAGCACCCCGGGCGGTGGCGCCCTTGGTGCTCTTCTTGCTTGTCCCGCCCCGAGCGTCAGACGACCGGCGGTTGCTCGTACTCGGGCTCGGGTGCCGGGCGGGTCATTTCGAGGTAGCGGCCCTCTTTGGTGCGGCCCGCGTCGATGAGGACACCCCTTGCGGCCAGGGTCGGTTGAAGCCGCTTGAGCCGGTCGGAGAGCACCTTTCCGGTGGTCGGCCAGCCCTTGGGCAGGGGACGGAAGTCCTCGCCGCTGTAGAGGGCGCTGAGGTGCGCCAGCCACCCGGTGGAGGTCATCCGCTGCGCCTCGCCCTCTTGCATGGTTGCGGCGTGTGCGAGGACGGTCTGCGCGAGCAGGTCGCCCTCGATGACGTCGTCGTTCAGGTCATCGAGGCTGGCTCGGTAGGCCGGGAGCGCCCCGAGGCCGGTGGCCGCGTCCAACTGCGCGCACAGGTGCGCGAAGTCCGCCATCCGCAGATCGGTCGGGGTCTCCGCCTCGGCTGCGCGGACCTTGACCGTGAGGTCCAGGAGCGAGCCGAGCACAACGGGCAGGATCTCCGCGTACTCCGCCCACAACTCCGCCTCGGTGCGCCGCACCTTCGGCCGCTCCAACCGAAGCGGCAGGAGCCGTTCGGCGAGATCGGGCCGGATGACCCCGACGTCAATCCCGGTGAGCAGCAGCGGACGCCGGTAGTTGACGCGGAACACGTCCCCATCGGTGAACAGCGACCGCTTGACGTTCTCGGCCCCCGTCACGATGCAGCACATCGCGTCCGAGAGGGCGGGGGTGAGGTGCGAGAGGTTGTCCAGGGCGGTGACCCACCCTGCCGCCACGGCGGAGATGAGGTTTTCCTCGTCCTTCGGAGCGCGGCGCAGGTCGCCACTCATGCCCTCGATGATCCGGATCAGCATCCGGCCGCCGGTGGATTTGCCTGCGCCCTGCGGGCCGGTGAGGAACGGCGCCGGCACCGGCACCGAGGGCCCGAGGCAGCCGATCAGCCAGGCAATGGCCAGGGACTCGGTGTCGGCAGTGGCGAAGTTGCAGAGTCGCAGCAGCAGGTCGATGCCCTTGCCGTCGGTGTCCTTGACCGGCAGGGGGAGCTCCCCGGTGAGTTGGGTGCGCCGCCAGCACACTTCACGCGGGTTGGGTACAGCGATGTCCCAACCGGTGGGATGGATGCGCACGGACTGCCCATCGTCGCGACCCAGGTCCAGCCACGTCGCTCCGTCGAATCCCGGGGCGACGCGGATATGGACGGGCTGGGTGTTCTCGGTGAGGGCGAGTGCTTCGATCAAGTCCAACGCCTCCTTCAATGCGGTGCCGTTGAAGACGCCGCACCCGTCTTTGAACAGACCGACCATGAGCTCTTGGCGGTGGCTGCCTGTGGTGCCTTGGGAGCGGATCGGGCGGGCCACGGGGTGGCCGTTCTTCTGCGCGTAGACCATGCCGTCGACCGTGCGGAAGTACCGGAAGTGGGCCTGCGCGTAGTCGGTGATGACCTGCCGGGCAGGTGTCTTGTCGTCCTCGGACATCTCACAGTCCCAACCTCGTACGTGCGTTGGCCCAGGCCTCCGAGCAGTGCCGAGGAGATTCGCCCTTGGCCTGCGCCGCCGCGAACAGCTGCTCGATGTGCGCCTCGGTGAGGCAGCCGCACCGGCCGTGCACAGACAGCACCGCCAGGAACGTGGCGTAGACGGTGTTGTGGATCGCGCTGTTGGCGTCGGTGATGCGCACGGCGGCCATCGTGATGCCGCGCTCGAGGTAGGCCGGTGTGCGGTGCGGGCATGCTCGGCCCTCGCCCTGCCGGGGAACGGCGAGGCCCTGCGGCACGACCACGGTGGGCTTCTTGACGCCCAGGGCACGCACGGTGTCCGGCAGTGGAGCGATACGGCCCGTGCCGGGCCCGAGCCATCGGACGTAGGCCATGCGGGACTTGATGTCGACCCCCGGCCGCACACCGTGCGAGGACGGCATGGTGCCCGTGTAGATCCAGTGCTGCCCGCGCGTGGTCGGCACCATCCGGGTGGGCGGGAGATGGGCTTGAGCCCAGCGAATCGCGTCCGCGTGGTCCAGGTCCACGACCGTGAGGCGCATGCCGGCCGGGTGGTACGCGACGGCAGCCGCCCGCCGCCACGTACCCGCCCACTCACGGGACGTGAGCACGGCTGTGTCGGTCGTGGCCGCGGCCCATCCGTGGCACGGGTGCGGGCAGACACAGGGCCCAGCCTGTTTCATGTTCGGCCGGCCGCCGCAGGCGTTTTTGACGCAGGGCGGGCAGTTCCCGAACGGTGCCTTGCCCACGCGCAGCGGCAGCGCGGGGATACCGGAGGCGGCAAGGTCGAGCGCGGTACGCAGGTGGTCGCTCATGCTGCGCTCCTATCGGTGAGCAGCGTCTGCCGATGGGTGGGGATCGCACTGATCACACGCCTGCGCCACTTGAGGGCGTAGTCGATGCAGTTCGCGCAGTTCTTGTGCGTGTGGCCGGCAAGGGGCGGACGGCGGCGCGCGTGAGAGCTCCACGCGGCGGAGTCCGCTGAGGCGAGCAGATGCCCGACACGCTCCAACCCGAGAATTTTGAAGCCGAAGCCGTGCAGCTTGAGCCCGTGAGCGGCCACGGCGGTGACGATTGCGGCGCCCTCGCGAGTGGACTGCAACCGGCACACCGACCCCAGCCCCACGATGGGCTCCTTCCGCAGATCAACCCCGGCCCGTTCGTACATCTCCAGGCAGTCCTCGTAGGCCGGAACACAGTCCCCCTGGAGAACCGGGGCGATGCGCAGATCAGGGGCGAGGGAGCGCAGTTCGAGGAAGTTCTGGACGGTGCGGCGCTGGTGTTCACGCACGCTGAGGTGGGTGCCGACGAAGTGCTGCCCGTTAAAGGTGCCGCCGTGGATGATGGCGTCCTCGCACATCCAGTCCTGCGGAGCGGCCCAGTCGTAGGGGCCCACGTGTTCCCAAATGCGGCGCAGGCTGTCGGCGTACTGGCGGGGAGGACGCATCCAAGCGCCCTTGCGTTGCAGTTCGGTGAAGCCGCCAGAGTCGACGGCGTAGGGGCCCTGGGCCACGTCCCACTTGACCGCTCGGTCGAAGTGCTCGGACTTCAAGAACAGCGGCACATCCGTCAGGCGCAGCCAATGGCGCTTGTGGGTGGTCAGGTAGAACCGCATCCCCGGCCAGGAAGGCGCGGCGGGAGCTCCCGCGGGACTCTCGGGTGGGCGCGGCCTGATGACGGCTCGCCGGAGGAGGGTGGGTTGAGTCATGCTGGTAGTTCTCCTGCTCTCTTGGAGGGACGGGAGGGACCGGGGCGGGCGCAGGCTTTGGAGAGACGGCGCCCGCCTCGGGCGTATCTAGCGCTCGCGCAACTCGGTGACGTTCGTGCGGAGCGCGGCCGTCACATACAGCCGGGTGCGGCCGTCACGGGCCGCATAGCGGCGTACGGGGCCGGTAATGAACCCCTCGGACAGGGCTTCCGTCGCGTCCTTGGTGTGCTCGGGGTCGCAGATGATCCGGATCTCGAACATGGGGTTCCTCTCAGGTGTGGAAGTGGTTGCGCTTGATGACGGCCTTGCGGATGTTGACCGTGGTCCCGCCGCGTGAGGCGGACAGGAGCTGTGCGGCGATGTAGCCGCCGAAGAGCACGGAGGCGAGCACGATGAGTTGGGTGATCAGGGCGGTGAGCGCGGTGATGAACGCGGAGAGCATGAGCAGCCCGCCACACGCCGCGAGGAACCCGACGCCCCCGAGAGCGATGTTCACCGCCGTGCGGGAGACGAGCGGCTTGGCCGCGGGCGCCTCGGACTTGGCGGGCTCGATCGCATAGCCGGTGACCACACGCCCGTCAGGCAGCACGATGGTCTGCACAGCCGGAATGTGGCCGGGCTGGACGGGCACGAGCGGCGCCGGATTCGGTATCGGGGTGGGGTGGTGGACTTCGGCCGGCCGCGCCGGGCGGTACGGAACAGGTTCGGTCATCTGGGGCTCCTAGAAGTCGAGTTCCTGGACGGCGCCGACCACGGCACCAGCGAATTCGTTGATCGGTCCGGCCGCGCCGGTGGAGGCGAGGAAGAACCCGAACAGCACCGCGATGGTCGCGGCGATCGGGCCGACATCGCGGTTGCGTATGAGCCCGAAAAGGACCAGGCCGAAGAGCAGGGCGAGCGAGACGGTGACAGCCATCAGGCACTCCAAGCGGAGGAAACGGAATGGGGTTGGCGGGAGGCGTGGGGAGGCGCGGGCACCCCTCGTCCACATGCTGTGGAGGGGGCTTCGGGGGCGCTGACCTGCGGGCCTCTCCGCCTCCCCGAAACGATGTTTGTGCTGATCAAGGCGGGGGAGGCAGGGCGGGGAGGCGGTTGGGGAGTTCTCCCCGCCTCCCCGCCCAGGCGGGGGCCGCCTCCCCTCACTCGGAGACGGAAGCGGAACCGTCATCGCCTCGGTTGGTGAGGGCGCGACTAACGCGCTCGCGGTCGATGACCATCCGGCCGTGCGACTTGTACGGCTCCGCTCCGGTGCCGTCCAGGACGCGGGTGAGGTCGGCGAACGTCCAACCGCCGTAGGCGTCCTCGCTCACTCGGCTGAGCCGGTTGAGAACGTCCTGCGTGAGCACACGTTTGGCGTCCCCGAGCACGCTTGCGATGTCGGCGAGCGGATCGCGCCGTTCGCCGCGCTCGACCACCCGCAGGGTGGTCACCCCGTCGCGCAGAGCCTTGGCGCGCTCTGCGATCTCGGTGGCGTCCTCGGTGCTGATGTAGTGCGTGCGCACCGTGATCGAGGACTGGCCCTGTGGAATCTCGATCCCATCCGAGGAGATCACCAAGGTGCCCTTGTCGAGTCCGGGGCGCAGCAGGTGCGGGGAGGCGCCGCCGTCAACGGCCTTGTCTCCGAGCGCCATCCGGGACTGCGACTCGGTACCGAGGGCGAGCGAAGCTCGGGTGTGGGCGCCCTCGCGGACCAGCTTGGGCAGGTTCTGGTCGGTCGGGTCCTGGGTGCCCTGCCACATCAGAACGTCAACGGCACGACCCTGGTTGTTGATCTTCCGGACGGCCATGAAGAACCGGGACACGGCCTTTGAGCCGCCGTACGGGCGCTTGTCTTCGTCCTTGATCGGGCACATGAACGCGACTTGCTCTTCGTCCACGATCCCGACCAGGGGGTTGAACTTCGTTCCGGGCGGCGCCTGAAGACGCCGTTCCATCTCCGCGACTAGACCTTCCACCATCTCGGTGGCCTCGATGACGTGGTCATCGGTCGGCCCCTGGATGAGCACGGTCGCAAGGCCGTCGAACATGGCCCAGTCGCCCGCGCCCTTGAGGTCGGCGATCCGGAACTCCACCCGGCGATCGAACGCGGCCGTGAGGGCGAGGGCGCGCAGGGCGGCGGTCTTGCCCTGGTTCGAGAGGCCGGTGATGAGCAGGTGGCGCTGATACAGCGACAGGCCGGCCGCATCCCCGCGCAGGTCCTGGCCCCAGGGCACCTTGCGCTTGGCGTAGTCGAAGGTGAACGACTCATCCGTGACCAGCGGCGACGGCCCGATCGGCTCATCGAGCGCACCCGAATCGGCAACCCACAGGCGCACGGTGCGGGCGGCCGGCGGGATGCTGATGAACACCTCGTGCTCGTGCCGGGTCAGGTTCTCCGCCAACTTCCTGCGCCTGCGTTGCACTTCGTCAGTGGAGACACCAGACGGGAGTGTGACGTCGACCTCGACGCCGCATCCGGCGATCCGGATCGGCCCGAGCATGCCGGCGCCCGCATCGCCCATGTCCTTGATGGCGTTGCGGAGCGGGGCAACTCCCAGGTCGCGCAGGGCCTTGATCACGATCGAGGGTGTGATCGGCTCGCCCTCGCCGTTGCGGACGTTGTCCGGCAGCGCCCAGTACGGCGCAGCCTGCGCACGGCGCCCGACCTCCCACAACGCGAGCAGACCGAGCAGTGGGCTCAGGGTGACGAGCGGTCCCCACACCACCTGGACGATGGTGATGAGCAGGGCCAGGAACTCCACCACGGCCATGAGCGGGGTCAGGATCAGGCTGCCGTCCTTGTTCGCGGCGGCCAGCACGACCCCGAGCCCGATGAGCCCGCCCATCCCGATGCCGACTCCGGCAACGGCGCTGCGGGCCATGTCGACCGGCGCTTCGAGCAGATCCATGCGGCGCTTGTGCCGCGCGGCGCGGTACGCCTGTCCGCGCTCCTCCCACTCGGCCGCGACCTCGTAGTTCCCGGCCGCCTCAGCCGCTCGAAGCATCCGCTCGTAGCGGGCCGCGGTGCGGCCGTCCCATGCGCGACGGCCCATAATCCGGCCGCCGTTGACGACGTACATGCTGTGCCGCACGGTCAGACGCCCGGCGGTCTTGGTGCGCTCATCGGCCGCGATGCGGCGTATGGCGTGGCCGGAGCGCACCCACAGGGGTACGGGCTTGGCCGGGGCATCGGCCACCACGGTGAGCGCGGCGGCCGGGGCCTGGTCGGGGTCGGTGGACTTGTTCTTGTGCAGGTGAACGACGTTCTCACTCATGGTGCAGTACTCCTGAACTGCCCACAGTGGGGCGGAAGTCGAAAGGAAGGTGGCCGCACCCGCGACGGGTACGGCCACCTGATGTGCGGCGTGAGTGGCGCGGTCACCACCGGCCCAAACGCGTGTTGGTGCGGCCCCCCGAGCGCGTGTCGTTGCGGGCCTCGGTGCGCATCTGGCGCCGCTCCGCCTCCAACTCGCCGATCTCCTGCTCGATCCGCTCCGCCGCGTCCTCCCACAGCCGCTCGATCCGCCGGTCCTGCCGACGGGTGCTGCGGCCACGCACCACCTGGGTGCCACCGCGTGCGCAGGCACGCAGGAGCTGGCGCTGCTCGCGTGCGGTCAGCGAGCCGAGGTCCTGCCGGTGCACCCCTTCGAGCCGTTCGCGGGCCTTCTCGATCTGCTTGTCGATCCGTCGCGTGTTGGCCATGGTCAGCCCCTCCTTGGGATGTCGTAGGCCGATGCATCGGCGTCGTTGGCGCAGAGCAGGCACATGCCGAGCGAGGTCGGCAGGCAGTAGCTGTAGGTGATCTCGCAGACCGGGCAGGTGCGGCGGGCGAGCATCGCCAGCGCGAGCGCACCCCACTTCCGCGAGGTCATCGGCCGCACCGGCTTCGCCAGTTCGAGCCAGTAGAGATAGGCGACAGCGCAGCCCGCCTTGCGGCGCTTGGAGCGGCGCATGAGCTGCGCGGCTATCGGCTGACCACCCGGCCGCAACCCCTTCTTGCGGAGCTGCCGGCGGGTGGCGTAGCCGTCCGGGGCGTACTTCCACGGGAAGGTCGGTATCCCGTAGCGGGCGCCGGTCGGGTCGAAGCACTTCGCGTAGGCGGTGGCCATCACGCAGCCTCCGCCCGCTCAGCCCGCAGCGCCTCGCGCAGCGCGCGAGCGTTCTTCGGCGAGGTCCGCACGGCGAGGCGGATGCCTTCGGCGGTCAGCTTCGCGTCCGGCCAAGCCGCGGTTGCCGTACGGGCCTCATCGAGCAACTGCTCCCAGGACCTCGTGAGGCGAGGCGATCGAGCCGCATCCGGCACCCGACCAGTCGCCCGACGCGGCCGACTCGACTCAGCAGCAATCGCCTTGCCGATCGGAGCGGACGGGGCCGACTCGATCGCGGGCACGGGCTTGAGCGGCAGAGCCGACTTCAGGAACCCGACCGCTACCGGTCGGGGCAGCGCGGTCACGTTCGTCGTGATCGGCTCGGGGGTCGATTCCGGCAGGTCAGCCGTAGACCGATTCCTCATGGTCTCAATAGATTCCTCCGCATTCGCGATCGGTGCGGGGAACGGGCTGTCTCCGAGGTGGAACATCTCCGCGAGGGCGGTGTCCGCGCCGACCGTGACGCGGTGGCGCTGCACATCAAGCAGCCTCGATCCGAGCGCCACATCACCCGATCCGACCTTGCGCGCGAGGCGCCACGAGATCCGATCCGATCGCTTGCGCACCTTCTCGTCAGGGTGATTGGTGGCGCGGGCCCGGTGGTACGCGAGCTTCTGCACGACCTCGATGGCATGCCGCTCGCCGTCCGCGTCGCGGCCGTCGAGATGGACCGTGATGCGGCGGGCGAGGAACGCCATGCCCTCAGCGGAGACGCACATGCCCATCGGGGTGATGCCGTAGATGACGGCAGTGCCGGCATCGTCGGCCGCCATGACGGCCATCGCCGATGCGGCGGCCGGCAGCGCCCACAGACCGAGGCGGATGACGCGCGGCGAGGACTGCCCCAGCATCGTCAGCCCGAGCTGGACCAGCGCGAGTACGGCCGTGGCTCCCTCGCCTGCCGCGACCGCACCGAGCGCGGTCCCATCGCCGTAGGCGCCGCTGATGTTGGAGTAGGTACCGAGACCGCCGAACACTCCCGTCGCGAGCATCGGCACGAAAGCCGCCGCCAGTACCCACTTCTGCGCTGTGGTCAGCGTCCTGTACGCCTCAGCGGCCATGGCGCACCGCCCGACGCCGGCGCAGCCGCCGCCCGTACAGGACCCAGCCGGTGAACTGGACGATGCCGCCACCAACCTGCACCCACGGCCAGACCGGGGCCTCCGAGCCCATGCGGCCAAAGATCGCGATCGTGATGGTGAGCGTGCCGAGGCAGACGAGCGCGAGCACGATCCCGCTCATCGGGGGCGGGTTGGGGGTTCGAGCGCTCATGCCGCCGCCCCCTTCCGGTGACGCGGCCGGCGCGCAGCGGGCCGCGTGAGGGGCACGACGTTGAACAGCTCAGCCGAGCGGGACTCGATGGCCTCCGCGACGATCCGGCACACCTGCTCGGGCAGCTCCGGGTGCTCGGAGTCGGTGAGCGCGTCGCGGGCGAAGTCGAGGCGCGCGGCGCGCTCCTGCTCACTCTCGCCCGGCCTGCCGAACACGGCCTCAAGCCAGAAGGCACGCTCCTCGCCGAGGGCCAACTCTGCGAAGTCGTCGTCGTTCACGGCCTGGTGGCCGCCGATGTACGTACGCATGGATCTCACTCCTGATGGGAGGGACGGAAAGAGACGCCAAGGGCGGGCGCAGGCTTTGGAGAGACGGCGCCCGCCCCTGGCGGTGGGGGAGGTCAGATGGTGGCGATGACGAGCGCGGCCACGAACAGCCACAGGTGGTGGAAGGACTGGTCCAAGGCGTAGGCGCCGGTACCGATGTGCGGGTTGTCGTCGCGACCGGCACGCGGGGCACCCAGCCGGTAGAACTCGCCTTTGCCAGTCACCTTGGCCAGCCACGCGAGCGTGTTGCGGCGGTCGGCCCACCAGTGCGTGAAGGCGTCGATGCCGAGTCCGAGCAGCATGCCGAGCACCGACACGTTCAACTCGAGCAGCGCCACGACCGGCAGCAGCACCACGAGCTTGGTGGCGGTCAGAGTGGCGACGTGCTTGGCGTCCGCGAGGCGGCCGGCCCAGCCAGGCAGGCCCTTGTGCGCGGACTGGTGCGAGGTCTGCACCCAGTGATCACCCACGCTGTGCGCGACGTACAGCGCCACGAACACCGCGGCGAAGACCGACGCGCCCTGCGCAGTCATGCCCACTCCCCACGCTCGTCGCGGGACTGCACGAGCTGAAGGGCCATGCGCGGGAAGTCGGCCACGTTGTCGAGGTCGGCGAACGTCACGCCGTACGTGCCGGCGCCCTCAAGCATCTGGTGCAGCACCGCCGCGGCATCCGCGATCTGTGCCGCGCTGGGGCGGTAGGCGGGGGCGAACTGTGCAGCAGCAGAGGCGATGCGCTGAGCGATGGCGTCAAGCTGTTCCTGGTTCATGAGGTTCCCCCTTGTGGATGTGGAGTTGCGGAGGATTCCGGCTCCCCTCTGCGCCGCTCGTACGAGACGAGCGGCGGAGGCAACCGGCCGCAGCCGACGAGCTGCGGAAGAGGTTGAAGGCACGTTGTGCCGTGCACGCGGACTGGACCGGTGCACGCCCGCCCCTCGGGCTTGTGAGGTGGGGCGGGATTCCCTCGAAGCACGCTGTTGAGTTCTCAAGGAACGAGCGCTCCCGGCGGGCTCGGTAACCCCTCGAAAGGGGCTCCCCTCCCTCGCAGGACGGGACCCGACGGAGCATTCGTGCAGGTCAAACAGTGGTGCGGCGGATCGCAAGCAGCCCTTCCAGGCCTCTCGCGAACACTTGATGCAGTACCTGTTTTACAGGTACTGCATAGGGGTCCGTCAAGTACGACGCCGAGGCTTCTTGGCTTCGCACCGGGGACTTCTTGATGCACCATCAGCATCGGTGCAGGTCAGGGGACTTGGTCACCCACTACATGGACAGCTCAGGTTGATCTGGCTACCTTCAAGAGCTCCCTAGACGTCCCATCGGGGGTGGAGATGTCCAACGAGCGACTGCGTTCAGCTCTCCTGGCGCAGAACATGACGGTTCAGCAGCTCGCGGAAGAGATCCAGGTCAACCCGAAGACGGTGGAGCGCTGGATTACGCAGGGGAAGGTCCCGTACCGGCGGCATCAGTACGCCACAGCGTCTGCCTTAAGCGTCGACGTGATGACGCTGTGGGATGACGAGCGGTCCCTCGACAGTGCAACTGACCTGTCCAAAGCCGAGATCGTCACGGTCTATCCACACCGCCACGTTGTGCCAACGGACCTATGGCGGCAGATGTGCGAGCGGGCCCGAGAACGCATCGACATCCTCGTGTACGCCGGCATCGGCCTAGCGGAAGACCCACGCTTCCTGTCAGTGCTCAAGTCCAAGTCGAAGGACGTGCCCATCCGCGTTCTGATGGGCGACCCTTCCTGCGAGGCCGTGCAGCGACGCGGCATCGACGAGGGGCACCGCATCATGGACGGCAAGATCCGCAATGCGCTGTTCAACTACCAGCCGCTATTCACTAGTCACCCGGAGATCAAATTCCGACTGCATGACACTGTGCTGTACAACTCGATCTACCGTGTTGACGACGAGATGCTGGTCAACACGCATGTGTATGGCATCGGTGCCTACATGGCTCCGGTCCTCCACCTGCGGCGACTCCCCGGGGGCGGGCTCTTTGACACGTTCGCCAATAGCCTTCAGCAGACCTGGGAAGGCGCGAGGCCAGTGACCGACGCAGACATCACAGGAGCGTGAGCCATGGGACGTATCGACTATCTGCATGATCCCGATGCCCCGCCAGCCAACTCGGTTGTCCCGTCTGTCGTGGCCTTCGTGCAGAACGACGCGGGACAGGTCCTGATGATCCAGCGGTCCGACAACGGTCGTTGGGCATTGCCGGGTGGTGGGCACGACGTGGGGGAGTCCATCAGTGACACCGTCGTGCGCGAGGTGTGGGAAGAGACGGGAATCAAGGCCGAGGTTGTCGAGATGTCCGGCATCTATACCGACCCAGGCCACGTGATGCAGTACGACGATGGCGAGATCCGTCAGCAGTTCAGCATCTGCTTCCGTGCGCGGCCTATCGGCGGTGAGCTGCGTACAAGCAATGAGACAACACAGGTCCGCTGGGTAGACCCAGCGGACCTGGCGAAGCTTGACGTTCACCCGACCATGCGCCTGCGCATCGAGCACGGGATGGACCGGACGCGGCAGGTGCCCTACATCGGCTGACGCTTGGCGGCAGTGACCAGCTCAAGCACGCGTGACGTGCACGCGAGGATCTCCGGCTCGGCTCGGCGGATGAACCTACCGATCAGGCTGTCTGGCCCGTACCTTCCCGCGATCTCGTTGACTCGATCGATGGGGTTGGTCGATGTGCCGTCTGGCGTGGTGTTCATGTCGCAGTAGCAGAGCGCGTCGTTCAGACGCTGGCCCTCGCGAGGGAACTCGGCTTCCAACTCCTCACGCAGCCCCCGGGCTTCCGCTTCCATCCACGCACAGGAGTGGTGAGCGACCAGGTTGATGACTCGCGGGTCGGCATGAGCCACGTCCCGGAGGTACCGGGCCCCGTCCAGGGGGTGCAGACCTGTCTTGACCAGGTCCGGCGAATAGCCGATGTCATGGAGTACGGCCGCAGCCTCCAACAGCTCCGCGTCCTCCCCGAGGATGGACGCGATGGACCGCGCCCGGTCGGCGACCCCGCGCGAGTGGTTCCACCGCCGCGGCAACGGCTCGGCGAGCAGCGACTCGGCTAGGGGATAGGCCCATTCCGTCAGGTTCGACAAGCTACGACCGCCCCTTTCGATTCGGCACGGTGCGGACGGTCCGCACCCTGCCCTGTCCTGCGCTCGCCAGCACGCCAGCGGCTTCCAATTTGTCGAGCGCCTTGGTCACAGTGGGCCGTGAGACCCCGAACCTTTCGGCCAGAACAGGTGCGCTGTGGAACTCGTCGCCTGCCTTGAGCCCGTCCACTGTGACGAGGTCGGCGATGCGCTCGTGGAGCGGGCGGCGATCGATTTCCTCGCCCGCCCGTACGACACGCCACCGTCCGCCGGGTACGGGCTCGGCGAGGCCTTCCCGTCGAAGGACTTCGAACGCCCGGAGCACGACCCCGCGCGAAACCCCGTGGCGCTTCATGAGGTCGGCAACTGCCGGCAGTTTCTCCATCTCCGGATCGCCTGCTACCAGAGCCTGAACTTCCGCCGCGATCTCCAGGAAAGTCCCCCGAGGGCTCACCTGCTGCGTCACTCGCTCACCCCTCCTGTTGGGCCCGGTCAAGTCATACGTGTCAAGAGTGGCATGTCCGGCCGGCCGACCACCGTCGATGATGTCGAGCAGCTGGACAGAGGAGACCCGCGTAGCTTGGCGCAAGCGCGTCGAGCTGGGCTCCAGTAGGCGCGAACTTATGATGTGCCTTCGTGGCGATCGAACTCTCTGATGAACTAGTTGAGCTGGAATGGTTTGCCTAGAACGAGATCCAAACTGGGACCTTGTTGACCATCGAAACAGCAACAGCAGTGCAGGCCGCGATCACAGCGCTTGCGGAGTCGACGGGCCGGAGTCGCTTGCCATTGCTCTTCAGGCACTGGCCAGCCTTGCTGCAGGCGCGCGAAGTGCCACGCTTCGGAGGGCAACGGGGCCCGGTGGGTGATGAGTTCATGGCACGATGCGCCGATGAACGAGGGGGTGGCCGCCATCCTGGCGGCGTTGATTGCAGTGGGCGGCGTGGGGCTCGGTCTAGTTGGTGCTCGGTGGCAGTACCGCGGGGCACTGGAGCAGGCGAACGCAGCCGTGAAGGCGGCGCAGGAGCAGGCGCAGGCCGCGATCGAGGCCGTGAAGGCTCAGGGCCGCGATCAGAACGCGCAGTGGCGCCGCACTGTTCGGCGAGATGTGTGGATCGACTTCATTGCGGTGGTTGCTGCACTGCAAAACGAAATCGATGAAGTCGACGGCTTCCTTATGCGGCAAGACTATCAGGCTGCCATCGACGCATATTCGGTGGTCAACCAGCGGTGGCTGGAATTGCATAGGCCGATCGGTGCTATCGAGTTGGAAGGCCCTGAAGAGATAATTGAGCGAGCTCTCAGAGTTCGGAACGCATACAACACCGCCAAGTCACAGATGCACATTGATGCCAATGGTCAACTCTTGCTGCTCCGAGTGCGGGCCGCCGCTGACGGCGGAGATGCTTCTGCGCTGAGATTCTTTGAGGCTGCGGAAAGTATTGCGGGGAGTGAATCGCAGGAGGAGCGGCACCGGGTGCGGCTGGAGGTGTTGAGGAATGGCATCGACGGATTTTCGCCGCAGGACGTTTTCAGTGCCTTCAATCTTGCGGCGTCCCAGGCGCGGTGGGATGGCGACATGATGTACGCAATAGAGGAAATGCGTGAGTTCGTTGCCGCGGCCCGAAGGCATCTCGATGGCGAGGATCCCGCGCGATTGGCATCAGCTACGCCTAGCAATCCTTCCTGACCAGATGTGGCAGCGTCACGTCCTACACGACCCCCGTCTGTGAGCCTCCACTAGGTGCAGGGTCAGGTGGAACAAGTGATGCTGCAGTTTGCTGTCCTCGGGTCACCGCTCTCATGTCGTCAGCGTCTGACCGTCGCAGAACGAAAATCTTAGCCAGCGCCAGAAGAGATGGCCCGCTAAATGCGAGAGCGAGCCAAGGTTGGTCGTTTGTGGCAACATATATTGCAGCACCCAGCATTACGAGCGAAATGATTAGACCCGCGCAGAGGCTGTAGATTTGAAACTTGAATTCGCGCATCTCCTTGGCGCCCTGGGCGGATATTCGCATTTGCTCGATCCTGGCCTTGTGTTCCCGTTCCAGCTGCGGGTTCAGCGCCTTTAGGGCCATCGCTAGATGTTCAGGAGGAAGCGCGGCCCATTCTGTTGCGATCTCTATGCCAGTAACCGAGGTGCGTTCGGCCGTGTCGCGTGGATCACTCACTGCCATGCTCCGCCTCCGCCCGAAGAAGATCCGGCAGGCTCTAGAGCGGAACCCGAAGGTGGCATGCCAAGACGGTGAAACAAGTTTTCCAGGCCCCCGACTACCTTTATTGCAGCGACGGGGGTGTCAGGGTCCGACCCGACTTCCAAAAGGTCGAGGGCAGGAGCATTTGTGAATTCTTCCGGTCCTGGTTCGGCCGCTGGATCGCCGCTAACGTGCGTCGGGAGCGCGATTGCATCAAGCGCAGCCGAGTAAGACGACTTAACTGGGTGGAAGCTTCGGGCGATACGGGCAACCTCTCGCCTTTCACGCCTGGAGATCGCGTGCTGCGCCTCGACCTCAAGCCACCACTGTACGATGAAGCGAATTTCATGCCTGTGGCGTATTCCGTAGTGAGGCTTAAAGAGGAATAGGGTGCGCGCTAACCCCCGAGCTTCGCTCTCCTGTAATGTTCCTACGCTGCGAATGTGGGCAGAGGCCAACTCAAGTTCTTGAACTTCCGCCACCTGATATGCGCGAGCCAGCTTCCCAATCAGCACTTCATCAGCTTGTGGAACTTGCCGACGTGGGTTATCTGGATCGCGAGCGTCACCCTTTCCGCCCAGAACCTCTGCCGCAAATGCTCTTGATTCGGGAGCTTGAAATTCTACACCTGATAAGAATATCTCGACATTCACGCCGCGCCGATATTCTATTATCGAACTTGCGACGCGGGGGTCGTAGCGAGGGTGTAGTCGATGCAGAGAATCAGAGAGGGCGATTGCCCCTTCGGTAGCGAGCTCACGCGAGATCCTTAATAGAGTGGGGAGCGTGAGAAGGGCATACCAGGAAGCGAGCACAAGAGCGGCGATGCTGTATCGGCTCATTCCACCCCCACTTGTTGTGCTCTCAGGGCCTCGGATGCGTACGCACGCAACGTGGTCATAGTGTCCACCGTCTGTGCTCAGCGCACCAGCATTTCACCGCTCTGACAGTCAACGGTGCAGCGCGGGCTCGTCCAACACAGTGCTCTGTTGCCTCAGTTGGACAGCGGCATCGCCGAAGGGTCGGCCTCCTGCCTTCCTTCGATGTGCATGGAGCAACTCAGTGCCACCAGTTGGTCCCATGCTGCCATCGAGCCGGGTGAAGCGTGATCCGGCATGCGTCGCACTTCGTGCGACCTATGGTGGGGCGTATGCCTCAAGGGAGACCTGCGATCCCGATGGCTCTCCAGCGCCAAGTGCTAGTGGAGGCTGGACATCGGTGCGCCATTCCGACCTGTCGTTCAACGCCGGTTGAGTTTGCCCACATCAAGCCGTATGCGAAGGTCAAGGAGCATGCGTTCGATAACCTCATCGCGCTGTGCCCGACTTGCCATGCGCGCTTCGACCACGGAGACATCGACGTTGGGTCGATGCAGCAGTACAAGGCGAACCTAGGGTTGCTGTCTGGACGCTACGGCCCCCTGGAGCTCCAAGCGTTGCAGTGGCTCGCGGCTGACATGGCGCGTGACGAGATCGACATCCCGCGAGGCATGGACTGGGCCTTCGACAACTTGATTCGTGATGGCCTGGCCGAGGTGGTGGCTCGGCCTCCGACTTGGGGCGGCGTGGCCGATGGTTCGTTGGGCATGGTCGGCCTCCGCCTGACTGGGCGTGGACACGAGGCCATCGGCAGGATCGTGGGGGCTCAGCCCCTCTGGTAACTCTCTGGGGATGCCTGCGCATCGTATGCGATAGAGATCGATCGCGCCTAAGGCCCGGCGCCGAGAAAGCGCAGGTCAACGCCGGTTTCTCAGATGCATTAGCCATGCCCTCCGGAGCCGTGTGCGCAGGTTCGAATCCTGCCGGGGGCACCTCGCAAAAGGTGCCTAAAGACCCCGTCACCAGCGGAAACGCTGAAGGCGGGGTCTTCTTGCGTTTGCAGGCAAGTGTCGCCGCATGCAGCCGTATGACAGCCGCTGCGGCGTATTTGCGGGATGGATCTTGGGGCGTTTCCGCAGGTCGGTCCCTGGAAAACGGCGAAGGCCCCGGACGCATCCAGGGGCCTCACAGCATGCCTCAGGCTCGGATCTCCTGCACCAAGGCACCGGAGTCGTCATAGAGCTCCAAGACGAACCCGTGGCTGAGGCGGCGGAGCACGCTCGCAAGGTCGTCGAGGCGCTGCGGGGCGACGACGCCATTCAGCAAGACCTCTCGCCCCTCCACGGGATCGAGCTCGATCTGAGCCCAGCCGGTCTCCACCTCGTACCCGGACCAAGACGACGAACGCGACGACCAGCCGGCGCGGACGAAGGCGGCAGCCACGGCGCTGCCGTCTGGGCAGTCCTGCACGACCCCAGCGATGTTGTTGCTGACGCCGATCCAGCGCGGATCCAGACTCTGGCCGTCATCGGAGATGTCCACGAGCGGAGTATGCGACATCCGTCCAGTCAGGGGCCGAAACGGGGGTGCGCTGGGCTGGGGAGCCGGGCAGCATGGCGAGGTGGCTGATCTGCTGTGGGATGACGTGAAGTGCTTCTTCGACCCGGACTTCATGGGGTCGCTGCCGGACGTGCGTGTCCCAGATGCCTCGGCCCAAGACTGGCAGGCGGTCCTCGACCTTGTCGCGGAGGAGGGCTGGAAGTGCCAGTACTCCGAAGGCGAGGCGGTACTTCCGGTGCCCCGGGCGGAAGTCGTGCTGTCCCGCCCGGCGGATGCCGAGTGCCCAGCCCTGCGGGTCTGGCCGACTGCCGACGTGCTGGCGATCTTCCGTTTCCATGCCGACGACGAAGTCGACTTCGACGTCGACCTGCGGGAGTTGCAGGGCCAGGAGCGACTTGACGTGTTCTGCAGCTTCCTTCGAGAGATCGGGCGGCGGCTGGGCAAGCCGGTGCTGATGGATCCGGAGGGCGACTCTGGCCATCCGGTCCTCGGCTTCGATGTCGAGGCTGATCGAGTCGTTCTCCTCGCAGAGCCGCTGGCCAGGTGACAGAGGCCGACGGTTGCGGTTCTAGAAGGCCCCACTGCGAAGCCACGAAAACGGCAACGGGGGGCCGAAGCAGCGATCCTCACTCGTATTCTCGGAGCAGACCTTCAATGCGCTGAGTGGCGACTTCCTGCCAGACGCGGTACGTCGAGGAGCCAACGATGCCGCTGCGCTTGTTGGGAAAGAGCCGCCCGTATGGCGCCGTACCGAACACCTTCAGGTGCTCATGAGGAATCGCGACGAGCTGAGGCGGCACGGAGCGGACCTCTTCCTTGGGGCGGTTCTTGAGCCCGCGGTCATCGTGGGGCGGGTCTTGTGAAGCAGCGCGGTGCCCCATCCCCGCTCGGGCAATTTCAGATCGCGGCCGGTGCGTTCCTCGGCGGCATGGGCGGCACGTTGTGGACCGTGAACTCGCGCGCCATCACGCAACGTCTGGTGCCGGACGAGATGCTCGGCCGGTTCGGCGCCGCGTCCCGTCTGTTCACCTGGGGGGGGCGATGCCGCTCGGCGCCGCGTTCATGGGCCTAATCGGTGAACTGGCCGGTCTGCGCGCGGCGTTCGCCGTCTTCGCGCTCGCCACCGCGTTCACGATCGTGCCGTTCCTGCGCACGGTCACACCGGCTCGCCTGAAGGCGTGAGCCTGCGCAGGGACGGCCCGCGGGCTTCCGAGGTCGCGGCGATCAGTGCACGTCCACATGGAACGGATGCGCCGCGTCCGCCGGGCACGTGAAGATGCGCAGATCGCCGAAACGGCCCACGATCACCCGGGTCGTCAGGTCGTCGCTCGCCGCCGTGAACAGGAGGGTGAGCGACGTGCCGCACGCCGTGCACGCGAAGTCGTCCGGAGCCGTGAGGTGCCATGTGGGCCAGCCGCCGAGTTTCCAGCTGGCGACCCGGGTGATCAGGTCGCTCTCCCCGCCACCGGTCGCAGCCACGAACTCTTCGAGTTTCGGCTGGAGTTGAGGCGGCAGTACGTCGGGGAACGGGAAGTCCACGAGCGGTTCGGCCCGCAGCGACTTCGGTGGCGGCGCCTGGACGAACTGGAGGACGCGCGAGTGGTGGAGCCGTCGATCCCCGTACGACATGAGGAGTACGGGTTCCTCCCGGAGCCCTGCATACCTGAGCCACCGGCACCATCGCCACCGGCGGCTGCCCCGAGGGCTCCAGTTCGTCGGGGATCGTGCAGACCGGCCACGGCTCGTCCGCGGGCCACAGCAGCGGACCGCCGACCGAACTCTCCCTCGGCCCTGGCTCCCCGCGCCGCGGCCAGAGCACGGTGGCCTCTCGTGCGTACGGCGCGAGTTCCGGCAGGGCGTCGAGGATGGCCTCGGCGGACGGGCGGACAGGGTCCGGGGACGAGGCGGATCCGGGATGGGGCACGGCAGGCCTTTGCTTCTGAGGAGTGGTGGCGGCCGGCAGCGGGCGCGAGCGGCGAGCGGGGGATGGCGTACGACGGACGGCGGACGGCCAGCCGCACACGGCGAGCCGCAAACGATGAGCCGCACACGACCAGCCGCAAACGACGAGCCGCAAACGACGAGCACCACGCCGCACCGCCCAGACCGACCACTGCACTCACCGCCCAGACCGACTACTGCACTCAGCGCGCAGACCGACGCGAACGTCACCATCACCCGGCCGCATCCCCCGGCCACCCCGTGCAGCGGCCCCC
>NZ_JAAKZW010000136.1 GCF_011044995.1 Streptomyces mesophilus | reverse complement strand
CAGGAACGCCCCGCCCCCGCCGATCAGCAGCGCATACGTCGCCGGATTGGTGAGCAGTTCCTCGAGGCCGACCTCGTCGATCAGCCGCACCGCCACCTGCACCACCCCGAACCCGAGCCCCGCCCCGAGTCCGAGCACCAGGGGACGGGCCTTGTCCGGCAGCCGCCCGCCCAGCGCACCCAGAAGCAGGATGGCGAGCGCGGCCCCGAGCAGCGCCCACTTCAGCGCGTCCGAACCGGACTTCGAGCCCTCCGCACCCGCCGCGAGCCCGACCATCGCAAGCCCGGCGCACACCACGCCGATCGCCGTCCACTCCGCCCTGTTGAGCCGGATGTGCAGCAGGCGCGTGGCGATGAGTGCGGTCACGGCGAGGCTGGCGGCCAGCGCCGCCCCCACCGCGTAGATCGGAATGTGCCGCAGCGCCACGATCTGCAGCAGGAAGCCGAGCCCGTCGAGCGCGAGCCCCGCCAGATACCGCCACTGCTTCAGTACGCGCATCAGCAGCCCCGGATCCACGCCGGAACCCGTGCCGGGCGCGATGGCCCGGGTGGCGACGGCCTGCAGTACGGAGGCGGTGCCGAAGCAGACCGCGGAGACGAGGGCGCAAATCATCCCAATAAGCACGAAACGACTCTAGGGGCCCCACAGGAATCAGGGGGCCTCCCAGGCGCCCCGCGGGTCTGGTTAAGCTGCCTGCCGCGTCGACTGTCGACCAGGGGGAGTGGAAGTCATGGGAACCGAGGGCAAGCCGCGGCGGATGCGGTCGAGCACGGTGATCCTCGGCGGTATGGGCGTACTGGCCACCGCGCTGTCCGCGTGCGGCAGCGACCCGGACAAGCGCTGCGTGGACCGCGACGCCTACGACTACGCCACCGGCTACAAGGTCGTCGACTCCAAGTACTGCGGCAGCTCCTCCTCGTCCAAGGGCAAGCGCAAGTCCGGTACGGGCAGCGGCGGCAAGGTCGACGGCGCCTGGTACTACGACGCGGACGTCGAGCGGGGCCGCGCCGACCACGGCACGTTCAGCCGCTCCGAAGCGGTCGACCGCGGCGGCTTCGGCTGCTCGGACTCCGGCTCCGGCGGCGGCTGACCCTCGTGGAACGCCGCACCATAGAACCCCGTCCCGGCTGGCAGCAGACCGTCGAGGAGCAGGGGCTGATCTACCCGCTCACCCGCTACCCCGACGGCTCCCTGCGCCCGTACTGGGACGAGAGCGCGTACTACGTCTTCGGCCTGCCCGAGGTCGAGGCGCTCGAAGAGGTCGTCGGGGAATTGCACGGCATGTGCCTCGAGGCCGCCGCGCACATCGTCGAGCAGGACCGGTTCGCCGACCTCGGCATCACCGATCCGCACCTGGTCGAGCGGATCCGCGAGGCCTGGCGCCGCCGCGCCGAACTCCCTTCCCTCTACGGCCGGTTCGACCTGCGCTACGACGGCACGGGCCCCGCCAAACTCCTCGAATACAACGCGGACACCCCGACCTCCCTGGTCGAGGCCGCGAGCCCGCAGTGGTTCTGGATGGAGGAGCGCTTCCCCGGCGCCGACCAGTGGAACTCCCTGCACGAACGCCTCGTCGACGCCTGGCGGGGGCAGGCGCGTCTGCTGCCGCCGGGCAGCCCCGTGCACTTCGCGCACTCCACCGCCGACGAACTCGGCGAGGACCTGATGACCGTCGCGTACCTCCAGGAGACCGCCGAACAGGCAGGCCTGAAAGCCGTCTCCATCCCGGTCGAGGACATCGGCTGGGACCGCCTGTCCGGCCGCTTCGTGGACAACCGGCTCGGCTTCATCCGCGCCTGCTTCAAGCTCTATCCGTGGGAGTGGCTGACCACGGACCGCTTCGGGGGCCACGTCCTGGACACGCTCGACAACGGCGGCGGCACCGGCAGCACCCTCTGGATCGAACCGGTCTGGAAGATGCTCCTGTCCAACAAGGCCCTGCTCGCCGTCCTCTGGGAGCTCTACCCCGGTCACCCGAACCTGCTGCCCGCCTACCTCGACGGCCCGCGCGACCTGCCCGCCTACGTGGCCAAACCGCTGCTCGGCCGCGAAGGCGCGGGCGTCACGATCCACACGGCGGACGCGCCTTCGGCCCCGCGCGACGAGCCGTGCTGCTACCAGGAGTTGGCCCCGCTGCCCGCCTTCGACGGCAACCACGTGGTGCTCGGAGCGTGGGTGGTCGAGAACGAGGCAGCGGGGCTCGGCATCCGCGAATCGTCCGGCCTGGTCACGGACGAATACGCCCGCTTCCTGCCGCACGTGATCCTCTGACCGAGTGGGCAGGACCGACCAGCCGGACTGACCAGCCGGACTGACCAGCTGGACCGACCAGCTGGACCGACTAGCGGGACTGACGAGCGGGACTGGCTACGCGAGCACGGCCCGCAGCTGGTCGAGCCCCCAGTCCAGGTCCTCCTTGCTGATCACCAGCGGCGGCGCGATCCGGATCGTCGAACCATGCGTGTCCTTGACCAGGACGCCACGGTCCATCAGCTTCTCCGAGATCTCCCGGCCCGTCCCGTACGAGGGATCGATGTCCACACCGGCCCACAGACCGCGCCCGCGCACCTCGCGCACGGCCCCGCCACCGACGAGCAGCCCCAACTCCCGGTGGAGGTGGTCGCCCAACTCCGTGGCCTTCTGCTGGTATTCACCGGTCTCCAGCATCGCGATCACCTCGAGCGCGACCGCGCACGCGAGGGGATTCCCGCCGAAGGTCGACCCGTGCTCACCCGGCCGGAACACCCCCAGCACCTCGGCCGAGGACACCACCGCCGACACCGGCACGACCCCGCCGCCGAGCGCCTTGCCGAGGATGTACATGTCCGGCACGACCTCCTCGTGCTCACACGCGAAGGTCTTCCCCGTGCGCCCGAGTCCCGACTGGATCTCGTCGGCGATGAACAGCACGTTCCGCTCGCGCGTCAGCTCCCGGACCCCCGCCAGATAGCCCGGCGGCGGCACGAGCACACCGGCCTCGCCCTGGATCGGTTCGAGCAGCACGGCCACCGTCTCGTCGGTGACCGCCCGGCCCAGCGCTTCGAGATCCCCGTACGGAACGATCTCGAAGCCCGGCGTGTACGGACCGAAGTCCGCCCGCGCCTCGGGGTCCGTGGAGAAGCTGACGATGGTCGTCGTCCGGCCGTGGAAGTTGTCGGACGCGACCACGATCCTCGCCCGGCCGTCCGGCACGCCCTTGACCTTGTACCCCCACTTGCGGGCGGTCTTCACGGCGGTCTCGACGGCCTCCGCACCCGTGTTCATCGGCAGCACCATCTCCATGCCGCACAGCGCGGCCAGGCGCGTACAGAACTCGGCGAACCGGTCGTGATGGAACGCCCGCGAGGTCAGCGTCACCCGCTCCAGCTGCGCCTTGGCCGCGTCGATCAGTCGGCGGTTGCCATGGCCGAAGTTCAGCGCCGAGTAGCCGGCCAGCATGTCCAGATAGCGCCGGCCCTCCACATCCGTCATCCACGCACCCTCGGCCGTGGCGACCACGACGGGCAGCGGATGGTAGTTGTGCGCACTGTGCGCGTCGGCGGAAGAGATCAATGCGTCCGTACGGGTTTCCGTCATCGCCACGGGGTCTCCGTTCATCGTGCTGCCGGGGCTGGGTGTTGCCCACGTTCCTATCGTCGCTCGCATGCCGGACGCAGAAACCTCGCCCGGACACCTGCCGGTAAGGTGACAGGTGGGCCGTGACTGGCGCGCTGAGATGGGATCAACCATCGGGGAGCGGCCCGTGAACTGTGTGCCGTGCGCCTGGGCCGAACCGAGTACGACGAACCTGTACGCATCGTCTTCGTCCGGAGGTCCACCACCATGACCGACCCTTCTGTCGCCTCCACCGCCTTCAACAGCGCCCTCGAAGTGATCCGCGGCGTCGAGCCCCGCGTCGCCGACGCCATCGGCCAGGAGCTCACCGACCAGCGCGAGATGCTCAAGCTGATCGCCTCCGAGAACTACGCGTCCCCGGCCACGCTGCTCGCCATGGGCAACTGGTTCAGCGACAAGTACGCCGAGGGCACCATCGGCCGCCGCTTCTACGCCGGCTGCCGCAACGTCGACACCGTCGAGTCCCTCGCCGCCGAGCACGCCCGTGAACTCTTCGGCGCCCAGCACGCCTACGCCCAGCCCCACTCCGGGATCGACGCCAACCTCGTCGCCTTCTGGTCCGTGCTCGCCGACCGCGTGGAGGCCCCCGCCCTGGAGCGCTTCGGCGCCCGCCAGGTCAACGACCTCTCCGACGCCGAATGGGCCGAACTGCGCCAGGCCTTCGGCAACCAGCGCATGCTCGGCATGTCCCTGGACGCCGGCGGCCATCTCACGCACGGCTTCCGCCCCAACATCAGCGGAAAAATGTTCGATCAGCGCTCGTACGGCACCGACCCCGCGACCGGTCTCGTCGACTACGAGGCGCTGCGCAAGACGGCCCGTGACTTCAAGCCCCTGATCATCGTGGCCGGTTACTCCGCCTACCCCCGTCTCGTGAACTTCCGCATCATGCGCGAGATCGCCGACGAGGTCGGTGCCACGCTCATGGTCGACATGGCGCACTTCGCCGGTCTCGTCGCCGGCAAGGTCCTCACCGGTGACTTCGACCCGGTGCCGCACGCGCAGATCGTCACGACCACCACGCACAAGTCGCTGCGCGGTCCGCGCGGCGGCATGGTGCTGTGCGACGACTCGCTCAAGGACCAGGTCGACCGGGGCTGCCCGATGGTCCTCGGTGGTCCCCTTCCGCATGTGATGGCGGCCAAGGCGGTCGCGCTGGCCGAGGCGCGTCAGCCTTCCTTCCGTGACTACGCGCAGCGTGTGGTCGACAACTCCCGTGCGCTGGCCGAGGGGTTGATGCGCCGTGGTGCCACGCTGGTGACGGGCGGCACCGACAACCACCTCAACCTGATCGATGTCGCCTCCTCCTACGGCCTGACCGGCCGCCAGGCGGAGAACGCCCTCCTCGACTCCGGTGTGGTCACCAACCGCAACGCCATCCCCGCCGATCCGAACGGCGCCTGGTACACCTCCGGCATCCGTATCGGCACCCCCGCTCTGACCACGCGTGGTCTGGGCGCGGCCGAGATGGACGAGATCGCGGGCCTGATCGACACCGCGCTCAAGGCCACCAGGTCGGCCACGACCAAGTCGGGCGCGCCCTCGAAGGCGAAGCACGTCCTGGACGCGAAGATCTCGGACGAGATCGCGCACCGCGCCTCGGACCTCCTGACCCCCTTCCCGCTCTACCCGGGCATCGACCTGACCTGACCCAACCCAACCCGACCCGACCCGGAACCGCCGCGCGCCCCACCCCGTCGGAGCGCGTGGCGGCCCGGAGCTCTCACCTCACCGTCGGAGCGCGTGGCGTTGCGGGGCGCCCTCACCTCACCGGTCGATCAGCTCCCCACGCCGACCTTCCTCCCGCGCGGCCGCCCGTGTCTCCCGCGCCGCCGCCCGCGCGTCCCGCAACTTCCCGGGCCACGTGGGCAGTTGCCGGGCTATCGGCCGTATCCCCAGAGCCAGGGCGGCCCCCGCGGCGATCCCGGGGAACACCCACCACCAGCCGGTACCCACCGCCGCCCCGGCAGCGGCGGGCACGTCCCGCGTGCCCGCCGCGTCGGAGGCGTCGGCACCGGCGGCCTGGTCCACCCCCGCGGTCTCGTCCGCACCGGGCTCGGGTGTGACGGGGATCGGAGCATCCCCTGCGGAGGAGGCATCGAGCAGCCCCAGCTCGGCCAGGAACGCCTTCAGTT
Organism: Streptomyces mesophilus; assembly: GCF_011044995.1. Lineage (GTDB taxonomy): Bacteria > Actinomycetota > Actinomycetes > Streptomycetales > Streptomycetaceae > Streptomyces > Streptomyces mesophilus. The sequence continues at coordinate 16,340 of NZ_JAAKZW010000136.1, read as the reverse complement.
CGCCGGGCTGCCGGGACAGGTGCCAGTCGCCCTCGGCGATGTCCATGCCGGGGGTGCCGTCGTGGTCGACCACGCTGTGGATCCAGACCTTGACGTCAGCCTTGCCGCCCTTGGGAGGTATCAGGTGAACCTGGTCCACCCGCCAGGGAGTCGTGTCATGGATCATCCAGGTCACATTGACCATCTTTCCGTCCGTGAACTCATCCATGGACGGCGCCCTTTCACCGGTGATGTTCCTGCTGACCTCGAGCAACTGCTCCAGCTGCCTGTACGCCTCGTCCGAGCCGTAGAGCCCCGTCGCCTTCGCGGCCGTCGGCGACGAGAGCAGCACACTCGTCGGCCCGCCCGCCGAAGCACCGGGCGCCCCCAGCAGTACCAGCGCGAGCCCCGCCACCAACGTGCCGAGCAGGGTCGCCAACTTCCGTACGCCACGCATCCGTTCCCCCAGAGGTCCCTGGCGCGGCCGCTCCGCGCCGATTCACTTCTGGTACACCGCCCGTGGCCCGCAGGTTCCCCTTTTCGGCGCCCAGTTCGCCGAGCCCCGAGTTCGACGTGCCTGCGTGCCGCGGCGCACAGGTCAGCGCGAGGAGGCCGCGACCTCCATCGCCCGGTCCTGCTGATCGATGCCTTCGAGCCGAAGGGTCAGGCCGGTGGCGCTGCCCGTCCTCTCCCACAGCAGGGTCGGCCCGGCCGTGCGGACGGTCGTCGAGTACGACGTGCCCCGCTCGTCGACGAGGTCGATCCGCAGCCTGTGCGGTTCGGGGAACCACATCCCCTCGCCCGCACCCCGCACCGTCACCGGTTCGTACGGCACGCGGGTCGTCTTCCAGAAGACCGGGTCGATCGTCGCCCGCAGTTGGTCGAGCCGTATCACCGCGCCGTCCGCCGAGCGCCAGCACAGCGAGATCACCCTGCGGTCCGCGGAGACGGAAGCGGCGGGCCGTCCGCTCAACTCGCTCGGCACCAAGGGCTCGAACCCCGCCTGCCGGGCAGCCTCGTCCACCGTGAGCGCCTGCGCGCAGCCCGGTACCGGCGAGGGCGGGGGAGGGGAGGCCGAGGGGTCGTGGCGCACGGCGACCCCGCCGAAGTTGAACCAGTCCGCGACGGCCGCACGCACAGGAGGGGTGAGCACCGCGACGACCAGCAGCCCGCACAGCGCCGCCGCGATCCGGGCACGCCGCAGCCGGAACCAGCCGCGCAGCCGCTCACGGCGGGTGGGCGGCTGGGCGACGGGGGTCGGCACATGCTCGGCGACCAGCTGCGCCAGGACGCGCTCGGCCATGGTCCGGCCGTCGACATCGGGCACGGCCATCCGGCTCCTCAGCAGCCGCAGTTCCTCCTCGACCCGCCGCCGCCTGGCCTCCGGATCCTCCCGCCGCCGCCTGGCCTCCGGATCCTCCCGCCGTCGCCCGGTCTGCGAGTCCTCCCGTCGTCGCCCGCCCTCCGACTCTTCCCCGCGTCGTCCGTCCTCCCGGCCCACCCGGTCCTCACTCACTCTTCTCACCTCCCTCCAGTCCGTCCGACAGTCCGTCCGACAGCCCTCCCGGCAGCCCTTCCGCCAACCCTTCCGACTCCACCGCGAACACACTGTCCGCAGGCAGCAGCCTCCCCAGTTTCTTCAGCGCACGGTTCAGCCGTGACTTCACCGTGCCGCGCGGCCAGCCCAGCGTCCCGGCCGTCTCCGCCTCGTCCATCTCCAGGAGATAGCGGCAGGTGACGACCGCGCGCTGATCACGGTTCAGCCGGCCGAGGGCGGCATGCAGCGCGCTCCGCTGCTCCTGTGCGAGCGCCGCGAAGGCCGGGTCGGCCGACTCCGGTATCAACGGCTCGGCCTCGCGCAGCGCCGCCTCCCGGCCGGCGAGGGCTCTGAGGCGGCCGGCCGAGCGCACTGTGTTCCTCGTCTCATTCACCACGATCTGGAGCAGCCAGGGCTTGAACGAGGAGTCGTCCCGGAAGCGGCCCAGGGACTGATAGGCCTTGAAGAAGGCCGCCTGCACCACGTCCTCCGCGTCCGCGCCCGCGCCGAAGGCCACCGCGGCGCGCAGCGCCACCGGTGTGTGGGCACGCACCAGCTCCGCGTACGCCTCCGCCTCGCCGGCGCGCACCCGGGCGATCACCGAGCCCTCGTCGACGACGATGCGGCCCCCCTCCCGCGTTCTCACACCTTTGATACACCGCAGGCGCGGGATCGGTTCCAGTCCGTAGCAGACCTGTTTCGCGCACCTGAGAGAATGATGGGCATGGCCACAGACCGACCCCGCGTGCTCTCCGGAATCCAGCCCACCGCAGGCTCGTTCCACCTCGGCAACTACCTGGGCGCCGTGCGCCAGTGGGTTGCGCTGCAGGAGTCCCACGACGCCTTCTACATGGTCGTCGACCTGCACGCGATCACCGTGCCGCAGGACCCGAAGGAGCTGCGCGCCAACACCCGGCTCGCCGCGGCCCAGCTGCTCGCGGCCGGTCTGGACCCCGAGCGCTGCACCCTGTTCGTGCAGAGCCATGTGCCCGAGCACGCGCAGCTCGGCTGGGTCATGAACTGCCTCACCGGATTCGGCGAGGCCTCCCGTATGACCCAGTTCAAGGACAAGTCGGCGAAGCAGGGCTCCGACCGCGCCACGGTCGGCCTCTTCACGTATCCGATCCTTCAGGTCGCGGACATCCTCCTCTACCAGGCCAACGAGGTGCCGGTCGGCGAGGACCAGCGCCAGCACATCGAGCTGACCCGCGACCTGGCCGAGCGTTTCAACGGCCGCTACGGGCAGACGTTCACGGTGCCGAAGCCGCACATCATCAAGGAGACGGCGAAGATCTTCGATCTTCAGGACCCGACGGCCAAGATGAGCAAGTCCACGGCCAACCCCAAGGGCCTGGTCAATCTGCTCGACGAACCGAAGGTGACCGTCAAGAAGGTCAAGAGCGCGGTCACCGACACGGACACCGAGATCCGCTTCGACGCCGAGGCCAAGCCCGGTGTCAGCAACCTGCTCACCATCTACTCCACCCTCACCGGTACTGGTATCCCGGAACTTGAGCAGAAGTACGCCGGCAAGGGCTACGGTGCGCTGAAGACGGATCTGGCCGAGGTCATGGCCGAGTTCGTGACCCCGTTCCGTACCCGTACGCAGGAGTATCTGGACGACCCGGAGACCCTGGACTCGATCCTCGCCAAGGGCGCGGAGAAGGCCCGTGCGGTCGCCGCGGAGACCCTCGCCACCACGTACGAGCGGATCGGGTTCCTGCCCGCCAAGCACTGACCCACCGCCGCGACACCGCCCTGGCCAGGGACGGACCAAGGACCCTGGCCAGAAGGCCGGTGCGCGCGACACACTGGCAAGCTCCTGCAGCATCCATCACTGCAGGGCGATGAAGGACCGGAGAAGGAGCACGACGTGGGGACCGTAACGCTCGGCGTTTCGATCGCGGTCCCGGAGCCCCATGGCAGCCTGCTCCAGGAGCGGCGCGCGGGCTTCGGCGACCCCGCGGCGCACGGTATCCCCACGCATGTCACGCTGCTGCCGCCCACCGAGGTGGCCGCCGAGGCGCTGCCCGCGATCGAGGCGCATCTGGCCGAGGTCGCGTCCGGCGGGCGGCCCTTCCCGATGCGGCTTTGCGGCACCGGAACGTTCCGCCCCCTGTCGCCCGTCGTCTTCGTCAAGGTCGTCGAGGGCGCCGAGGCCTGCACCTGGCTGCAGAAGCAGGTCCGCGACGCCTCGGGCCCGGTCGCACGCGAGCTGCAGTTCCCGTACCACCCGCATGTGACCGTCGCGCACGGCATCGCGGAGGAGGCGATGGACCGCGCCTTCGAGGAGCTTTCCTCGTACGAGGCCGCGTGGTCCTGCACCGGATTCGCGCTGTACGAGCAGGGCGAGGACGGGGTCTGGCGCAAGCTGCGCGAGTTCCCCTTCGCCGGCCCCTCCGTTCCTCCGCAGGCAGGGGCGCCCGCGGACAGGGATACGCTGCCTGCCCGCTGAGGGCGTGCACCACGGGGGGATCATGGGCCGCCGGATACGGATGTCGGGGGCACTGAGGGCCGGGACACCGACGGCCGGGACACCGATGGCGGCGGCCGTGCTGGCCGGACTTCTCACCGTCATCACCGTCACGGCCTGCAGCTCGGGCGCGGACGACGCCAGGTCACCGGCCAAGACGCCGAGCGCCTCCGAGTCCTCCGGGAAGACCGCCCTCACCTGGGACTTCGAGCACATCGTCACCGACTTCAGCGGTGAGATCTCCGATGTCGCCGCACTCGCCGAGAACGACATCTGGGCCGTCGCCACCGACCAGAGGACGCTGGACGACCCCGTCCATCTGCTGCACTTCGACGGCAAAGAGTGGAAGCGCGAGCCCGTGCCCGAGGCACTCGGGGAGTCCTCCAGCCCGCCGAAGCTGGAGGAGATCGGCGACGCCCGCATCTGGCTGCGCCCCCAGGGCCCGCCGCCCTCGCACATCCCGCCGGGCCAGGAACCCCCGCACGCGGGGGAGGGCTGGGCCGCCTGGGACGGCACGAGCTGGACCGAGGTCGCGGTGCCGCCGCCGGTCGGTGTCGACTCACTGGAGGCCGCCGCCACGGACGACATCTGGGCCCTGTCGGGCGAGGAGAGCGCCCTGCACTGGGACGGCACCCGCTGGAACACCTACCGGCTGCCGTACACCGCGGCCGATCTCACGATCGCCGGTCCCGACGACGTCTGGGCGGTCGGCCGCCGCGCCACCGGCCCCGGCACCGAACTCGACTACGGCACCTACGGGCAGCCCGCCGCGATGCACTGGGACGGCACGTCCTGGAAGGCCGTCGAGACACCCGTGGTCCGCTTCGACGAGCCCCTCCCGCCGGAAGCGAGCGCGAGTCTCGGCCAGGTGTTCGCCATGGACGACGGCGAGGTCCGCGCGTACGGAACGAACACCTACAACCACGGCGAGGTGGAGAACGAGCCCGCCGAGGGGTACATCCGCTGGCGCCGGGACGGCACCAAGTGGGTGGACCAGCGGCCCGCTCCCGGGCAGTGCGAGCTGCGCACCCCGCTGGAACAGGACGACAAGGGCCTGTTCCTGGACGGGAACTGGTATCTGACCGAAGCGGGCGACTGCGTCAAGATCAAGCGCCATCGCCTGCCCGTGGACACCGGCGCCCGCAAGAACTCGAACCAGTCCCTGTGGCTGGAGGAGATCCACCGCGTCCCCGGTACGGACGAGTGGCTGGGCGCGGGACACGTCCAGGTCAACCAGTCCGGCGACCCGTTCGGCGCACCCGTCGTCGTACGCCTGACGCGCGGCGGGCAGCAGTAAGGGCCGGGCCCCGTGGGGACCCGGCCCAACTCCCGTATCAGACAGGCGGCTTCCGGCCAGTCAGATGCCTTCCGGTCAGACGGGCAGCTTCCGGTCAGACAGGCAGCTTCCGGAACACCGGCCGCGGCACGTGCCGCAGCGCCGACATCACCAGGCGCAGCGCCCCGGGCACCCATACCGTCTCCGCGCGCCGTCGCAGCCCCGCCTCGATCGCCTCGGCCACCGCCTCCGGCGTCGTGGCCAGCGGTGCCTCCTTCATGCCCGCCGTCATCTTCGAGCGGACGAAGCCGGGCCGTACGACCATGACGTGCACCCCGCTGCCGTGCAGCGCGTCCCCGAGGCCCTGGGCGAAGGCGTCGAGCCCGGCCTTGGAGGACCCGTAGATGAAGTTGGCCCGCCGCGCGCGCTCGCCGGCCACCGAGGACAGCACGACCAAGGAGCCGTGGCCCTGGCGCTTGAGGGCGTTCGCGCAGACGAGGCCCGATGAGACCGCGCCCGTGTAGTTGGTCTGCGCGACCCGGACCGCCGACAGCGGCTCGTCCTCGTCGCGCTCCTGGTCGCCGAGCACACCGAACGCGAGCAGCACCATGTCGATGTCGCCCTCGGTGAAGACCTTCCCGAGCGTCTCCTCGTGCGACTCGGAGTCCAGGGCGTCGAAGGCGACGGTACGGGCGTCGGCGCCCAGGTCCCGCAGCTGCTCGGCCGCCGCCTCCAGGGCGGGCGAGGGCCGGCCGGCCAGCCACACCGTGCGGGTGCGGCGCGCGACCAGGCGGCGTGCGGTGGCCAGCGCGATCTCGGAGGTGCCGCCCAGGATCAGCAGGGACTGGGGGGTGCCGAACGCGTCCTTCATCGAAACTCCAGGGGTACGGGGGTGACGCAGGGCAAAGGGAACAGCGGCCGGAACGTCACAGCGACAGCCGCCGGGACAGATCCGACGTGAACACCCCACGCGGATCGAGCTCTTCGCGCAGCGCACGGAACTGGCCGAGCCGCGGATACATCGCGCCGAGCAGCTCGGGCCGCAGCCGTGAGTCCTTCGCGAGGTAGATCCGTCCGTCGGCCGCCGCGACCTCCTCGTCGAGCTCGTCGAGGAAGGAGCCGAGGCCGGGCATGGTGGCCGGGATGTCCAGGGCGAGCGTCCAGCCGGGCATCGGGAAGGACAGCCAGCCGGGATCGCCGTCGCCGAAGCGCTTGAGCACGGCGAGGAACGACGGGCAGCCGCGCTGCGAGATCCGGCCGACGATCCGGCGCAGCGCCTCCTCCTTGCCGTATCCGAGGACGAATTGGTACTGCACGAAGCCGCTGCGGCCGTAGATCCGGTTCCAGTGCGGTACGCCGTCCAGCGGGTGGAAGAACGTGGAGATCTTCTGCAGTTCACCGCGCCGGGCGCGGGGCGCCTTGCGGTACCAGAGCTCGTTGAACAGCCCCACGGTCGCCTTGCCGAGCAGCCCTTCGGGCACGAACGCGGGCGCGGCGGGCAGCTGCCCCGGCCGGAACGTCAGCGGCGCGCGACGGGCCCGTACGGGCAGCGCGTCCAGCGGCGCGTGGTCGCCGCGGGTGAGCACCGAGCGGCCCATCGCGGCGCCGCGCGCGAGCAGGTCGATCCAGGCGACCGAGTAGCGGTAGCGGTGGTCGGTCGCGGTCAGGCGCGCCATCAAGTCGTCGAGGTCGGTGGCGCGTTCGGTGTCCACGGACATCAACGAGGTCTGTACGGGGAGCAGTTCGACGGTCGCGGAGAGGATCACCCCGGTCAGGCCCATGCCCCCGGCGGTGGCGTCGAAGAGCGGCTCGCCGCGCTTGACGGTATGCACTGTGCCGTCGGCCGTGAGCAGATCGAGCGCGGCGACATGGCGGGAGAACGAGCCCGAGACGTGGTGGTTCTTGCCGTGGATGTCGGCGCCGATCGCGCCGCCCACCGTCACGTACCGCGTCCCGGGCGTCACCGGCACGAACCAGCCGAGCGGCAGCAGCACTTCCATCAGGCGGTGCAGGCTCACGCCGGCGTCGCACACCACCACGCCCGCTTCGGCGTCGATCGCGCGGATCCGGTCGAGGGAGGTCATGTCGAGCACCGAACCGCCTGCGTTCTGCGCCGCGTCGCCGTACGCCCGGCCGAGCCCTCGTGCGATGCCCCCGCGAGCGCCGCACGCACGGACGGCGTCCGCCACCTCCTCGTAGGAGCGGGGGCGGACCAGGCGGGCGGTGGTCGGGGCGGTGCGGCCCCAACCCGTGACGGAGACGGTGTCGGCAGACATGGCCTCGACGCTATCGCCCGGTGCGGCCTGGTTTGCCAAACCTGTCGCACCCCTCACCGAAACGGGTGATTCAGGGGGTGTCGCCCAACATTGCCGTAATTACTGGCTCGTTGGCATGAAGAGTCGATTGCGGCATACGGCCGCTCGGGTGGATCGGCGGCCGGAAACCCTCAGCGACGAAGAGGCCCCATGCACGAGTACGACCAGCGGCTCCTAGCAGCCCTGCGCGGCACCGGAGAGCACCCGCACATCGCGGCCGCCGCCCGCACCCTGTCCTTCGCGGGTGAGCACGGCGCGCTGTGGCTGGCCGCCGGCCTCGCGGGCGCCGCGCTCGACAAGGAGCGGCGCGGCGCCTGGCTGCGCGGCACCGCTCTGACCGCGGGCGCGCACCTGGCCAGCATGGGTATCAAGCGCCTGGTGCGCAGGCCGCGTCCGGATGCCGAGCCCCTGGTGCGCACCGCGGGCCGGCACTCCTTCCCCAGCTCGCACGCCACCTCGGCCGCCGCCGCGGCCGTCGCCTACGGCGCACTGCGCCCGGCAGGCGCCCGGCTCGTACCGCCGCTGGCCGCCGCGATGTGCGTCTCGCGGATGGTCGTCGGCGTGCACTACCCGAGCGATGTGGCCGCCGGCGCCGCACTCGGCGCGCTCACCGCGCGCCTCGGCACGTCGTGGATGCAAGGCGCCGGCGCGGCCGTACGTACGCAAGGCGCCGGCGCGGCCGCCGCCCTCACGCAAGGAGCCGGCCAGTGACCCTCCTGGAACAGCAGCAGCGCTCAGCACCCCCGCGCCGCCCCGGCCCCATCAGCCTGCCGCTCGGCCTCCTCAAGACCGCCCGGCCCCGCCAGTGGGTCAAGAACGTCCTGGTCGTCGCGGCCCCCGCCGCCGCGGGTGAGCTCTTCACCCGCCAGACGGCCGTCCAACTGGTCCTGGTCTTCTGCCTGTTCACCGCCGCCGCGTCCGCCGTCTACCTGATCAACGACGCCCGCGACGCCGAGGCCGACCGCGCCCACCCCGACAAGTGCCGCCGCCCGGTGGCCGCCGGACAGGTCCCGGTCCCGGTCGCGTACGCGGTCGGCGGGCTCCTCGCGGTCCTCGCGCCCGCCGCCGCGGCCTTCTTGTGCACCCCGATGACCTCGGCGCTGCTCACCGGCTACGTCGGCATGCAACTCGCGTACTGCATCAGCCTGAAGCACGTCCTCGTGGTCGACCTCGTCGTCGTCACCACGGGCTTCCTGATGCGCGCGATGATCGGCGGTGTCGCGCTCGACATCCCGCTCTCGCGCTGGTTCCTGATCACCACGGGCTTCGGCGCGCTGTTCATGGTCTCGGCCAAGCGCTACTCGGAGTCCGTGCGGATGGCGGACGCCGACGGCGAACTGGGCGCCACCCGCGCCCTGCTGACCGAGTACACCACCGGCTATCTGCGCTTCGTCTGGCAGCTCGCGGCCGGCGTCGCCGTCCTCGCGTACTGCCTGTGGGCCATGGAGGAAGGCGGCACCGGGCTGCTGCCCTGGCGTCAGCTGTCGATGGTCGCGTTCATCCTCGCCATCCTGCGCTACGCCGTGTTCGCAGACCGCGGCACCGCCGGCGCCCCCGAGGACGTGGTCCTGCGCGACAAGCCCCTCGCGCTCATCGCGCTGGTCTGGGTGGGGATGTACGGGCTCGCGGTGGCCGACCTGTGAGCACCTCGGCGCCACCCCGGCCGCGCACCAAAGGGCCGGAACTGCGCACCCGGCTGCGCGCCATGGGCCCCGAACTGCTCGGCTTCGCCGCCGCCGGGATCTGCGCGTACGCCGCCGACCTCGGCCTGTTCATCTGGCTGCGCGGACCGATGGGCTGGGACCCGCTGACCGCCAAGGCGCTCTCGTTCGTGGCCGGTTGCTCGGTGGCGTACGCGGGCAATGCGCTCGGCACGTACCGCCGCCGCACCCCCGGTGTCTCCCGGCTGCGGCAGTACACGATCTTCTTCGCGGTCAACATCGCGGGCGCCCTGGTCCAGCTGCTCTGCCTGGCGGTCTCCCACTACGGGCTCGGCCTCACGTCCCAGCGCGCCGACACCGTTTCCGGAGCGGGTGTGGGCATGGCCCTGGCGACTGTCCTGCGCTTTTGGGGTACCCGCACCCTGGTGTTCCGTACGCAGAAGGTGGCCTGAGGACATGGACTGGCTGAAGAAACTGCCCGTCGTCGGACCGCTCGTGGAGCGCCTGATGACGACCCACGCCTACCGCTCGTACGAGACGCTCGACCGGGCGCACTGGGCGCGGCTCGCGGGCGCGATGACCTTCAACAGCTTCCTCGCGCTGTTCCCGCTGCTCACCCTCCTCGCCGCGGTCGCCGCCGCGACCCTCTCCACGGAGCAGCAGCAGGAGTTCCAGGACAAGATCAGCGATCAGATCCCCGGGATCTCCGAACAGTTGGACATCGGCGAGCTGGTCTCCAACGCGGGCACGGTCGGTGTGATCGCGGGCGTCCTGCTCCTGGTCACCGGCGTGAGCTGGGTCGGCTCGATAAGGGACTGTCTGCGCGCGGTCTGGGGCAAGGAGGACGAGGACGTCAACCCCGTCATGGCCAAGCTCAAGGACGCCGGCATCCTGGCCGGCCTCGGTCTGACCGGTCTGCTCTCGCTCGCCGCCTCCGCCGTCGGCTCCACCGCCGCGGTCTGGCTGACGCGGGCGGTGGGCCTGGAGGACCAGAGCTGGATCGGCTGGCTGCTGCTTGTGGTGGTGTTCGGGTTCGCGGTGCTCGCGGACTTCCTGATCCTGCTGTACGTCCTGACGCTGCTGCCCGGGGTGCAGCCGCCCCGGCGCCGGCTCTTCGTCGCCGCGCTGATCGGAGCGATCGGCTTCGAGCTGCTCAAGCTGCTGATCGGCGGCTATATGAAGGGCGTGGCCGCCAAGTCCATGTACGGGGCCTTCGGCGTCCCGGTCGCGCTGCTCCTGTGGATCAACTTCACCGCGAAGCTGCTCCTGCTCTGCGCCGCGTGGACCGCGACGCAGAGCAAGAAGGCACCCGAGTCGACGCCGCTCAGCGGCGGGGAAGCCGCCGCACCAGGTCAGGCAGCGGCCAGCGGCGGTTGACCACGAACACACCCGCACCGATCAGCGCGAGCACACCGCCGGTGACGGCGAGCGCGATCCCGACGCCGCTGGAGCCCTCATCGGCGGCGGCGGTCCCGGTGCTCGACAGCGAGCCCTCCGCCTTGCCCTTCTCGGGGGCCGCGGCACCCTTGTTGCCGGAGCCCTCCGCGCTGCGCGGCCGGACCAGTTCACCGACCGGGGTCACCTTGTCCGCGGCCTTGAAGCCCCAGTCGAAGAGCCGGGCGGTCTCCTGGTAGACGGCGTTCTGCTCGTCGGAGTCGGGGTTCATCACCGTCACGAGCAGCACCTTGTCGCCGCGCTCCGCGACACCGGTGAAGGTGGCGCCGGCGTGCGTGGTGTTGCCGTTCTTGACGCCCGCGATGCCCTTGTACGGGTTGAGGCCGTAGTCGCCGGTCATCAGGCGGTTGGTGTTCTGGATCTCGAAGCTCTCGCGCTTCTTGCCCTTGCGCTCGCCGGGGAAGTCCGCGGTCGCCGTCGCCGCGTACTCGCGGAAGTCGGCCTTCTGCAGCCCGGAGCGGGCGAACAGCGTCAGGTCGTACGCGGAGGACACCTGGCCCTCGGCGTCGTAACCGTCCGGGCTGACCACGTTCGTGTCGAGGGCCTGCAGTTCCTCGGCGTGGGTCTGCATGTCGGCGACGGCCTTGTCGACGCCGCCGTACATCGACGACAGGACATGCACCGCGTCATTGCCCGACCTGAGGAACACCCCGAGCCACAGGTCGTGCACCGAGTAGGTGTGGTCCTCCTTGACGCCGACCAGGCTGGAGCCCGCGCCGACGTCCGCGAGGTCGGCGTCCTTGACCTTGTAGACCTGGTCCTTGGGGAGCTTCGGCAGCACCGTGTCCGCGAAGAGCATCTTCAGCGTGGACGCGGGCGGCAGCCGCCAGTGCGGGTTGTGCGAGGCGAGGACCTGGCCGGATTCGGCGTCCGCGACGATCCACGAACGCCCCGTCAGATCCTTGGGCAGCACCGGTGCGCCGGGACCGAGATTGACCTGGGTGCCCGCCTTGCCGAGCTGGGCGCCGCCGACCGTGGACATGTCGGCGGGCGGCTTGGCCTTGTCGTCCTTCTTGCCGGGCTTGTCGTCCGCGACGGCCGGTGAGAGAGCAGACATGGTCATCAAGCTGGCGCATACGACCGTTAGTACGGTCTTCTTCATGGCAGGCACGGTCGTGAACGTACAGGGCGTAGCTGTACGAGCGCGTACCGAGGCCCCCTGTGTCTGGCCGGTATCACTCGGACCACCCCTCCCCGAGCACTTCGTGTGGGGGATACCCCGTGACCGGTCCCGAACGGAGGACGGCGATACTGGGCGTATGAAGCTCAGCCGCCCGGTCTCCTGGTTCCTGCTCGCCTTCGGGGTGTGGTCGTGGATCATCTGGGTCACTTTCGTCAAGAACCTGGTCAAGGACGGAAGCGGTCTCGCGTTCGACGACGCGGGTGACCCGACCGGATACTTCTGGGTCCATCTGCTGCTCGCCGTGGTGTCCTTTGCCTTGGGGACGGTCGTAGGGGTCATCGGGTTCCGTGGTGTGCGCGCATTGCGCCGCACGTCATAGCGGCGCGCAGCGGGGAATCGACAGGGAGCAGCAGCGGTGATCGTCCTCTTCGTGCTGGCGGGTCTCGCCGCCTTTTCCGCCCTCCTCGGGCTGCACTACTACCTGTGGCGCCGCTTGGTGCGCGACACGACCACGGCCGGATCCACGGCCCGCAAGGCGGGGACGGCGGCGCTCGTCACGGCGCTGGTCCTGATGGTCGCGGCGTTCGCGGGAGCGCGGGCGGGGCTCCCGTTCGGGGTGCAGCAGGTGTTCGCCTGGCCCGGGTATCTGTGGATGGCGCTGTTCCTCTATCTGACGCTGTCGCTTCTGGTGGGCGAGGCGGTCCGGCCGCTGCTTCTGCGGTGGCTGCGGAAGCGGGATGCGGCGGTTGAGCCCGTGCCGGTGCCCGAGGTGGAGACCTCGGTCGTACGGGAAGCAGTGGGTGTCGGGGGAGAGGGCGGCGGTTCGGGCAGTGGCGGTGAGGCGGCAGCTCCGGTCGCGGACCGTGCGCCCGAGCTGGAGAAGCCGGCGCTCGCGGCCCCTTCCCGCCGTCTCTTCGTCTCCCGCATCATCGGCGGAGCCGCGGCGACCGCCGCGGTGGCGACCGTCGGGTACGGGACGTACGGCGTGCTGCGCGGGCCCAAGCTCAAGCACCTCACCGTGCCGCTGGCCAGGCTGCCGCGCGGCGCGCACGGCTTCCGTATCGCCGTCGTCAGCGACATCCACCTCGGGCCGGTGCTCGGCCGCGCCCACACCCAGCGCATCGTCGACACCATCAACTCCACGCAGGCCGATCTGGTCGCCGTCGTGGGCGATCTCGTCGACGGCAGCGTGGAGGATCTCGGCCCGGCCGCGGAGCCGCTTGCCCAACTGCGCTCGCGCCACGGCTCGTTCTTCGTCACCGGCAATCACGAGTACTTCTCCGGCGCGCAGCAGTGGGTCGACCACGTACGCGAACTCGGTCTGCACCCGCTGGAGAACGCCCGCGTCGAGATCGACGGCTTCGATCTCGCGGGCGTCAACGACGTGGCCGGCGAGAGCGAGGGCCAGGGCCCGGACTTCCTGAAGGCGCTCGGCGACCGCGACCGCTCGCGGGCCTCGGTGCTGCTCGCGCATCAGCCGGTGGTCATCCATGACGCCGTCGAACACGGCGTCGACCTCCAGCTTTCCGGCCATACGCACGGTGGCCAGATGTGGCCCGGCAACCTGATCGCCGATCTCGCCAACCCCACGCTCGCCGGTCTGGAGAGCTACGGCGACACGCAGTTGTACGTCACGCGCGGTGCCGGGGCCTGGGGGCCGCCGGTGCGGGTGGGGGCGCCGTCGGACATCACGGTGGTCACGCTGGCCTCGAAGCGGGCCTGAACGCGCGGGCGGTTTTCGGCCAGGAAGCCGGGCGTCGTTGCGCGTCACTTGGCCGGAACCATACGAGTTGAACGGGTGACTTGGGCCGCTCGTCCCGCTCTGCCCGTGTCCGCTGGCATAGGCCTGATGGCCAAAAGGGGCCGTCACCACGGCTGACCAGTGACAACTCCACCCCGCACAGCGCAGCATCTTGTGCGGATCCCGTGCGTGCAGGGTGGCCGGAGGTGGAGGAAGTGTTACGGCGCCATGCGTTCCGGTTGCCCCGGCACCCGGCGTCCGTGGGCCTCGCCCGGCTCCGGGTCCGCGACCATCTGGCCGCCTGGGGGCACAGCGGCGAGGACGGCGCGGTGGCCGACACGATCCTGCTCGTCTCGGAACTCGCCACCAACGTGGTGCGCCACGGCCCGGTCCTCGAGCGCGAGTTCGAGGTCGCGGTGACGGTCCTCGCCGACGGCTCCTGCCTGATCGAGGTCTCGGACGAGTCCCCCGCAGAACCGGTCCTGCGCACCCAGGACGGCCCGTTCGCGGAACACGGCCGCGGAATACGCCTGGTGGACTCGGTGGCGGAGACCTGGGGCGTGTGGCAGCGGGGGCGGTACGGGAAGACGGTGTGGGCGCTGGTGGCCACGGCGGTGAGGCCTGAGGAGACGTGACGGCCCTTCGCGCATCGCTCCCACCGGGAGCGGGGCGGGACGCATTTCCGTTGACTGGCCGGTCGGGCGTGGCGTTAACTCTTGCCACTTGTGAGCGTTCAACAACTCTGGGGTGGGGACTGTGGAGTTCAACCTGGGGCATCGTCATGCCCGCGTACAGCGAAGAAGTGGGTCCTGGCGAAGGGCTTCGGCCGTGGCGGGCGTCGCGTGCGCGGCCTTGCTGTCGACCGCACTGATCCAGTCTCCGGCAGCGCTGGCGGCGACTCAGATGGACAAGCGCGCCGACAGTTCGGTTGCCGCTGCGGAGCCTCCACGGATCGAGCTGGGCAGCCCTTATACGCCATGCCTGGCCAACGACTGTGTGGCCAGGGGTGGTCCGGGACAGAAGGCCACCTTCACCTTCAGTCCGGGCACCGCGGACGCCGATGTCGTCGGCTACTCGTACAAGGTGTCGGGCCAGGACGCCTGGTCCAGGGCGGACGGCCGGACGGCCACGGTGGACTTCGTCCCGCCCACCGGCGGGAGCTACACCGTGTGGGTGAGCTCCGTCGATTCCCGGGGCGTCCGGGGTGTGGAGGGCAGCCTGCACTTTCAGGTTGCTGCCGGTGAAGGCCCCGTCGGGCGGTGGCACTTCGGTGAGGGCAGTGGTGTGGCGGTGGATGCCGCAGGGGCCGACGGCCAGGATGACGCCACCCTGCACGGCGGTGCCGTACGCGATGACCGGGGCCGCCGCGGGCTGATCACGCGCGACGCCACCGGAGGGTCGCTCGAGGAGCCGGTGACCGACAAGGGGCTTTCCCTGGACGGGACTTCGGGCTTCGCGCAGACGGATGGCCCGGTGCTGAGCACGCGGTCTTCGTACACGGTGGCCGCATGGGTGCGCGTCGATCCGGAGGCCGACGGCACGGTGACGGCACTCAGCCAGAGCGCGACCGGGAGCCGGTCCGCCGAGAAGTCCGGCCCGTTCTCGCTGTCGTACGACGCGGCGGGCGACGGCCGTTGGAGCATGCGGGTGGTCTCGGACGATCGCGCCACCCACGAGGTGACGTCCCCCCGGCCGTCACCTCGCGGTGTCTGGACCCATGTGGCCGGTGTGCACGACGCGTCGACCCAGCAGGTGAGCCTGTACGTGAACGGTGTGCTGTCGGGCACGACCGCCGTCGGAGCCGGCTGGGACGCCAACGGTCCGCTGCAGTTCGGGCGCGCCCTGCATGCCGGCGAGTACACGGACTATCTGCGGGGCTCGATCGACGAGCCCGTCGTGTGGGGGCGCGCTCTGACGACGGCGGAGGTCCGGAACGAGGCCCGCACCATGGTCAACGCGACCTATGCGGCCGTGGAGCTGGTGGCGGACTTCTCCGCTGCCCGGGCGAACGGCACGTCGATCGAGGACACCACCTCCGGGTACGGCAAGTCCCTCTCCCTGGAGGGCGGAGCCTCGGTCGGCGAGGGCCGGATCGTCCTGGACGGCGTGGACGATGCCGCGACGGCCGCCGGGCCGCTGGTGGACGACACCGGTTCCTTCACCGTGACCACGCGGGTGGAGCTCGACGAGCAGGCACTGCTGACCAAGGACGTCGGCTTCATCGGACAGATCTTGGGGCAGCGCTCCGCGGACGGTTCGGCATGGGGGCTGTGGTTCGAGTACGTCGGCAAGGAGACGGTCCTGGACGAGGAGACGATGGAGGAGATCCAGGTGCCTGTCGGCCTGTGGCGCTTCGGCCGTCTCAACACGGACGGCACGTTCTCCTCGGTGACATCCGAGCAGGTCGTACGCCTGGACGGCGCGGCACGCCTGACGGGTGTGCACGACTCCGTCGACGCAACGATCGGCCTCTACGTCGGCTCCGCCGAGCAGTACGCCCCCAAGGCGTTCGCGGCCGAGGCCGGCAGCGGTGACTTCGCCGTCGGCAAGGCATTCGCCGGGGGCGAGTGGAAGCACTTCCTGCCCGCGAGGATCACCGAGATGCGGCTGTGGTCCGGTGCGATGGCGAGCCCGGATCAGATCAGCAATCTGGTCGGCGACTGACTCCAGGAGCGGTGGGCGGCAGGATCTGCCGCCCACCGCTCGGGCGGGTGCAGATGTGCCGTCCGAGGGCGCCGGAATCCCCGCCTGTCATGCCCCCTCCGTGCACTGCCCCGAGG
>NZ_JAAKZW010000135.1 GCF_011044995.1 Streptomyces mesophilus | reverse complement strand
GCGCCCCGGACCCCCTCATCCGAACTTCGTTCGGATCGCCTCAAACGCCGGCGGGGCTGAAAGATCTGCTCAATCGCCGCAGGGGCTGGGTGTGCCGGACCCGCTGGACTGCCTACGCATTCGGCCTGTCCTTCGCCGCCGCGGCCGCGGCCATTGCCTCGAGTTGGGCCAGCATCGGCATCGGGTCCGTGCCGACCGTGCCCGGCAGGAAGTCCGCGATCTTCTCGGGCGTCCACGCGCCGTCCGCGTATCCGGCCCGCAGTTCACGGGGCTGTGCCCATACCGCGATCTTGGGCCCGGCGATCGTGTACACCTGGCCGGTGATCTTCTCCTCGCGGGCCCGGTCCGAGAGGAGGTAGGTGACGAGGGCCGCCACGTCCTCGGCCGATCCGATCTCCTTGAGCTCCATCGGTACGTTGGCCGACATCCGGGTCCGGGCGACGGGGGCGACCGCGTTCGCCGTGACTCCGTACTTGTTCAGGCCGAGTGCCGCGGACCGTACGAGCGAGATGATTCCGCCCTTCGCGGCCGAGTAGTTGGCCTGGGCGACCGAGCCCTGGTGGTTGCCGGAGGTGAAGCCGATCAGCGTGCCCGCGCCCTGCTTGCGCATCACCGCGGAGGCGGCGCGGAAGACGGTGAAGGTGCCCTTGAGGTGCGTGGCGACCACCGGGTCCCACTCCTCCTCGGACATGTTGAACAGCATCCGCTCGCGCAGGATCCCGGCGACGCAGACGACGCCGTCGATCCGGCCGTACTCGGCGAGCGCGGTGTCGACGATGCGCTGGCCGCCCGCCATGGTCGAGATGTCGTCGGCGACCGCGACCGCCGTACCGCCGGCCGCCTCGATCTCCTTGACGACCTGCTCGGCCACTTCGGAGGACGGTTCGCCGCCCTCGATCGAGACCCCGTAGTCGTTGACCACGACCTTGGCGCCCTCGGCGGCCGCCGCGAGCGCGACCGCACGGCCGATGCCGCGGCCTGCTCCGGTCACCGCTACGACCTTGCCTGCCAAGAAGTTCCCCACGTCGTGCCCCTTCCCGCGGTTTCTGACGGACCGTTAGATTCTAGAGGGCACTGGATACGCGAGCACAAGCCCCAGCAGGCAATGGAGTTGAGGAGAACGCAATGGGTCTGCCACCCGAGTTCCACGACATCGCCAAGCGCGTCAACAACTGGGGACGCTGGGGCGCCGACGACGAGATCGGCACCCTGAACCTGATCACCGACGAGGTGGTGAAGGCCGCGGCGGCCGAGATCCGTTCCGGCCGGCGGGTATCGCTCGCCCTGAACCTGCAGGACAACGGCGTGCAGACGGGCATGATCCCGGGCCGCGTGAACCCGATGCACACGATGGTGATGCTCAACTTCGAGATGTTCGGCCCCGGGACGGTGGCCACCACGGACGACGCGGTGACGATGGGCTTGCAGTGCGCCACGCACTGGGACGCACTCACCCATGTCTCGCACTCCGGCAAGATCTACAACGGCCGTCCGGCGGACACCATCACGGCCCACGGCGGCGCCGAGTTCTGCGGAATCGAGAAGGCGGGGCACGTCGTCTCGCGCGGCGTACTGCTCGATGTGGCGGCGGCGAAGGGCGTGGACCGGCTGCCCGGGGATCATGCGGTGACGCCCGAAGACCTCCAAGAGGCCGAGGAGTTCGGGGGTGTCGAGGTCCGCGCCGGCGATATCGTCCTGGTCCGCACGGGCCAGATGCAGCTCTATCTCCAGTCCGACAAGCACGGGTACGCCACGCCCTCACCCGGTCTGTCCATCCGTACGCCCGAGTGGTTCCACGCCCGCGATGTCGCGGCGGTCGCGAACGACACCATGGTCTTCGAGATCTTCCCGCCCGAGATCGAGAACCTGTGGCTGGGCGTGCACGGGCTCCATCTGGTCGAAATGGGCATGATGCAGGGCCAGAACTGGAATCTGGAAGAACTGTCCACAGCCTGTGCACAAGAGCGGCGCTACGCGTTCCTGCTCTCCGCGATGCCGGAACCCTTCGTCGGCGGTACGGGAACGCCGGTGGCCCCGGTCGCGATCCTCTGAGGGTCACCCACGGACCGCCGGCCGGTGGGGCGCGCCGCACAAGGGGGCGCCCCACCGACCGCCTCCGGCGCTGAAAAAACTGCCCTGTTGGCCCTGAGGGCTGACGCCAGACGCGCGACTCGCACTCGCCAAGGCCGCCAGTCCTCCCCCAAGCTCTCGACTACGCTCGAGCAGGGGGGACCCCCATCTACACCCTCGACGTCCCCTCGCGGCGAATCGCCAACCATAAGCGTGATCAAACGGACACGTCACGTCAACACCCACTGGTGCGCTTCCTCACGTATCGCGAGGAATGTCGGGGAATCCAACGGCAGTCCAGCGGCAGTCGGGGCCTCCGCCGGAGATCAAACCGCGTGCACGACAGATCAAACCGCGTGCACAACCGCGCCGGCCGGCAGCGCGAGCTCGTCCGGACAGGCACTGTCGGGGCCGCGGTCCACCTCGCACCAGATCCGCTTGCCGCCGGAGGACTCCTCCTGCCAGCCCCACCGGTCCGCGAGCCCGTCGACGAGCGCGAGGCCCCGGCCGTTCGTGTCGTCCCCGTCAGCGTCCCGTGGCTGAGGCGCTCTGGAGGAGGAGTCGGCGACCTCCACACGGACGGTGCCCGAGGCGGCGGGCACGTCGGGCAGGAGCATGCGCAGGACGGCCGGACAGCCCGTGTGCACCACGGCGTTGGTGACCAGTTCGGAGATGAGCAGCACGAGCGTCTCGGCGACCGGCTCGTCCGCCTCTATGCCGCAGACGGCGAGACGGGACCTGGCCCACCTCCGGGCGCGCCCCACCTCGGCAGGGTCGGCCCCGACCTCCATCTGAACTTGAAGCACCTGCACCGCTCACACCATCCGAATCCGGCGGGACCGCTGGGGCTCAGCCTCGTGCCACGTCAGGGTCACGGAACGTGATCCCCGTACGGAACAGCATGGTTGACGTACAGTCACCCCAACAAGCGCTTCGGGCATATTCCAGCGCGAAGGAGTACGCGTGCGGCATACTGTGCGACGCGCTTTGCGGGGGCTCGAACACTCGGGCGCGAGACGGCGCCCGACGCTGCGAGCGGTGGACATCGCGGCCCCCGGGGCCGCCGCTGAGGCGACTCCGGTACGGCTCGGGAGCTTGACCACTCGCACCCCACGGAGCGTACCGGAGCGAGGGCCCGACTCCGTGACGTGACGAGTCGGCCGGGCGACTCAACCCGTTCGTGGCCCTGCTCCGTTACTCAGCGCTGTCGTTCAGGGGAAAGCTGGCGGGCGTCATCCCACTTCGACGAGCAGCTCCGCAAGAAGTTCCGTCAACGTGGCCTCGGACACCCATCGCTCCTTGCGCACCCAGGCGCGCTTGAGATGCAGATGGACATCGGCCTCCCAGGTGAAGCCCATCCCGCCGTGCACCTGAAGGCAGTCGCGCGCACAGCGCACGGCCGCCTCGTCGGCGAGCAGCTTGGCGCCCGCGATGTCGGCGAGGTCGCCGGTGACGGCGGCCGCGTAGACGGCGGCGCGGGCGAGTTCGGTGCGGGCCAGCATCTGGGCGCACAGGTGCTTGACGGCCTGGAAGGACCCGATGGGCGCGCCGAACTGCTGGCGTTCGCGCGCGTATTGGACGGCCATCTCGGTGGTACGGGCCGCGCTGCCCAGCTGTTCGGCCGCGGTGAGGAGGCCGACGAGCGGGTCGCTCGTGGTGGCGGGCTCATGGAGGCGGTGCAGCGGGGTCAGCGGGTCGACGGAGCGGACCGGCACAGCGGCGCCTTCCGCGACCGCCTCGCCGGCCACCGCGTCCGACGCCTCGTACCACTCGATCAACGCCCCGTCGGACTGCGTGACGACGACGCTGCCGTCCGCCGCTCCCTTCACCACTCCCGCGGCGAGGTGCGTGGCGATCAGGGGTCCGGGCAGCAGGGCGCGGCCCGCCTCCTCGAAGAGCAGCACCGCCTCGGGCAGGCCGAGCCCGACCCCGCCCTCGTCCTCGGGCAGCCGCAGCGCGAAGAAGCCCGCGTCGCCCAGCTCCCGCCAGAGCCGTCGGTCGAGCGTGCCGGGGGCGTCGACGGTGGCGTCCACGGCGGCGCGCAGGGCGTCGCGGTCGAAGCGTCCGGCGAGCAGCTCGCGCATCCCCGACTGCAACGCCCGCTGGTCGTCGGTCAGTTGGAAGTGCACGGTTCACCGTCCCTTCGGGAGGCCGAGGATGCGCTCGGCGATGATGTTCTGCTGGATCTGCGAGGTGCCGGCGGCGATCGTGTACGAGAGGGAGGAGAGCCGGTCGAGCACCCACTCGTGGTCCAGGTCGAGGGCACCGGCGCCGAGGACCTCGGCGGCCGTGTCGTACAGCTCCTGACGTGCGTGCGAGTAGCGCAGCTTGAACACCGAGCCGCCGATGCCGGGCACTCCCCCGGTGGCCTCGGACTCGCTGACGTTCCATTGGGTGAGGCGCCACAGGGCCGCGAACTCGGCGCTGAGCAAGGCGAGTTTGCGGCGCAGGGACGGGTCGTCCCAGCGGCCGTTCTTGCGGGCCTCGGTGGCGAGCGCGATGAGCGTACGGCGGCACGCGACCACCTCGCCGACGAACGCGGTGCCGCGCTCGAACGACAGTGTGACCATGGTGACGCGCCAGCCGTCGTTCTCCGCGCCGACCCGGTTGGCGACCGGCACCCGCACCTCGTCCAGGAACATCTCGGCGAACTCGGTCGAGCCCGCGAGGGTCCGCAGCGGCCGGATCGTCACGCCGGGCGCGTCCATCGGCATCGCGAGCCAGGAGATGCCCCGGTGCTTGGGCACTGTGTCGCTGATGGGGTCCGTGCGCACCAACAGCTCGCACCAGTCCGCGACTTCGGCGTGCGAGGTCCAGATCTTGGAGCCGGTGATGACGTACTCGTCGCCGTCGCGCACGGCCTTGGTCCGCAGCGCCGCGAGGTCGGAGCCCGCGTCGGGCTCGCTGAAGCCCTGGCACCACACCTCGTCGCCGCTGAGGATCGGCGGCAGCCACTTCCGCTTCTGCTCAGGCGTGCCCTCGGCGGCGATGGTCGGGCCCGCGTGCAGCAGTCCCACGAAGTTCGCGCCCACGTACGGGGCTCCGGCCCGCTCCGTCTCCTCGAGGAAGATCAGGTGCTGGGTCGGGGTCGCGCCCTTGCCGCCCGCGTCCACGGGCCAGTGCAGTCCCGCGTACCCCGCCTCGTACAGCCTGCGCTGCCAGCCCATGTCGTACGTGCGCCGGCCGGGCCAGTCGTTCGGGTCGGGCTTGGGCCCCAGCCCGGGCAGCACCTGCCCGAGCCACTGGCGCAGGCGTGCCCGGAACTCCTCTTCCTCTTCCGTGTAGGTGAGGTCCATGGCCGTGGGCTACTTCGCGGCAGCCGCGGCCGCTGCGGACTTCGCCGACCAGGGGAAGGTGAGTCCCTTGTCGAAGTCCAGGTCGAGCATGCGGATGGCGTTGCCGCGCATCAGCTTGTAGATCGTCTCGTCGTCGAGGCCCTTCACATGGTCGAGGGCGACCTCCTTGGTGTTGGGGAAGGTCGAGTCGACGTGCGGGTAGTCGGTCTCGAAGGTCGCGTTGTCGCGGCCGACGACGTCGAGCGAGGCGACGCCGTGCTTGTCGCGGAAGAAGCAGCAGAAGATCTGCCGGTAGTAGTACGAGGACGGCGGCTCGGGGATCAGATCCCTGACCCCGCCCCACGCACGGTGCTCCTCCCACACGTCGTCCGCGCGCTCCAGGGCGTACGGGATCCAGCCCATCTGGCCTTCGCTGTACGCGAGTTTGAGCGTCGGGAACTTCACCAGGACACCCGAGAAGAGGAAGTCCATCATCGAGGCCATCGCGTTGTTGAAGCTCAGCGAGGCCTGGACGGCGGGCGGGGCGTCCGGGGATGCGGCGGGCATCTGGGAGCTGGAGCCGATGTGCATGTTCACGACGGTGCCGGTGTCCTGGCAGGCCGCGAAGAACGGGTCCCAGTAGCCGGAGTGGATCGACGGCAGGCCGAGGTGGGTGGGGATCTCGGAGAAGGTCACGGCCTTCACGCCGCGCGCCGCGTTGCGGTGGATCTCCGCGACCGCGAGGTCGATGTCCCACAGCGGGATGATGCACAGCGGGATCAGGCGGCCGCCGCTGTCACCGCACCACTCCTCCACCATCCAGTCGTTGTAGGCGCGCACGCAGGCGAGCGCGACCTCCTTGTCGTGGGCCTCCGCGAAGGTCTGGCCACAGAAGCGCGGGAAGGTCGGGAAGCACAGGGAGGCCTCGACGTGGTTGAGGTCCATGTCCTCCAGGCGCGCCTTCGGGTCCCAGCAGCCGCGCCGCATCTCGGCCCGGGTGATGCCCTCCAGGGTCATCTCGTCGCGGTCGAAGCCGACGGCGGCGATATTGCGCTTGTACGGGAACTTCAGATCCTCGTAGATCCACCAGTCCGTGGGCGGGCCGTCCGGGTCCATCGTGATCTGGTACTTGCCTGCCACGTAGGCGAGTTCACCGATTCCGGCGGTGAGCGGCTTGGGGCCGCGGTCCTGGTACTTCTTCGGCAGCCAGGTCTCGAAGAGATGCGCGGGCTCGATCACATGGTCGTCGACGCTGATGATCCGAGGCAGTTCCATGGGGGTCCCCTCACCCGACGCGCACGGGGCGTCGACTGGTCCTGGTGCGTTTCTGATGGATCGTCAGATAGAGGCTAGCTCCCGCACCTCTGGACCGACAAGGCGCGGAGACATACGCTCTCGGCAATCTGACAGTCCGTCAGGAACAGGGGTTACGGAGGTCCGCGATGAGCGACGCAGCACAACTCGACTCGGCGCCCACGTTCTGGGAACTGATCTGCCGCCGCGCGGCCCGTACACCGGATCGCCGCGTGCTCATCCAGGCGGAGGCCGACCCGGCGGACGACCGCACGCTCACCTTCGCCGAACTGCGCGACCGCTCCGAGCGGGTCGCGGCCGGCCTGTGGGGCATGGGGATACGTCCGGGCACGGTGGTCGCCTGGCAGCTGCCCACCCGTATCGAGACGGTGCTCCTGTCCGCCGCGCTCGCCCGTATCGGCGCGACGCAGACCCCCCTCATCCCCTTCTACCGCGACAAGGAAGTCGGCTTCGCGCTACGGGAGTCGAAGGCGGAGTTCTTCGCCTCGCCCGGTGTGTGGCGGGACTTCGACCACAACGAGATGGCCCGCCGCCTGGGCGCGCGCGGCATCTTCGACGCGTACGACTCGCTGCCGGACGGCGACCCGCGAATCCTGCCCCCGCCGCCCTTTGAGGGCACCTCGGTGCGCTGGATCTACTGGACCTCGGGCACGACCTCCGACCCCAAGGGCGTGCTGCACACGGACCGTTCGCTGATCGCGGGCGGGTCCTGCCTGGCGCACGCGCTGCATCTGTCGGCGGACGACGTGGGCTCGATGGCCTTCCCGTTCGCGCATATCGCGGGGCCCGACTACACGGTGATGCTGCTGCTCTACGGCTTCCCGGCGGTGCTCTTCGAGAAGTTCGCGATGCCGGGCGCGCTGGACGGATACCGGCGGCACGGGGTGACGGTCGCGGGCGGGTCGACGGCGTTCTACACGATGTTCCTCACCGAGCAGCGCAAGAACCCGGACGAGAAGCTCATCCCCACCCTGCGTCTGCTCGCGGGCGGTGGCGCACCCAAGCCGCCGGAGATCTACCACGCCGTCGTACGGGAGATGGGCTGCCAGCTCACGCACGGGTACGGCATGACGGAGGTACCCATGATCACGATGGGCGCTCCCGACGACACCGTCGACAACCTCGCCACCACCGAGGGCAAGCCGCCCTCCGCCATGTCCCTCCGCATCACGGACGCGGACGGCAAGGAGCTGCCGGCCCGGGTGGACGGCGAGGTGCGGCTCAAGGGCGAGGCGGTCTGCCAGGGCTATCTGGACCCGGCGCAGACGTCCGAAGTCTTCGACGCGGACGGGTACTTGATCACGGGCGACCTGGGGCATGTGACGGAGTCCGGCCATCTGGTCCTGACGGGCCGGGCCAAGGACGTGATCATCCGCAAGGGCGAGAACATCTCGGCCAAGGAGATCGAGGATCTGCTGCACGAGCACCCGTCGGTGGGCGACGCCGCCGTGATCGGACTGCCGGACGAGGTGCGGGGCGAGCGGGTATGTGCGGTGGTCGAACAGCGCGCGGGGTCCGCGTCGTTGTCGCTGCCCGAGCTGACGGACTATCTGCGCGCGGCGGGCCTGTCCACCCACAAGCTGCCGGAGCAGCTGGAAGTGGTGGACGCGCTGCCGCGCAATGAGACCTTGCGGAAGGTCCTCAAGTACAAGCTGCGGGAGCAGTTCTCGTAGAACCGCATCGGGAGGGGGCGGTCTCGTGCGAGACCCGCCCCCTCCCGTACAGAAGCCCTACGCCTCCGGGGCCGGGGTGGTGAAGTACGCGGCGAACGCGGCGAGCAGCTGCTCCTCCGAAGGGACGCGTCCCGTTCCGTCCGGGTCGAGCGCCGTGGTGGCCGCCGGGAGCACGTCCGGCGCGACACCGAGGACCCGCAGCACCCGCTCCGCGGCCGGCACCGTCACGCCCGAACCGTCCGTGTCCGCGACGGCCACCACCGCGCGCAGGAACGGCCGCGCGATCTCGGCGAACCGCTGCGGGCTGTCCCGCAGCCGCTTCACCGCCCCGGTCACGAACTCCTCGCGCGTCACCCGCTGATCCCCGTCGACATCCGCGATCCCGGCCATGCCCTGCCAGAACGCCTCGGCACCGATGTACAGCGCCTGCCCCTTGTCGCAGCGCGCCGTCACATCGAACTCGGCGAGCAAGGCCTTGGCCGCGGAGGAGAAGTCCTCGCGGTCGATATAGCCGTTGCCGTCCTGGTCGAAGCTGGCGAAGCGGGCGGCAATCCTGCGCTCGTACTCTGCGCTCTCCATCTCGGCGGCCTCACTCGTGATTGGTCGGGGCGGTTGCCATCTCGTCAGGGGCGAGCGTACGTCGGCGTATGGGCCGAGCACCCGAAAAGTTCACCTCCGTATCAGGACTATTGAGAATCTGCGACATGCCGCAGCGGTGTGTGTCTGCGTGATCGACTGTGCGTATGGAGGCAGTCACCAGTGTCATAGCCGTGCTGGGAACTCTGCTCGGCGTCGGGGTCTCGCATCTCTTCCAGGCCCGCTCGCTGCGGCGCGCCGAAGTGTTCTCGCGCGCCGAGCGGTTGCGGCAGGAGCGGATGGAGGCGTACACGGCGTTCGCGGCGGCGCTGGTCGCATTGCGGCGCGCGCAGACGGAACGCTGGCTGCTCGACCGCGGCAAGCCCTTCGACGAAGGCGAGCCCGCCATGCGCGCCCGCGCCTTCGATCTGCGCAACGAGGCGTACGACGCATTGTTCCGCGTGCAGCTCGTCACCGAGCGGCCCGAACTGGTGCGTCGGGCGGAGGCGGTCCTCGAAGTGGTCGGACGCATCAAGCAGGCCCGCGACGAAGCGGAGTTCGACGTGCGTCGTGTCGAGGCCAAGCAGCAGATCCATGCGTTCGTGGCAGAGGCCAAAGGGCACCTCGGCTGAACTTCCGCTACGCGGACAGCGGCTGGGCCGCGTCGTCGGAGGCGGAGACCGCGTCCGGGTAGACCTCGAAGAGGCGGCGTACGCCGAGGGCCGCGAGGACCCGGTTGACGTGGGAGCCGTCCTCGGCGCCGCGGGCCGGCAGGATCAGGCGCAGCCGGCCCGAGCAGGAGCGCAGCAGCCGGCGGGACGCGATCAGGACGCCGACGCCCGAGGAGTCGCAGAAGAGGACCTCGGACAGATCGAGCACGACGTTGCGCCGGCCGTCGGCGACCGCCTCATGGACACGCTGGCGCACGGTGGGGGAGGTCACCAGGTCCATTTCACCGCTGACCTGGATGACGGCCCAGCCGCCCCGTTCTGCCTCGGTCACTTTGAGCGTCACGCCATGCCTCTCGTTCGCTCGTCCGGGCTTTGGCCCCGTACAGCCTCGGAGAAGTGGAAGCCCCGAAGATCCGGAAGCACTTCCTTCGCTTCCTGTTCTCGCGGCTGCCCCGCACCTTCCTGCTGAAACACAGGAAAGCCCTATCACAATTCGCCGGATTCGATCTATCTGGAACGACTTCGATCAGGTTCGTTCAGTTGCTCTGCGCAAGGGAAGGTGACGCATTCGTTACCATCCCCGGCCCGCGCGTGGGCGCACATTGCCGCAAAGGGGCGTACGCGGACCGCGCCTGCGACTACATTCGAAGCTCAGGGAAGCAAGGCGGAGGGGGCCTGATGGCGAAGGACGCACCACCCCGCTGGGACCGCAGGATGCAGCAGCGGCTCGCGCGCGGGGAGGCCGCGGCGCTCGGCGAGCTCTACGACCGCTTCGCCTCGCTCGTCCACAGCCTCGCCCATCGCGTACTCGACGACGAGGACGCCGCCGACCGGGTCACCCGCGAAGTCTTCGCCCATGTCTGGGAGAACCCGGAGGCGTACGAGCCCAAGCAGGGCTCGATGCGCTCGTGGATCGCCTCGCTCGCCCACAGCCAGGCCGTGCAGCGGCTGCGCAAGCAAGGCGCGGCGGCGCTCGCCGAGGGCGGCGAGGGCAGCGCCGAGGACCTGGAACGCAAGGTGCGCGAGGCATCGGCGGCCGCGCGCGCCGACTACATCGTGACGTCGATGCCCGCGCCGCTGCGCGCCGCACTCGAGCTCGCGTACTTCCAGCGCCGCGACTACCGCCAGACCGCCGCCGACCTCGGCGTCACCGAGGACGAGGCGCGCCGCCGCCTTCGCCTCGGGCTGCAGCTCCTGTCTTCGGCCAACGACCGGAAGAACGGCGGCAGTCCCTGGCGCCAGGGGTACGGGAGAGCCACATGAATCCCGATCCGTTCGGCCCGGGCGAAGGCCGCCCGGGGGACGACGAGCGCTCGGGGGCCTCGTCCCAGGCGCGGATACCGTCCCCGCGCGAGTCCGTCGAGGACAGCGGGCTGCCCCTGCCCGAACCGGAGGCTCCACCGCCCCCGGTCCTCGAACACGACGTACTGAAGTCGCTGCTCGGCGCCTGGGCCCTCGCGGCCTGCGCGCCCGAGGAGGCGGAAGCGGTCGAGCTGCACCTGGGCACCTGCGGCCCGTGCGCCGACGAGGCGCTGCGGCTGCGGGACGCGGTGGGACTCCTTCAGCCGGAGGAGAGCCTCGACCTCGATCCCGGGCTGCGCTCGCGGGTCCTGGCCGGCTGCCTCGACAAGCGGCCGCCGCGGATACCCGTACCGGACTGGGCCGTCGCGTACGACGCGGAGACGGCGCGCCTTGACGCGCTGCTCCAGGACATCGGCGACGGTGAGTGGCACGCGCCCGTACGTCTGAAGTGGTACGACGGCGAGAGCGACCGCCCCGTGAACCGGCGGACCACCGTCGCCGGGGTGATCGCGCATCTGCTGACCGTGGACGGTCTGGTCGCGGTCGCGCTCGGCCTGGAGGATCCGCTCGGGGAGCTGGCGCCCGAGGAGCCCACGCCGCGGGCACGGACCGAGACGTACTGGAAGGCCTCGCACTTCCCGCCGACCCGTACGGTGCGGATGCCGTGGCGGGAGCAGTCGCACGCCCTGGTGCGGACGGTGTCGTTCGCGGGTGGCGGATCCGGCCAACTCTCGGTGCCGTACGGGGCGTTCAGCCTCCCGCTGCGCGACTCCCTGGTGGACCGCGCCTTCGAGTGCTGGGTGCACGCCGGGGACATCGCGGACGCGGTCGACTACCCGTACCAGCCGCCGGCGCCGCGCCACCTCAACCGGATGATCGACCTCGCGGCCCGCATGCTGCCCTCTGCCCTGGCCGAACGCCGCCGCGAGGGACGTGCCGCACCGCCCAAGAGCCTGGTCCGCGCGGGCTCCCCCGGCCGGAGCCTGCGGCTCGAGGTCGAGGGCTCGGGCGGCGGCGAGTGGCTGATCGCCCTGGACTCACCGGGCGCGGTGGGCTCCGCCGATCACGAGGTGGCCCATGTCGCCCTGGACGGCGTGGAGTTCTGCAGACTCGCGGCGGGGCATGTGCTGCCGCAGGAGGCCGCGGCCGGTCAGGACGGGGACCGGGAGGCGATCAGAGATGTGCTGTCCGCTGCGGCTTCTTTGAGCCGGATGTAGCACGGGCCTCAAGGAGGCGGACGCGCGCTGCTCACGGCCTCCTGGTCATCTCAGCAGGAAGCCGAAGAGGTGCCCGAGGGCATTGGTGGCCCAGTGCAGCCCCATGGGTGCGAGCAGGCTGGTGCTGCGGCGGCGCAGTTCGCAGAAGAGGCAGCCCGCCGCGGCCGTGAACAGCACCGCACCGGCGTCGATCAGGATCATGCCGAGGAGGGTGTCGCCGAAGGCGCTGCCCAGGGCGGGCTTGGCGTCGGCGAGTCCGAGCGAGGGCAGGATGTGCCAGACGCCGAAGAGCCCGGACGAGATCAAGGTCGCGGCCAGCGGCCCGCGGCTGCGCAGGATCAGCCCGTACAGAACACCCCGGAACGCCACTTCCTCCAGGAGTACGGTCCCCAGCGGGACGGTGAGCAGGACGCGCACCGCCACCTCGCCGCCGCTCGCCCCGCCGGTGCGCTGGTCGGTGAAGAACTGCCGGGTGAACGGCAGCAGGGCGCCGGCCAGATAGACGAGGGCCACGAGGCCGATCAGCGCGAGCGCCCAGCGCAGTCCGCGGGCGAGCGTGTCGCGCGCGAGACCCACCTCGGACCACTGGCCGCCCGACCAGTACATGAGCGCGAGCAGCACCCCGGTGGCGGCGAGGGAGAGCAGCAGCGTCCACGGCTGGGACCACTGGTGGGCGGCGACGTTGGTGAGCAGCAGGACGACGAGTACCGCCGCGACGGCCGTCGACGTGGGGACGGGACGCCGCAGCGAC
This sequence comes from Streptomyces mesophilus, assembly GCF_011044995.1. Taxonomy (GTDB): domain Bacteria; phylum Actinomycetota; class Actinomycetes; order Streptomycetales; family Streptomycetaceae; genus Streptomyces; species Streptomyces mesophilus. The sequence continues at coordinate 9,261 of NZ_JAAKZW010000135.1, read as the reverse complement.
CGGCGCCGGGGCTGCGGACCGTACGGCACTGAGGTGCGGCCTCCCCACATGCTCACCTGCACGGACAAGGGCTGACCTGCCCATCGTGAGCCCTTTGGCGGGCCCGGGCGAGCGCACGTGGTCGCCCCGGCCCGCCCGAAGGGCCGACCGTCCGGTGCTCGATTAGCGTGAGCTCATGCACCGCGCCATGCCGCGCTGGGCCACCGTCCGGGAGCGGCTCGCCCGTATCGCCAAGGAGCCGTACTGGGACCGGCCCGACAGCTCCTACCTGGTCAGACGCTGGCCGGACCTCACCGCGCTCTGCTGCGCGACCGTCTTCTTCTGGCTGTCCCTGACCCCCTCGCTCGTGCCCCGGCCCTGGCTGCTCCAGGGCGTGGTCGGCGGGATCAGCGCGGCGATCGGGTACGGGTTCGGCGCGGTGGCGAGCACCCTGTGGCGGGCCCTGTCCGCCCGCCGGCCCACCGAGCGCGTACGGGCGCATCTGTGGCAGGCGTACTGGGTGCTCGGTCTTGTCCTCACCGTGTGGCTGATCACCCGCAGCGCCCACGCGCAGATCCGGCTGCGTGAACTCCAGGGCCTGCCGCCCTCGTTGACCTGGCATGTGCCCGCGATCATGCTGATCGCCCTCGTCCTGTGGGCTCTCCTGCTGCTGTGCGCCCGAGGGATCCGGCTCGGGACGCGGGCGCTGATCCGCAGGCTGCACCGCTACGTGCCGCTGCCGGTGGCCATCGCCGTCGGGGCCGTGCTCAGCGCGCTGATCGTCACGGTGGGACTGCGCGATGTCGTCTTCCAGCGCGGCGTCATCGGGCTCGCGGACCGCATCGCGTACGCGACCAACGGCGGTACGAGGGAAGGGATCCGGCCACCGGACTCCCCGCTCGTGTCGGGCGGTCCCGGATCGCTCATCTCCTGGCAGGACCTCGGATTCCAGGGGCGTGTCTTCGCGGGGTCCGCGCTGACCAAGGAGCGGATCGGCGCGTACACCGGCAGGCCCGCCAAGGACCCGGTCCGCGTCTACGTCAGCGCGTCGGTGCCGGAGGTCTTCGGCAGCGACACCCCGTACGAGACCAAAGCCCGGCTCGCCGTAAGGGAGTTGGAGCGCACGGGTGCCTTCGACCGGGACGTGCTCACGATCGCCGGGACCACGGGGACGGGGTGGGTGAACGCCGATGTCGTCGAGCCGCTTGAGTACATGCACGACGGTGACACCGCCACCGTCGCGGTGCAGTACTCCTACCTCCCCAGCTGGGTCTCCTTCCTCGTCGACAAGGAACGGGCCGGCCAGGCCACCCGCACCCTCGTCGAGGCGGTGCTCGCCAAGGTGGCCGCGCTGCCGAAGGAGGACCGGCCCAAGCTCGTCGTGACCGGCGAGAGCCTGGGCGGCTTCGCCATCGAGTCCTCCTTCGACGGCCTGCGGGACCTCCTGAACCGTACGGACGGGGCCCTGCTCGTCGGTACGCCGAACTTCGCGCCGATCTCGCAGGAGATCCGGGACCACCGCGAGTCCGGCAGCCCCGTCTGGCGCCCCGTCCTCGACGCGGGCCGGAACGTACGCGTCGGGCAGTTCATCCCGCAGGACCTGGAGCAGCCGCCCTCCGCCTGGGGGGACCCGCGGGTCGTCTCTCTGCAGAACGCCTCCGACCCGGTCGTGTGGTGGTCGAGCGACCTTCTCCTGCACCGGCCGCAGTGGCTGCGGGCTCCGCTGGGCCCTGACATCACCCCGGCGATCCGCTGGTTCCCCCTCGTCACCTTCTGGCAGACCACCATCGACATGGCCGTCTCGTACGGCGTGGAGGCGCCCCACGGGCACCGGTACGGGGCGGCGCCCGTGGACGCCTGGGCGGCGATCGTGCCGCGCGAGGGCTGGACGGACCAGGACACCGACCGGCTGCGGGCGCACATCACGGCACGTCCGTCGCCTTGAACTCCCAGGCCGGCGAGGGGTTTCAAGATCAAGCGGCGTCGCTGTGCTCGCGCTCGGCGATCCGGGCCAGCTTCGTCAGCATCATGCCGTTGCGGACCTTGACGAGGTAGTCGACGGGCATGCCGTGCATCCGGCTGCCGGGGCCCCGGATGGGGTGCCAGTCGAGGATGAAGAGCGTGTTCTCGCCCCACGGGATGAGCTTCATGGCGATACGGGCCGCACCGAAGTGGCCGGCCTGCGCCTCGAGTTCGAGGCGCTCCAGCGGTTCGCAGACGCGGACGGTGCTGGTGTCGTCGAGGGTCACCGGACCCATGCCCACCCGGACCTTGAGCTGGGCGCCGACGTCCGGCCAGTGCGGGTCGGCGGCCAGGACCTGCTGCGTTCCGGTGACCCACTCCCCGTAGCGCGGGCCGCTGGACAGCAGGTCCCAGACCTCCGGCGGCGAGCTCAGGATCAGACAGCGATTGCGGGCCATGGGGTGCTCCTGGTGCTTGGTCGGCGCGGCTCAGTAGCGCAGGACGCCGGCGATCCGGCCCGCGTCCGACAGGGTGCCGTCGGGGACGAAGCGCACTTCCGCTCCGGTCTCCAGGGCCTGCTCGACGAGCTCGTCCACGATGTCGTCGCGGGCGTCGAGGTCGGTGGGCTCGGCCGGTTCCAGATGGTCGAGATAATCGCGTACGACGGCACGGAAGTGCTCTTCGACCGCGAGCAGCCGGATCCGGCCGTCCCGCGCGGCCTGGGCGACCTCGTCGAGACCGCCGGCGAACTCCCGCCGGCCCCGGGCCGCGTCGAGTTCGGAGACGGTCGCCGCGCGGTCCGCCGCCGCCTTGTCCGCCCGCAGCGGTTCGACGGCCCGCCACACCTGGGCGGCCGGACCCGCGGCGAGGCCCTCCTGCTGCACGGTCGTCGTGTCCTTGCCCAGCGGGCCGATCTCCTCCAGGAGGGAGAGCGCCGCGGACCCGCCGATCACATACAGCGGGCGGGGGTACGAAGCGAGCACCACGCGCAGCGCCTCGTGCGCCTGGCGCAGGAACTGGCGGGTCTGCTCGTCGCGGAAGGTGCTCGGCAGATCGCCGATGCGCTCCTTGCGCTCCGCGTCGGGGTCCTCCAGGCTCCGCTCCATCGGGAAGCCGTCCGCCGTGTGCTCGGTGACCTGCTCGCCCTCGCCGCTCCACAGCGAGACCCGGTCGGCCGCCACGGCCAGCGCCCAGAAGGGCTGTGCGGCCGCGCGGGCTGCGACGAGGTTGCGGGTGAGGAAGGTGTCGGAGAGCACGACGCGCTCCGGCACCTCACGGGCCACGGACCAGACCTGGTGCTCGCCGGGCGCCGCGTAGATCACGAGGCCGTCCCGTGCGTGGACGAGGTCCACTTCCGCTGCGGCCTGTTCCAGCTGGTCCAGGACGTCCGCACGCCGTTCGCGGGTCACGGCCGGGTCGTTGTGGAGCAGGTCGCGGGCCTGTGCCAGGAGGTTGCGCAGCCGTACGGGGTCCTGGGCGTTGTCGGGCTCTCGCCGGTGGGTCGGCATGAGCAGGGACACGGCCGGATACGGGCGGGGCTGGCGCAGCTTCGCCAGCGCGCCGCTGCTGTGGGCGGAATCCATGGGTACGGCCTTTCGGAGTGCTCTGGGGAGCCTCGGCTCGGAGTGCTCAGGAGTGCCTCGACGTCAGAACGCGACCGGCTCGCGGATGATCGGGCAGGTCATGCAGTGGCCGCCGCCGCGGCCGCGGCCCAGTTCCGCGCCGACGATGGTGATGACCTCGACCCCGGCCTTGCGCAGCAGTGTGTTGGTCTGGGTGTTGCGGTCGTACGTGAAGACGACGCCCGGTTCGAGGGCGACGGCGTTGTTGCCGCTGTCCCACTGCTGGCGCTCGGAGGCGTAGACGTCGCCGCCCGTCTCGATGACCTGGAGCCGCGGCAGCCCCAGGCCCCCCGCGACCACGTCGACGAAGGGGGTACTTCCCTCGTCGGTGATGTCGAGGCCCGGCGCCTTGTCGCTCGGGCGCAGCGAGAACGTGTGCACCGAGTCCATGATCTTCGGATAGAGCGTGACGATGTCCCGGTCGGCGAAGGTGAACACGGTGTCCAGGTGCATCGCGGCCCGGAGTTTGGGCATGCCGGCGACGATGACGTGCTCGGCGGCCCCGTTCTCGAACAGGGCCTTGGCGACCTGGGTGACGGCCTGGCGCGAGGTGCGCTCGCTCATGCCCATGAGGACGACGCCGTTGCCGACGGGCATGATGTCGCCGCCCTCGAACGTGGCCTGCCCCCAGTCGTTCTCGGGGTCGCCCCACCACACCCGCGAGCCCACGAAGTCCGGGTGGAACTGGTAGACCGCCTTCATCAGCAGGGTCTCGTCGTGGCGCGCGGGCCAGTACAGCGGGTTGAGGGTGAGGCCGCCGTACAGCCAGCAGGTGGTGTCGCGGGTGTAGAGGGTGTTGGGCAGCGGAGGCATCAAGTACTCGCGTACGCCGGTCGATTCACGCGCGAGCGATACGTATCCGGAGCGGAACTCGTCCGGCAGGTCGGTCGTGGCGAGGCCGCCGATCAGATACTCGGCGAGCTGGCGCGGCTCCAGGGTCTCCAGGAAGGCGCGGGTGTCCTCGATGAGGCCGACGCCGACCTGGTTGGGCACGATCTTCCGGTCGAGCAGCCAGGATCTCGCCTCGCCGATGGCCATGGTCTGCGCGAGCAGCTCATGCAGTTCGACGACCTCCACGCCGCGCTGGCGCAGCTTGTTGACGAAGTCGGCGTGGTCACGCTGGGCGTTCTCCACCCACATCACGTCGTCGAAGAGCAGGTCGTCGGAGTTGGTCGGGGTCAGCCTGCGGTGCGCGAGTCCCGGAGCGCAGACGAGGACCTTGTGGAGACGTCCCACCTCGGAGTGGACGCCGTAGGCCTGGGGCGGAGTGCTCGGACCGGTCATGGTGACCTCTCTGGGAGGAGTGCGCGGGGGCGGGGAGCGGTGCGATGTCAGAGGCTGATCCAGCCCGCGGCCAGCGCGATGACGCCGATGACCGCGCCGATGACGGAGACGGCGAGGATGACGAGCTCACGGGGCGAGAAGAGGCGTCGGCCCTGCTCACGGCGGGCCATCACGAACAGGATCGTGGCGGGCGCGTACAGGATGAACGACATGAGCAGGAACCTCGGGCCGGCCGCGAGGAGCATGAACGCCGTGTACACCAACGCGATGACGGCCATGGTGAGTTCGCGGTTCGAGGTCCTGCCGCCGCCGGCCGTGAGGGGGTCGGTCCGCGTGCCGATCTTCACCGCGAAGGCGGCGGCAAGCAGGTACGGGATGAGCGACAGGGCGCTGGTGAGGTCGAGCGCGAAGTTGAACGCGTCGTCCGAGAACGCGGTGACGACAAGCACGATCTGCGAGAGCGCCGTCGTCATGATCAGCGCGGGCACGGGTACGTCGGCGTGATTGGCGCGCCCCAGGAAGCGGGGCATGTCGTCGTCCTTGGCGGCGACGTACAGGACTTCGGCCGACATCAGCGTCCACGCCAGATAGGCGCCCAGCACGGAGACGATCAGGCCGATGCTGATGAAGACCTTGCCCCAGGTGCCGACCGCCGCCTCGAGCGCTCCCGCCATGGACGGCTGGCGCAGTTCGGCGAGCTGTTCCATCGGCATGATCCCGTACGAGACGACCACGACGGACGCGAAGACGGCGAAGACGCTGAGGAAACCGAGGATCGTCGCCCGGCCCACGTCCGAGCGCTTCTTGGCGTGCCGCGAGTAGACGCTCGCGCCCTCGACGCCGAGGAACACGAAGACGGTGGCCAGCATCGTGCCGCGGACCTGGTTGAACAGGGATCCCGCGTAGTCGGCGCCGCCCCAGTTGTCCGCGAACACCTGGGGGTCGAAGTAGAACAGCGCCAGGATGATGAAGACCAGGATGGGCACGATCTTCGCCACGGTCACGATCTTGTTGATCGCCGCGGCTTCCTTCACCCCGCGCCGGATCATGAAGTAGAACGCCCACAGGCCGGCCGAGGAGAGCACGATGGCCAGGGCGGTGTCGCCGTCGCCCAGGGCGGGCCAGATCGCGCCCACCGTCGACATGATCAGCACCCAGTACGTCACGTTGCCGACGCAGGCGCTGGCCCAGTAGCCGAACGCGGAGAAGAAGCCGAGGTACTCGCCGAAGCCGGCCTTCGCGTAGGCGTAGACGCCCGCGTCCAGATCGGGGCGGCGTACGGCCAGGGACTGGAAGACGTAGGCCAGCATCAGCATGCCGGTGCCCGCGATGGCCCAGGCGATCAGCGCGCCCGCCACCCCGGTCTCCTCGGCGAAGCGCCGCGGCAGCGAGAACACGCCGGCGCCCACCATGGAGCCGATCACCATCGTGGTCAGGGTGAACAGCGACAACTTCACGGCCGCGGACGACTGGGTGCCCGCTCCGTCGGTGACCTGTGACATGACGTCCTTCCCGGCGCACCAGACCCGTATGAATACTTTTGCCGCATTTCTGGCCGTAGGCATCTTTTGGACGGTTCGGGGCGGCGGCCCCGGTTTTGGAAGGTTTGGAGCGGCGGCCCGGAGCGCTGTGCGATGGCCGACCTCGCGCTCATCGCGGATCCTGGATCTGTCGGGCCCCACGGCCTGGGGGTTCGGCTTCGTCCGAGCAGGAGGCCAGTTCCATGAGCTCAGCCGGATTTCCCGCCGGTCCTCGCCGCGGCCGGGTCGCCCTGGTCGCCTCCGTCGCTCTCACCGGTGCGGTTCTGGCCGGCTGCGGCGCCGAAGGGAGCGGTGACGCCGCCGCGACCTTCAGCAACCGGGCGAGCCCTCCGGCCACCGAGAACTTCTCCGGGGAGCCGCCCTCCCCCATGGCCTCCGCGGCGGAGTCGATGAAGGCCGAGGTGAAGGCCTCGGCCTCGGCCGCCGAAGCGTCCGCATCGGCCCGGGCGTCCGCGTTCGAGGAGTCCGTCTCGGACGCCACGGAACGCACCCGGCAGGAGTTCGAGGAGCAGCTGGACGGCGCCGAGGGCCAGGGCAACGCGATGTCCGAGGTCGGCCTCACCGGCAAACCGCTGTCCGAGACCAACGGGGTCCGCGCGCATGTCGTCACCATCCGCAACCGCACGGACGCCCCGGCCTCGTACGCGGTGCAGGTCGACTTCAGCGACGCCGACGGCAAGGTGGTCGAGACCCGCATCGTCGGTGCGCAGGATCTCGCGCCCGGCGAACGGGCCCAGCCGCTCGCGATCAGCCGCAAGCCGGTCGAGCCTCAGCTGACCGCGAAGATCGTCAAAGCCCAGCGCTACTGAGCCGGGGCGTCGGCGGGCGGGGACTAGGGGTTACTGCCCCCGGACGGGCCCGGCGGTGCCCACCACGACCCGTGCCTCCCACTCCTCGTCCACCGCCACGCGCACCGAGAGCCCGGCATCCGTGAACGCCCGCTCGGCGAGCGGGACTTGGGCCTCGGTGGCCTCGATGAGGACATGGCCGCCCGGAGCGAGCCACTCCCGCGCGCCCCGGGCCACGCGGCGGGCCACCGCGAGACCGTCGTCTCCGCCGTCGAGGGCCGAAAGGGGCTCGTGGTCGCGGGCCTCCGCGGGCAGGAACGGGATGTCCGAGGTGGCGACGTAGGGGACGTTCGCGGCCAGGACGGCGATCCGGCCGCGCAGTCCGGTCGGCAGCGGTGCGAACAGGTCGCCCTCGTACACCCGCGACGGCGGGAGGTTGCGGCGGGCGCACGCGACCGCCGCCGGCTCGATGTCGGCCGCGTACAGGTCGCATCCGGGCAGCGCGGACAGCAGCGCCGCGCCCACCGCGCCCGAGCCGCAGCACAGGTCGACGACCACCGGGGCCGGATCCAGCGGCAGCCCGAGCGCCACCGAGACGAGGAACTCCGTACGGCGGCGCGGGACGAAGACGCCCGGGTCGAGGAGGATGCGCAGACCGGCGAACTCCGCCCAGCCGACGACCTGTTCCAGGGGTTCGCCCGCGATACGGCGCACCGCCATGGACTCCAACTCCCCGGGCGAGGAGGCCGCGTCCATCAGCAGCGCGGCCTCTTCCTCGGCGAAGACGCAGCCCGCCGCCCGCAGGCGCACGACCAGCGGGTCGAAGGAGTCGATACGTGCCGTGCGCGTCATGTACGGGCCACCTTTCACCACCACCGCACCCTACGTGACCATGCCCGGACCCCCCGCCCGCCGATACCCTGAGCCTCATGGGGACATCCCGCCGCACACCCAACTCGACGCCCGGCCAGGAGAGTTGGCGTGTCCGGCTGTTCCGGGCCGAAGGGCGGACCGAGCCCCTGGGCGCCGGTGTGCTGCTGCACCGGCGGTACGTGGTGAGCTGCGGCCATGCCGTCCTGCCTGCGGAGCCGAGTTCCGGCCGCCCCTACGAGGATCTGTACGTCGACTTCCCGGGCGCGCCCGGGCCCGCCGAGCCCCTCCGTGCGCGGGTGGTCGAGGGGCGGCTGATTCCGCCGCGGGCCGGGCGCGGCGGCGATCTCGTCCTGCTCGAACTGGAGCGGGAGCCCGAAGACGGTGTGGAACCGGCCCAGTTGCACCGGCAGATCCCCGCGCGCGGCGCCCCCGTGCAGGTCACCGGATACCCCTCCGATCTGCTCGGCGGCGAGCTCGCCGAGACCGTCCTGCTCGGGCTCGGCGACCCGGAGAGCCTGGCCGGGGCGAGCCGCCCGGCGAGCGGTCCCCGGCCCGCCTCCGGCTGGGTCGCCCTCGACATCGAGGACGTCCCCATACGGCACGGCTACAGCGGCGCCGGTGTCGTGCACGGCCGCTCCGGCAAGGTGATCGGGCTGCTCACCCACCGGCTCGGGCGGCGCGGCACCACGCACCCGGCGGACCGGCTCGACCACGCCTCGCTGATCCCGACCGAGACCATCCAGCGTGAACTCGGACTCGAGGAGCTGGGGATCACGGTCACGGGTGTACGGGCGGTCGCGGGCGACATCGCCCGGCCGGTGCGCGCCTCCGCCGGCGAGGAACCCGATCCGGGTCTGCGCCGGCGTCTGGTGCGCTGGCTGGACGGCGAGATGGACGCGCTGCCGGTGGAGGTCGTGTTCGTACGACAGGGCAGGACCGGGGATCTGGACACGCTGCGCGGGACCCTCCTCGCGGCCGACCGCGAGCAGCAGGCGCGCGAGGAGGTGTCGACGGCGCAGCAACCCGCGCGCGGCGACGGGCCGTTGACCGGTGCGATCGACTTCGCGGTCGACGCGACCACGCGCACCGTCTCCAGCCTGATCCAGCGCTTCGCCGAACGGGCCGGGCTCGATTCCGGGCCGGGGCCGGGACACGAAGGGTTTGTCCCGGGGCCGAGGCACGAAGGCCCCGCACGCCCCGGACCCCCCGGAC
>NZ_JAAKZW010000134.1 GCF_011044995.1 Streptomyces mesophilus | reverse complement strand
GACGCGGGCGGATTCCGTGGCCGTGGGCCACACCAGGCCCCACCTCACCGGGTCCGCGCCCTCCACCGGGACGTACGCGACGTCCGGGCGGGTGAAGTAGCGGCGGGTGTGGGCGCCGACCAGGGCTGTGCCCGCTCCCGCGCCCACCAGGGTGAGGAGTTCGTTCAAGGTGGCGGCTGTGGGGCCGGGTTCGATGGGGGTGCCCGCAGGGGTGCGGGGTGGGGACAGGTCGTCGCGCAGGGAGGGTGGCAGGGACGTGGGGAGCCGGAGGAGGGTGACGCGGGAGAGGTCCTCGGCCGGGACGGAAGCGCGGCGGGTGAACGGGTGGCCCGCCGGGACCGCGAGCATGCGGGCCTCCGTCACCAGGACCGGGCCCGCGACCAGGCCCTCCTCGTCCATCGGGTGGCGGGTGAGCGCCAGGTCGGCCTCGCCCGCCCGCAGCCACGGCACGACGTCCGTGAGCTGGGCCTCGCGGATGCGGACCTCGCAGTCCGGGTGCTGTGCGCGGAAGGTCTGGGCGATGCCCACCACGAGTTGGCCCGCCGCGGGTCCCACGAAGGCGACGGCGAGGACGCCCGTCAGGCCGCGGCCCGCCGCGACGGCCCGTTCGACGGAGGCGGTGATCTGCTCCCAGGCCGGCCGTACGGAGGCCGCCAACTCCACGCCGACGGGCGACAGTTCGACACGGCGGCTCGTGCGGTCGAAGAGGCGGACTCCGATACGGCGTTCCAGTTTGGCGATCGTCTGGCTGACCCGGGCCGTCGAGACGTGCAGCCGCTCGGCCGTGCGGCCGAAGTGCAGTTCCTCGGCGAGCGTGAGGAAGGCGTCCAGCTCGTGCCGTTCCAGCATGACCGCCCCTCCTTTCGGCATCGTTGAGTCTGGCTTAACGATCGTTGCACAGAGGCCGATTGATGGGCCGGGCGGCCCTCAGCAGGATCAGTGGTGCCCAGGAACGCCGGAGCCACAGCCCCAGAGCCACGGCCCCGGAGCCACCGCCTCACCCGCGAAGGAGCACCCCGCCATGTTCGTCACCACCACCGCCGCCCTCACCGCCCCCGCGCACGACGACGCCACCGCCGTTGTCGCCGAGCTGCGGGACCGTACCGAGATCCTCGACGCCCTGTACCGGTTCGGGCTCGGGCAGGACCTCAAGGACAAGGACCTGTTCGCCTCGGCCTTCGCCGAGGACGCCGAGCTCGACTTCCGCCCTGCCGCCGCGAAGTGGGGCGGCGCGCCGCCGGTGATGGCCGGGCGGGACACCATCGTCACCACCATCCTCGGGCTGTTCACCGGCCGCGTGGACACCACCCACCAGATCACCAACCCGCGGATCGCGATCGACGGCGACACGGCCCGGCTCACCGCCCTGGTCGAGGCCCAGCACCTGCTGACCGCGGACCACTCCACGTATGCACTCCTGAAGAACCCGTACGACGTGGAGCTCATACGGCAGGACGGCGGACGCTGGGTGATCCGGCGGCTCACCATCCACAACACCTGGTACACGGGCGAGCCGACGGCCGTCTTCGGCTGAGCGGCCGTCTTCGGCTGACCAGCCGTCTCGGCTGACCGGCCCCGAGGGCCGGCGGTCCGGTCATGACAGGCTGAAGCACTCTCATGGCCGGACAGTCGGGAGGGAAGCACCGCATGGCGTACGACATCGACAAGGTGCAGCAGGAACTGACCGCGTTCGTCACCACCGCGGCCGAAGGATTCCGCATTCCGGGAGCCGCGGCCGGACTCCTCGTCGACGGGCACGAGGTCCACGCCTCGTACGGGGTGACGAGCATCGAGCACCCCCGGCCCGTCGACGAGAACACGCTCTTCGCGCTCGCCTCGACCTCGAAGCCGTTCACGGCGACGGCGGTGATGCGCCTGGTCGCGCAGGGAAAGGTCGAACTCGCCGCCCCCGTACGGCGTTACGTGCCCGAGCTGCGGCTCGTCGACGAGGAGCAGGCCGCGCGGATCACCGTGCTGCAGCTCCTGAACCATACGGCCGGGCTCGACTGGGGGATCATCAACACCGGCGAGAGCGACGATCTGCTCTTCCTGCCGGGATACGTGGCGAAGATGGCCGAGCTGCCGCTGATCTGCAAGCCCGGCGAGCGTGCCTCGTACAGCCAGGCCGGATACAACCTCCTCGGACTGATCGTCGAGCGCGTGACCGGGCAGGGCTTCGAACAGGCCATGCGGGCGCTGGTCTTCGAGCCGCTCGGTCTGCGCGACACCGTGTACGGGCTCGACGAGGTCCTGATCCGCAAGTCCGCCGTCGGCCACAACCGGGACGAGGACGGTGTCCAGCACCCGGCCACCCCCTGGAAGGCCTTCCGCGAAGGCGACCGGGCCAACAATCCCGGCGGTGGGCTCGTGTCCACGGTGAGCGATGTGCTGCGCTGGTCCCGCCTCCATCTCAGCGACGGCGAGGGCCTGTTGAAGCCCGAGGAGCTGCGGCGGATGCGGGAGCAGACCGTCGCGGTACGCGCCAGCTCGATGGGTGACGGGATCGGGATCGGCTGGTATCTGCGCACCGTCGACGGTGTGCTCACGGCGGGGCACGGCGGTTCGGGCAACGGCCAGTTCGCCGAGCATCTGCTCGTCCCCGAACGGAACTTCGCGGTGGTGGTCCTCGCGAACGGCGGCCCCGACGGCTACACGTTCGGGCAGCAGGTCTCGTCGTGGGCGCTCGAGCATCTGCTGGGCCTCGCCGAACCGCCGCGCCAGGTGCTGCCGTACGACGACGCGCTGGCGAGGGAGTTGGCGGGCCGGTACGCGAACGACGTGATGAACGTCGACATCGTCGCGGACGGCGGCCGGCTCACCCTGGCCGTCGAGATCAAGCCGGAGATCCGCGCCGTCTCCGGCGACGACCTGCCGCCGGACCTCGCGGCAGCCCGGATCGCCCTGCTCGCCGGACGCGAGGACGAGTACCGCGTCACGGACGGCGCACTCGCGGGCCAGCTCGGCTACTTCTCGCGGGACGCGGACGGCGCGGTGACGGGGGTGGATCTGGCGGGGCGGATCTACGCGCGGCAGTAGGCGGTCCGGGCAACGCACCAAAGGTGGTGCCCACCCTCGGAATTCCGAGGGTGGGCACCACCCCGCGTGCGCCTGTGTCACTGCGGGGTGAAGTCGCTTCCCGCGCCCAGGAAGGCGATTTGGCCTTCGGTCAGGGCCCCGGAGTAGGCACGCACCTCGTCCACCGAGCCGTGCAGATACTCGCCCCAGCCGTCGGCCGTCTTCGCCCGGCCCACTTGGAGCGGACCCTCGCTCTTCCAGGTCTTCGCCAGGGTGGCCGACGCCTCGTCATTGCTGTGACCGTCCATGTAGAGCGCGATCCGGTCGGCCGCATCGTCGTAGACCACGGTCAGAAAGCGTCCGTCGCCCACGCCGCCGTCCTGCGCCGCGCGATGACTGACCACCGTCTCGCCGGCGCCGGGAGCATCCGCGTCGGTCACGACCAACTGCCATTCGTGAGTGGCCGGCAGATAGCGCACCTTGAACGCGTCCTGGTGCTCACCGCCCTGCGAGAGCACCGTCATCGGACGGTCCGCATCCCGGTCCGCGAGGCGGACCCTCACACCGACACTGAAGCTGTCGCCGGTGTCCACGGCCGGTGCCTGTGTGGCGGCGTATCCCGTCTCGCCGTCCAGGTCGAGGTGCCCGTCACCGACCAGCGGCGCAGGCAGTGGGATGCACTCCGGGTCCACACCCGGGTCGCAGGCATCGCTCGGAAGGCGGTACAAAGAAGCACCCCCACCTACGGTCAACGCCTGGCCCCCGTGCAGCTCCGGGCTGCTGTCCGCGTCCACCGCCTCCAGCGCCCAGTGGCCCCGCTCGACCGGGTTGCGGAGGGAGAGCCGCTCGAGCTCCTCCGGTACCACGACCCGGTCGTGCACGCGTACGTTGCCGATCTCGCCCTGCCAGCGGTCGCGGTAGCCCTCCTTGCCGCGGACGCGGCCGATCTGGAAGTTGCCGGTCGTGGCGGAGGCTTCGGCCTGCTGTCCGCCGCCGACGGGCTTGCCGTTCACGTAGAGCTGGGCCAGACCCGTCTCCGCGTCGTACAAGCCGAGGACGTGGGCCCACTCTCCGGTTTCCGGAGCACCACCGGTCACGCGCGCGCCGCCGAAGTCGAAGGACCAGACGGGAGATCCGCCCGGCGCCCGGAGCCCCAGTGTGAAGCCCGGCGCCTGGCCGGCGTCCTGGGACGCGAGCGTCATGGCACGATCCGTGCGCCCGGGCCGGACCCAGCCGCTCACCGCGAAGGTCTTGGTCGTGTCGACGACGGAGACATCCGGCGTGAGGAATCCGTGGCCGGTGCCGTCCAGAGCGGCGGTCGTCGTCAAGTCGGTGCCTTCCAGAGCGGGCGCACCAAAAGTCACCCCCACGCCGGCGCGGGCCACCGGCCCGGTCTCGGCAGCGGCCTGCTTCGAGCCCTGGGCGTCGGCCAGCTTCCACTGGGCGACCGGGGCGCGGCCGCGTGCGACGTAGAAGTAGTAGGTCTCCGACGCGCTGCGGCGCCCTGACCTGTCCACCGAGTAGACAGTGAGCCGGTCCGAACCGTTGGTCAGGGGCAGGTGTCTGATGGAGGCCTTCCCGCCCAGGCCGTCTGCCTTCACCGTCTCCAACGGACCGCCGAGAAAGCTGTACCCGTACTCGACGACGTCGTCGGACGGTGAGTCCACGGTGAACGTGCCGTAGACGCCCTGGCCGTCCGTCCACACCTCTTCGGGATACTCATCGGACTGCACGGTCGGCGGCTGCGGATTCTCGTCGTCGTAGACGAACTCGCACGCCGTTCCCGCACCCTCATCGCTCCAAGGTGACACCACCTGCCCGTCGTTCACGCGGACCCGCCACGAGATCACGGTGTCAGCCGGAAGGTCCGCGGGCAGCTGCCAGTCGAACCGATGGCCCGAGTAGGACGTGTACGTGGTGTACGTACGACGCTGCTCAGCCCCGTCGGCTCCCTCCCACCAGGCCTCGAACTCACCGGAGACCGGGGTCGTGCCGCCGGTCTCGTTGGGTGGCTCGCCGTCGTACAACGTCGCCTGCACACGCGGGATCTGGCCCACGAACGGCCGGGAGCCCCCGGCCTCACACGCCTTGAACCCGGTCAGAAGATCCGCGACCACCGGCTGCAACGGCGGCAGATTCGGCTCCTCGGCCGCCACCGCCGCGCCCGGCAGCCCCAGCACCGTCGCAACGACCAGACAGCCCGCACCGAACCCTGATCTTCGCGCTCTCATTCCGTTCACAAACTCCCCTCCCCTGAGCACACACCCCGCAAGTTCTGCGAAGTCAGAGGAGGTTAACAACGGCCACTGACATTGGATCAGACAGTTTCCGCCGCGCAAACGATCGCTACTCGGCGATCGGCAACAACTCCGGCAAATGCCCATCCGAAGCCGCCGCCGCCCGCACCCGCTCCTCAGGCACCTCCCCGTACAGCGTCGTACGGGGGCGGGCCGGGCGGCCCGCCTCGGAGGCGATGGCGATCAGGTCCTTGACCGAGCGGTACGAGCCGTAGGACGAGCCGGCCATGCGCGAGATGGTCTCCTCCATCAGCGTGCCGCCCAGGTCGTTGGCCCCCGAGCGCAGCATCTCCGCCGCGCCCTCGGTGCCGAGCTTGACCCAGCTGGTCTGGATGTTGGGGATGTGCGGGTGCAGGAGCAGGCGGGCCATCGCCGTCACGGCGCGGTTGTCGCGGTCCGTCGGGCCGGGGCGGGCGATGCCCGCAAGGTAGACGGGTGCGTTGGTGTGGATGAACGGGAGCGTCACGAACTCCGTGAAGCCGCCCGTCTCCTGCTGGATCGAGGCCAGCGTGCGCAAGTGCCCCAGCCAGTGCCGCGGCTGGTCCACGTGCCCGTACATCATCGTGGACGAGGAGCGGATGCCCAGCTCGTGGGCGGTCTTGATGACCTCGATCCAGGTGGCCGCGGGCAGCTTGCCCTTGGTGAGGACCCAGCGGACCTCGTCGTCGAGGATCTCGGCTGCCGTGCCCGGGATGGAGTCGAGGCCCGCTTCGCGGGCCGCGGTCAGCCACTCCCGTATCGAAAGACCGGTGCGGGTGGCCCCGTTGACGACCTCCATCGGCGAGAAGGCGTGGACGTGCATCCCGGGGACGCGCTTCTTCACGGCGCGCGCGATGTCGAAGTACGCCGTGCCCGGCAGGTCCGGGTGGATGCCGCCCTGCATGCAGACCTCGACCGCGCCCACGTCCCAGGCCTGGGCCGCGCGGTCGGCGACCTGGTCCAGGGAGAGCGTGTACGCGTCGGCGTCCGTGCGGCGCTGGGCGAAGGCGCAGAAGCGGCAGCCGGTGTAGCAGACATTGGTGAAGTTGATGTTGCGCGTGACGATGTACGTGACGTCGTCGCCGGTCACCGACTTGCGGACGTCGTCCGCGATCCGGGTGAGCGCGTCGAGCGCGGGGCCGTCCGCGTGCAGCAGCGCCAGCGCCTCGGAGTCCGTCAGGCGGGTCGGGTCGTCGGCGGCGACCGCGAGCGCCGCCCGTACGTCCCCGTCGATCCGGGACGGCACCATTCCGGGCGCCGCCGCCTCCCGCAGCGCCTCCCAGTCGCCGTACACCTCGTCGAAGTCCTCGCGCCGGTCGCCGGTGCGGCCCTCGGTGTCGATGGTGGTGTGCAGATCGGTGCGCCCGGCGGAGGTGAAGCCCTCGTCGGGCTCCTGCCAGGGCCGGCCCACGACCGGCGCGTCCGGCACCGCGAGCCCGGTCGCCGGGTCGCTCAGCGCCCGTACGTGCGGAAGGACCCGCGGGTCCAGCCAGGGCTCGCCCCGGGTCACGAACTCCGGGTACACGCACAGGCGTTCGCGCAGCTCGAAGCCCGCCTCGGCCGAGCGCGCCGTCAGTTCGTCCAGCTGCGGCCAGGGCTTCTCCGGGTTCACATGGTCGATCGTGACCGGCGAGACCCCGCCCCAGTCGTCGATGCCCGCGCCGATCAGCCGCTCGTACTCCCCCGCGATCAGGTTCGGCGGCGCCTGCAGATTGCCCGAGGGGCCCATGATGTGGCGCGCGACGGCGACCGTCGCGACCAGTTCGTCCAGCTCGGCGTCCGGCATTCCGCGCATCGCCGTGTCCGGCTTGGCGCGGAAGTTCTGGATGATCAGCTCCTGGATGCCGTGGTACGAGCGGGCCACGCGCCGCAGCGCGAACAGCGACTCGGCGCGCTCCTCGTACGTCTCCCCGATCCCGATGAGCAGCCCGCTGGTGAACGGCACGGAGGACCTGCCCGCGTCCTCCAACACCCGCAGCCGCACCGCTGGTTCCTTGTCGGGCGACCCGTAGTGCGGCATCCCCGGCTCGGACCACAGCCGGGTCGCGGTCGTCTCCAGCATCATGCCCATGGAGGGCGCGACCGGCTTGAGCCGCTGGAAGTCGGTCCAGGTCATGACCCCGGGGTTGAGGTGCGGCAGCAGACCCGTCTCCTCCAGGATCCGGATCGAGATGGCCCGTACGTACGCGATGGTGTCGTCATAGCCGTGCGCGTCGAGCCACTCGCGCGCCTCGGGCCAGCGGTCCTCCGGCTTGTCGCCGAGGGTGATCAGGGCTTCCTTGCAGCCCAGTTCGGCCCCGCGCCGCGCGACGTCCAGGACCTCGTCCGGGGACATGAACATCCCGTGCCCGTCCCGGCGCAGCTTGCCCGGCACGGTCACAAAGGTGCAGTAGTGGCATTTGTCCCGGCACAGGCGGGTGAGCGGGATGAACACGCTCTTCGAGTACGTGATGACCCCGGGCCGCCCCGCGGCCTCGAGCCCCGCGTCCCGCACCCGCGCGGCGGAAGCGGTGAGATCCGCCAGGTCATCCCCGCGCGCCTGCAGCAGCACGGCCGCCTCGGTGACGTCGAGCGCCACACCGTCGCGCGCACGCCTGAGCGCGCGGCGCATCGCATTCGCCGTGGGGCCTGCGGACTCGTCTGCCGGCTGCTGATCAGTCATGGATCGAGCATACGAGCGTGGGCCGACAACGGGTCGAGAGCCCTTGATCACAAAGACCCCGCCCCTTCACAGGTACCGCCCGAAATCGTCGAGGACCTTCAGGACCTCGGCCTCCCCGCGCGCCGGCAACTGCAGGATCACCTCGTCCACGCCCAACCCCTCGTAGTGCTCCAGCTTTCCGGCCTCGGGCACGACCGCGGTGACCGCGACGTACAGGTCCTCGGGCGTCCGGCCCGCCTCCGCCCAGACACCGCGCAACTCCCCCAGCCGCGCGCCCAGCCCGCTGCCCCCGACCGGCATCCACCCGTCCGCGAAGTCCGCGATCTCCCCGTGAAGGCGGGGCCCGGGCGCACCCCCGATCAGCGTCCGCGGCCCGGCGAGCGGCGGCCCGCCCTTGCGGGCACGGGGTGCGCGCACCGGCTTCGGATGCACATCGCTCGCCTGCACGCGCCCGAACTCGCCCTCGTACGCGGTCGGTTCCTCGGACCACAGCGCCCGCATCAGCGCCATCCGGTCCCGTACGAGAGCGCGGCGCGTCGGCCAGTGGACCCCGTGGTCCGCGGCCTCCTCGCGATTCCAGCCATAACCGATGCCGAGGGTGAGGCGGCCCGCGCTCAGGTGGTCCAGGGTGGCGATCTGTTTGGCGAGGTCGACCGGATCGTGCTGGGCGACGAGCGTGATGTTGGTGCCGAGTCCGATACGGGACGTCACGGCGGCGGCCTGCGCGAGCGCCACGAAGGGACTCAGCATCCGGGCGCACTCGGGTGGCATCTCCCCGCCGGGATAGGGCGATTCCCGCGATACGGGGATATGCGTGTGCTCGGGCAGATACAGCCCCGCGAAGCCCCGTTCCTCCAGCTCCCGCGCCAGACGTACGGGGGTGATGGTCTCGTCCGTCAGGTACAAGGTCGCTGAGATACGCATGGGGCTTCCTAACCGGTGGGCCCTGGCAAGTCCATAGAGATCCGGTTCCCTTCGGGGGCCTAGGAGTTACGAGTACCGTTCCGCCCCGGACTCCCCCTAGCGTGAAACCGGTCGAACAACGCAAGCGACCTGTTGGCGGGCATGCCCCGACTTCAGGGGAAAACGGGGGACATCATGGCCAAGCACCTGCGCGCCTGGACGGCCGCCGCGGCCACCACCGCCGCGGCCGCGGCGCTCGTGGCGGTTCCGGGCACGGCCCAGGCCGGTAACAGCACCGTCAAGGGCTGCCCGTCCGGGTATGTCTGCGCGTACGACGGGACCGGGCTGAGCGGATCCATCGTCCGTAAGACGGAAGGAAGTTGGACCGCCACCGGCTACAAGGTCAAGTCGCTGTTCAACAACGGCCGGGCTCAGACCGGCGCCGACCACATCCGCTACAAGGGGATCATCTCGTACGGCGACGGCTGGTACGCGACGGTCAAGGGCTGTCTGCACTACAGCACCGGATCCGCGGCGGACGCCGACTCCTACGCGAGCTTCCCCGGCAGGGCCAGGATCAGCACCGCCACGTGGGGCGGCGAGTGCGGCTCCGGCGAGGAGACCAGGGAGATCGGTCCGCGCTTCCGCGCCTGACCGGGCACAGGGTGGGGCCGGCCGTCCGAGGGCGGCCGGCCCGCCCGTGTGCCAGGGGGCGCCGGCCCGCAATCATCCGGCCCCCTTCCCTTGCCCCGCGGTTCACGGCTCAATACGAGGGTTGCTCCAGGACCACGCATCACATCCGACACCCTCCGAGATCCTCCGAGCCGAAGGAGCCGACGGCATGTGCACGGAACACGACAGCGGGAACTGCACGGAGCACGCGTCCGGTCACGGCGGTGAACACCTCATGGGCAGACGCGCGTTGCTGGTGACGGGCACCGCGACCGCGCTTACGTTGGGCACCGTGACCTTCGCGAGCGCCGAGGAGCGCGACCCCTCCGACAAATCCGACAAGGCCGGCGAGGAGACCAAGGTGGTGCGCGGCACGCTGCCCACCGGGTCCCCCGACTTCGTCTATCTGCCCGTCCAGGTGCCGGGCGGGGTGCGCGAGATCCACGTCGCGTACACGTACGAGAAGCTGCCCGTCCCTACGGGCACCGCGGGCAACGCACTCGACATCGGCATCTTCGACGAGCGCGGCACCGAGCTCGGCGGACGCGGTTTCCGCGGCTGGTCGGGTGGTGCGCGCACCGAGTTCTTCATCCGTTCCGACGACGCGACACCCGGCTACATCCCCGGGCGCATCCGCCCCGGCACGTGGAACATCGCGCTGGGTCCGTACACGGTCGCGCCGCAGGGACTCCCGTACGAGGTGACGATCACGCTCAAGTACGGGGAGCAGGAGCCGACTCCGAAGCCCACGTATCCGCCGGAGCGCGCGAAGGGGCGGGGCCGTGCCTGGTACCGGGGCGACTGCCATATGCACTCCTGGTACTCCGACGGGAAGCGCACGCTCGCCGAGATCGCCGCGGCCGCCCGCGCGGCCGGCCTCGACTTCATCAACTCCTCCGAGCACAACACCCATGCGGCGCACGCCCATTGGGCCCCGGAGGCCGGCGACGACCTCCTGATCCTCACCGGTGAGGAGATCACCACCCGCAACGGCCACATCGTGGCGCTCGGCATGGACCCGGGCACGTTCGTGGACTGGCGCTACCGCGCCCGCGACAACCGGTTCGGCCACTACGCGCGCGAGGTCCGGCGGGCGGGCGGTCTGGTCGTCCCGGCCCATCCGCACGCCACGTGCATCGGCTGCAACTGGAAGTTCGGCTTCGGCGAGGCGGACGCGGTGGAGGTGTGGAACGGCCCCTTCACCCCCGACGACGAGGTGTCGCTCCAGTCCTGGGACAACACCCTTCAGGCGAACCGCGGCACCTGGACCCCGGCGATGGGCAGCAGCGACGCCCACACCCCCAACGACCGCATCGGCACCCCCCAGACCGTGGTGCTCGCCGACGATCTGACCCGCGAGGCGATCCTGGCGGGCATCAAGGCGGGTCGCAGCTATATCGCCGAATCGGCCGCGGTGTCCCTGGACTTCTCCGCCGCGGGCGGCCGCGGCAAGCACGCCGGCATCGGCGAGCGGCTCGCCGTGGACCGCGACGATCCGGTCACCGTCCGCCTGGAGGCGAAGGGAGTACCGGGCTGCACCCTGCGCTTCGTGACGGACCAGGGCACGCTGTTCACGAGCGCGACGGTCCCCGAGTCGGGCACGCTGACGGCCGAGTGGCGGACCACGGCTTCGTACGCCTCGTATGTACGGGCCGAAGTGCGGCGCGCGCCCCAGGTCCCGCAACTGCCGGGCCCGTTGGCCGCGTTCACCAACCCGATCTTCCTCGGGCGCCAGGTGTATTGACCCGCAGGGTTGTTCCGAGCGGCCGCTCAGAGCGGCTTCCCGGCGAACACCACGAGATACGCCCCGTACGCCACGGACACGACGGCGAGCACCGTCACCGTGGCGTACGCGGCCGTCCGCCGGGCGCGGCACAGCGCGGCCGCCGCGGGCAGCAGCAGCGGGAAGGCGGGCAGCAGCATGCGGGCCTTGCAGCCCCAGTTGCCGGTCTGCCCGACGGCCAGGGCCAGCAGGACCGCCGTGTAGACGAGCAGCACAGGCGGCAGGCTGTCCGGCTGCCTGAGCGCTCCCCTTACGAGCAGCACGAACGCCACGACCGCCGCCGCCACCACGAGCATCGCCCCGTAGAACAGCGGCTGTTCGCGGGTGAGCAGCAGATGGGCGGCGAAGCGCAGCGTGCCGTACCCGAAGTCGAAGTGCGACCCCCACTTCGCCTGGATGTCCAGATAGCCCAGCGGCCGCCCGGTGCGGGCCCCCGCCCAGGCCACATGCGCGAGCCAGCCGAGCGGCGCGATCAGCGCGCCCGCCCAGGCGCGGCGGTCGCGGCGGGCGAGCACGGCCGCGGTGACGACCGCCGCGATCACCGCGAGGCCGCTGGGCCGGGTCAGTCCCGCGGCGACGGCGAGGCCGCCGGCGAGCAGATACCGCTCACGCAGCAGGGCGTGCAGCGCCCACGCGCACAGCGCGATGAACAGCGCCTCGGTGTAGGCGGTGGTCAGGACGATCGCGTGCGGCAGCAGCGCCCAGAGCACCACCACGACGGTCGCCGTCCGCGGCCCGGCGACCATACGGACCACCGAGTGGATCCCCCATGCGGCCACGCACCCCGCGACCGCGGAGATCAGCAGCGCGGTGTCGACGGGCGACAGCGGGAGGACCGCCGAGCCCGCCCGGATCAGCGCGGGATAGAGCGGAAAGAAGGCGAGATCGCTGTACGTGAGCCCGCTCCCGGTCACGTACCAGGTGCGGTATCCGTGCGCCGCGATCGACAGGTAGTGCACGGAGTCCCAGGAGGCACCGAGCGCGGTCCGCGGACCCCGGCCGGTGGCGGCCGCCGCCACGACGGCCACGAGCAGTCCGGTCAGCCGGGCCGCCGCGTACCAGCCGACGGCGTGGGCGGCGGAGGTCCAGGCGGGCCGGTGCCGGGCGGGCGGCGTGGGCGCGGCCTTCACCAGGGTCGTGGACATGGGCGCCTCCTGTCGCACCGGGCGGGGTGATCGGGGCCCGGCCTCGGGGGTAGGAGGTCACGATCGTCCAGAGTGCGACGGCGACGGGCGGGGACACACGGGCGGGTGGGCCGAGCGGCGCACGTTTGGCCGACGGTCGCGTACGCCTCGGGAACGGGGCGCGCACAGCAGGGCGAGCAGCGTGACGGCCGCCGTGAGCAGGAACGCGGCGCGCAGACCGTGGAGTTCGGCGAAGGCGCCGAGCAGCGCGGGTCCGGCGATCGTGCCGAGCCCGAGGAAGAACACGGTGACGGTGAAACCGGCGGCGGGCCGCTCGGGGAAGACGCGGTGGCTCCACACGGCGAGCAGTCCGGATCCGGCCATGAAGCAGGGGCCGTACAGCAGGGCCGACAGCGCGACCGCGGGCAGTGCGCCGGGCGCGAGGCCGAGCAGCGCGACCGCGGCGGCGATCCCGAGGAACAGCCCGGCGTGCACCCGGCGCAGCCCGAAGCGGGCGATGGCGTGACCCGTCAGCGCGCCTGCCATGCCGACCGCGCCCATCAGGGACCAGAACAGCGGGGCGGTGGCCGTGCCGGTGTCCGTGGATCCGGAGATCAGCTCGACGGCGAACGACCAGTACACGGTGCCGACCACGCCGTACACGACGGCCGTGAGCAACAGCGGCACGGCGCTGCGCCGGTACGTCACACGACCGGCACCGCCGCGCCCCGGCTTGTGTGCGGCCGAACCCCCGGGCAGCACCCGGGCGTTGTAGACCGTCGACGCCAGGGCGGCGAGCGCGAAGGCCAGCCAGGCGTACCGCCAGCCCGTCCCGTGGGCGAGCAGCGCCAGCGGGCCCGCGAGCACGACCGCGAAGGCCGTGCCGCTGGAGATGGCGCCCATGACGTGCTCGCGCCGCCCTGCGGGCACCATCCGGTCGACCGCGTCCGAGTAGGGCACCCAGGCCCAGCCCGAGCTCGTGCCCGCCAGGACCAGTCCGGCGATCAGCAGCCCCGGCCCCTGGGCGAGGGCCACACAGCCCATGCCCACGGTGGCGCAGAGCCCGCCGGCGACGACGAGCGGGCGCGGTCCGAACCGGCCGACGAGGGCGCCGACCGTCAGGAGCGCGACCAGATAGCCGACGTAGGTGGCGCTGCCGATCAGGCCGAGCAGCGAGACGGAGAGTCCGAACTCGGCGCGCAGTTCGGGCAGGAAGAGCCCGTATCCGTACCGGGCGAAACCGAAGGTCACCCCGATCGCGGAGATCCCCGCGACCGCGAGGCGCTGCCCCGGTCCGTCGAGTGAGGTGCGTGATGTCCAAGCCATGTATCCACCGTCGGGCCCGGGGCGCCCCCACACCATTGGCGAAAACGTCAGGGTCCTCTAGATTTACGCCATGGCGTTGCGTAGATTCGACGTCATGGCTGTGCGCGTGGTCGTGACCCTGCTCGAGGAGACCTCCCTGTTCGAGCTGGCGGTGCCGTGCGCCGTCTTCGCCGGCGAGGGGTACGAGCTGACGCTGTGCAGCACCGCACCCGGCGGCCGCCAGCACGCGCCGGGCGGCCTGAGCCTGGCGGCCGAGCACGGTCTCGAAGCGCTGCGCGACGCGGATCTGATCGTGGTCCCGGCCTGCATGATGGACGGCTACGAGCCCCCGGCCGCCCTGCTCGACGCCCTGCGCGCGGCGCACGGGCGCGGTGCGCGGATCGCCTCGCTCTGCTCGGGCGCGTTCGTGCTCGCCGCGGCCGGTCTGCTCGACGGGCGCCGGGCCGCCACGCACTGGATGTACGCCGAGGAGCTGCGACGCCGGCATCCCGCGGTCCAGGTGGACGACCGTTCCCTGTACGTGGACGACGGCGCGGTCCTCACCAGCGCGGGCACGGCCGCCGCCATCGACCTGTGTCTGCATATCGTGCGCGGCGACTACGGCACGGCAGCGGCGGCGGAGGTCAGCCGCCGGATGGTGGTCGCGCCGCACCGCGAGGGCGACCAGACCCAGTACGCGCCGCCGCGCCCCGCTCCCCAGGCGTCCGCCCAGGGCCTCGGCCCGGTCCTCGACTGGGCGCTCGCCCGCCTCCACCGGCCCCTGACCATCGGCGAACTGGCCTCGCGGGCGGGCATGAGCACCCGGACGTTCGGCCGCCACTTCGCCGCCGAGCTGGGCGTCACGCCTCTGAAGTGGCTCAACCAGCAGCGTCTGGCCCGGGCCCGCGAACTCCTGGAGACCACCGACCTCGGCGTGGACACGGTCGCCGACCGCAGCGGCCTCGGCAGCGCGGACAGCCTCCGCCAGCACTTCCACCGGACCCTGGCCACGACTCCGGCGGCCTACCGCCGCACCTTCCGGGCGGCTGCGGCGCAGGGCGCCGCGGCCGGGAGCTGACCGTCCCGACTCCAGGTCCTACCCCGTCCTGATCAGTCCTCGACGACCAGCGCCGGCGTCTCCTTCGTCAGGACCTCGCCGCGGAAGAACGCCGGGCTGCGCCACGACGTGACCAGCATGATGACCAGGCCCAGGAGCAGCAGCCCCACGCCGATGACGAACACCGAGCCGACGCCGAGCACCGAGGAGCCGCTGCCGTACGCCGGGTCCCACATGTCGTAGAGGGTCTGGGCGAAGACGGCGGTCAGCATCAGGGCGCCGAGGCCCGGCAGGATGCCCTTGACCAGGAGGTCGCGGGGCGAGCGGCGCAGCTCGCGGCGGAAGAACCAGACGCAGGCGAAGGCCGTGATCGAGTAGTAGAAGCAGATCATGAGGCCGAGCGCGTAGATGGTGTCGACCAGGACGTTCTCGCTGAGCACGGTCATCACGCTGTAGAAGACACCGGTGGCCACGCCGGCCGCGATCGTGGCCCGGCCCGGGGTCTGGAAGCGCGGGTGGACCTTCGCGAACGTGGCGGGCAGCGCCTCGTACGTCGACATCGCGAGGACCGTACGGGCGACGGGGATGAACGTGGTCTGCAGGCTCGCGGCCGCCGACGCGAGGACGGCGACGAAGAGCAGGATGCCCAGGCCCGAGCCCATGATCGGCTCGGCGAGGGTGGCGAACACGTTGTCCGCGGTGTCCGGGTTGCCGAGGCCCGTGCCCTTGTCGCCGACGCCCGCGTACATCTGGGTCGCGATGGCGACGAGCAGATACGAGGCGACGATCACGACCATGGCGAGCATCGCGGCGCGGCCCGGGGTGCGGGCGCTGCCGGTGGACTCCTCGTTGATGGACAGACAGGCGTCCCAGCCCCAGTAGATGAAGATCGACAGGGACAGGCCCGCGGTGAACGCGGCGAAGGAGTCCACGGCGAACGGGTTCATCCAGGACCAGGAGAAGTCCAGGGAGCCCGCGATCTCACCGGACTTGGCGACGGCCATCACGGCGAACAGCACGATCACGGCGAGCTGCAGCCCGACGAGCGTGTACTGGAGCCACTTCGTGGCGGTCATGCCGCGGTAGCTGACGGCCGTGGCCAGGGCGATGAAGACCAGCGTGGTGAGGATGTGGACGGCCTTGTTGTCGTCCAGTGCGGCCACGTCCGCGCTGGACGTCGCCTCGCCCGCGAGCAGCCAGAAGAAAGAGGTGGCCACACCCGCCAGGTTGGACAGGACCACCACCGTGGCGATCAGCAGACCCCAGCCGCACATCCAGCCGACGCGCGGCCCGAAGGCCTTCACGGACCAGGTGAAGGAGGTGCCGCAGTCGGGGACCGCCCGGTTCAGCTCGCGGTAGGCGAACGCGACGAGCAGCATCGGCAGGAACCCGGCGAGGAAGATCGCGGGCATCTGCACGCCGACCTCACCGACGGTCGGGCCGAGCGTGGCCGTCAGGCAGTAGACGGGCGCGACGGTCGAGACGCCGATGACGGCTCCGCCGACCAGGCCGACCGAGTTACCGCCGAGGCCCTTGCCTCGTACGCCGCCCTGAGAGGGGGCGGCCGTGTCTCCGGCCTGGGGCCGGGCATCCACCTGGGTCATGAACAGGACGTTAAGCCCTGCGGTTTCCATGCCCCCGGCCCGTGAAGTGCAGGTCACGAGCTTGCGGAAGGCTGAATTCCGGGGGTTTCCGGGGTGCGGAAACCGCAGGGCTGCCCGTTTTATACGGGTTCAGAATTTTCCTGTGCCGTCTGTTCCTCGGGCCGTCGTCCGGCTAGGTCGTCCACACCACCGACTGCAGTTCGCTGTACGCCGCCAGCGCGTACGACCCGCAGTCGCGGCCCACCCCGGACTGCTTGAAGCCGCCGAAGGGCGCCTCCATGTTGCGGCCGATGGTGTTGATGCCGACGCCACCGGACCTGAGCCGGCGGCCGACGCGGAAGGCGCGGGCCACGTCGCCGGACCACACGTACGAAAGGAGCCCGTAGTCGCTGTCGTTCGCGAGCCGGATCGCCTCGTCCTCGTCGTCGAAGGGGACGACCACGACGACCGGGCCGAAGATCTCCTCGCGCACGATCCGCATGTCGTTGGTGCAGTCCGCGAAGAGCGTCGGGGCCACGTAGAAGCCGCGGTCCATCGCCGGCCGCTCGCCGCCCGCCACGACCCGGGCGCCTTCCTTCCTGCCCAGCTCGATGAAGGACTCCACACGGTCGCGGTGCGCGGCGGAGATCACCGGTCCGACGACCGTGCCCTGCACGGCCGGATCGCCGACCTTCATGAAGCCGATGTACTGCGTGAGCTTCTCGAGCAGCTGCTCATAGATCGAGCGATGGGCGAGAACACGCGTCGGGGCCGTGCAGATCTGCCCGCTGTAGAACGCGTACGTCGTCCCGATGCCCATCATCGCCGAGTCCAGGTCCGCGTCCTCGAACACGATCGCGGCACCCTTGCCGCCGAGCTCCATGAGCTGGCGCTTCATGGTGCGGCCGCACACCTCGCCGATCGCCTGCCCCACCGACGTCGACCCCGTGAAGCTGACCATGTCGACGTCCGGGGAGTCGACGGCCGCCTGCCCGACCTCGACGGACGTACCGGAGACCACGTTCACGACACCTGCCGGCGCCCCCGCCGCCTCCAGTGCCTCGGCCATCCGGTAGACGGACAGCGGATCCTGCGGCGCGGGCTTCACGAGGACCGTGTTGCCCATCGCGAGCGCCGGCGCCACCTTGCCCGCCGGGTTCGCCCAGGGATTGTTGTACGAGGTGATGCAGGTGACGACCCCGACCGGCTGGCGCACTTCGAGCGCGCCGAACGCGCCCGCCTTGCCCATCGGGCCCGCCTCGTTGATCTGCGGCGGCAGCGCGTGCTCGGTCGGCTCCAAGGCGCCCTTCGCGTACCGCTTGAAGCGCGCCGTACCGACGGCGACCTGCATCCCGCGCGCCGTCCCGGTCGTGGCACCGGTCTCGGCGCGGGCGAGTTCGGCGTACTCCCCCGCATGGGCCTGGATGTGGTCCGCGGCCTTCTGCAACACGGCCGCCCGCTCCTCGGGCGATGTACGCGACCACGTCTCGAAGGCCTCACGCGCCTTCGCGGCCGCCTCGTACACCTGCGACCGTGACGCCTCAGGGGCGAGCCCGACGACCTCCTCGGTCGCCGGGTTGATCACTTCGTAGTGGCCGCCCTCGGGCTCCACCCACTCGCCGCCTATGAACAGGCGCTGCGCATCGCTCACTTGGTCGACACCGTCCTCGTGTCCTGGCCGGAACGCAGCACCTTGCCGGGAACGGCCCCGGTCACCACGTCCTCACGGATGGCCTCGACACCGTTGACCCAGACGGCGTTGATGCCGAGGGCCTTGGAGTCGAGCCGGGGGCTGTCGCCGGGCAGGTCGTGGACCAGAGTCGCTTTCCCGGCGTCGATCTTCTCGGGGTCGAACAGGACCAGATCGGCGAAGTAGCCCTCCTGGATCCGGCCGCGGTCGATCAGACCGAACAGCTGCGCCGGGTCGTCGGTGAGCATCCTGACCGCCTTCTCCAGGCTGGTCAGCTTGCGGCCGCGCAGACAGTCACCGATGAAACGGGTGGTGTACGGGGCTCCGCACATGCGGTCCAGATGGGCGCCGGCGTCCGAGCCGCCGAGCATGATGTCCTCGTGCTCCCAGGCCTGCTTGCGCAGCTCCCAGGAGTCCGGGTCGTTGTCGGTGGGCATCGGCCAAAGGACCGTACGCATCTCGTCGTTGGCGCAGATCTCGACCAGGCACTGGAAGGCGTCCTGGCCGCGCTCGGCGGCGATGTCGTTGACGACGCGGCCGGTGAGGCCCTCGTTCTCCTTGGAGTACGTGTCGCCGATGACGTACCGCCCGAAGTTGGCGAGCCGCCGGAAGACGCCCGCCTCCTTGGAGTCGGCCCGCTTCAGCATCTCGGCCCGTACGTCCGGATCGCGCAGCTTCTCGATCCGCTCGGGGATCGGCAGCGCGAGGATCTCGCCCCAGCCGGGGATGAGGTTGAGGGCGCAGAAGGTGCCGAGCGACATGTTCATGGGCGCGAGGATCGGCATGGTGAGCGCCACGATCCGGCCGCCGGCCTTGCGGGCGCGCTCGGAGGGGACGAGCTGGCGCGGGACGCGCTCGGGGACGGAGGCGTCGATGGTCAGGACGTTCCAGTTGAGCGGCCGGCCCGCGGCCGCCGTCATGTCCACGAACAGATCGATCTCTTCATCGCTGAACTGGTCCAGACAGCCCGCCACGATCGCCTCGAGCTGGGTGCCCTCGTGCTCACCGACGGCCCGCGACAGCGCGATCAGCTCTTCGCGCTTCGCGTGCCGCGAGGCGACCGGCTTCCCGTTGCCGTCGGAGTGCGTGGAGGACTGCGTGGTGGACAGACCCCACGCGCCCTCGTCCATCGCGGTGTGCAGCAGGTCCAGCATCTGCTGCATCTGCTCCTCGGTGGGCTGACCGCCGACCGCGTCCTCGCCCATCACGTACCGGCGTATCGCGCAATGCCCCACCATGAACCCGGCGTTGACCGCGATACGGCCGTCGAGCGCGTTCAAGTAGTCGCCGAAACCCGACCAGTTCCAGGGCGCGCCCTCTTCGAGCGCGACCAGGGACATGCCCTCGACCTTGGACATCATCCGGCGGGTGTAGTCCGCGTCGTCGGGGTGCGCGGGGTTGAGCGGCGCGAGCGTGAAGCCGCAGTTGCCGCCGGCGACGGTGGTGACGCCGTGGTTGAGGGACGGGGTCGCGTACGGGTCCCAGAAGAGCTGCGCGTCGTAGTGCGTGTGCGGGTCGACGAAGCCGGGCGACAGGATCTTGCCGGTGGCGTCCTCACTGGTCCGCGCCTCTTCGGTGATCGTCCCGGGCTCGGCGATCACGGCGATCCGGCCGTCCCGGATCCCCACGTCCAGTGCGCGTGCGGGGGCGCCGGTGCCGTCGACTACGGTCGCGCCCTTGATCAGGTGGTCGAGCATGACGGTTCCCTTCGGGTGCGGTGCGTTCTTTCCGTACGTACGTGGGGTCCAGCCGCGAGAGATCGTGACTGTGTCCCGGCCGGGCCCCGCCCGGTGTGGCCGCCACCGTGCGGGAACCCGGCCGGGTTCGTACGGGACGGTGCGGTCCGGGAAGACACACCACCCCGCTCGGCCGACAGGTCTCAGGCCGCCTGCCGGAGCTTTGTGGCAGGTGTCAGGCCGCCTGCCGGAACCTTGTGGTGCGGTGCACGGGATCGGTGTCGATCTTCGGGATGACGTGCTCGCCGACGAGCTTCAGCGTGGTCAGCACGTCCTCCTTGGGCACCCCGACCGGAATGCCGAAGCTGAGCTGGTCGGCCCCGGCCTGCTCCCAGCGCTTGCACTGCCGGAGCACCTCATCCGGATCCCCGCAGACCAACAGCTCTTCCTGGATGAGGAGTTCGACGATCTCCTCGTTGAACTCGGGCAGCATCTCCGGCCAGACGGGCAGCCCTTCGGGCTTGGGGAAGGTGTCGTGGTAGTAGAAGACGAGCGACTGCAGCCGGTTGAGCCCGCCGTTGATGGCGATCTGGACCGCCTTCTCGTGCGTCTCGGCGCAGATCGCGGTCGTCGTCACCATCACGTTGTCGTTGACGAAGTCACCGACCGGCTCGGCCTCGGTGATGGCGCCCTTGTACTGCTCGAGGACCCACTCCATGTCCTGCACGCGCTGCACGCTGAAGCCGAGGACCCCGAGCCCCTTCTTCGCCGCCATCGCGTACGAGGTGGGCGAGCCCGCCGCGTACCACATGGCCGGATGCGACTTCCCGTACGGCTTGGGGAAGACCTTGCGCGGCGGCAGCGACCAGTGCTTGCCCTGGAACCCCTCGTACTCCTCCTGGAGGAACATCTTGGGGAACTCCGCGATGGTCTCCTCCCACATCTCCTTGGTGGCGTTCATGTCGTCGATCCCGGGCAGGAAGCCGAGGATCTCGTGACTGCCGGCCCCGCGCCCTGTACCGAACTCGAAGCGCCCGCGCGAGAGATGGTCGAGCATGGCCACCTTCTCGGCGACCTTCACCGGGTGGTTGACCGCGGCGAGCGGGTTGAAGATGCCGGAGCCGAGGTGGATGCGCTCGGTGGCGTGGGCGAGATAGCCGAGGAAGACCTCGTTGGCGGAGAGGTGCGAGTACTGCTCGAGGAAGTGGTGCTCCGAGGCCCAGGCGTACTTGAAGCCCGACTTGTCCGCCTGGATGACGTACTCGGTCTCGTCCATCAGGGCGTGGTGCTCGGCCTGCGGGTCGACGGATCGTCGGGTGTCGGGCACGTAGCCCTGTACGAATATCCCGAATTCCACGGAGGTTCACCGTCCTTGGTCGGTCGGTCCTGCTGTCCTGTGTCGGTCGGCCCTCATCGTTCTCTGCATCTTCTCTGCATCGTTCTCTGCATCGTTCTCTGCCGTGCGACTTTTTCTGACGCACCGTCAGATCGGACGCTTCGAACTGTTCCACCACCTGACGGGGCCGTCAATACTGACGACCCGTCAGGAACGGTTGCACTGCCGGATCGCGCGCTGCCGGGTCGCACTGCCGGATCGCGCTGCCGGCTCGCGCTCTCAGATCACGCTCACACCCGCGAGCCAGCCCCCATCGATCACGAACGGCTGCCCGGTGATGTACGTGGAGTCGGGCCCGCTCAGGAACAGCGCCAGATCCGCCACCTCCCTGGCCTTCCCGATCCGCCCCATCGGCACGAGCTTCCCGTACAGCTCGTCGAGGGCGGCGCTCATCTCCTCGGCGTCGACGTCGGGGTCGAGCTGGGACGGGTTGGCCATGGGGGTGTCGATCGAACCCGGGCAGACCGCGTTGACGCGGATCTTCATGCCGGCGAGCTCCAGGGCGGCGACCCGGGTGAGCCCGACGATGGCGTGCTTCGTCGCGGCATACGTGCCGACCGCGCCCATACCGGTCAGGCCGGTGTAGGACGCGGTGTTCACGATCGTCCCGCCCCCCGCCTCGCCGATCACGGGCGCGACGGTCTTGATCCCGAGGAAGGCGCCCACCTGGTTGACCTGGACGACCGTCATGAACTCCTCGAGCGGAGTGTCGACGATGGCGTTGAAGCGCAGGATCCCCGCATTGTTGATCAGCCCGTCGATCTTCCCGAAGGCCCCCTTGGCGGTCGCGACGGCGGCCTGCCACTGATCCTCCTGGCTCACGTCGAGGTGCACATATATCGCGCCGTCACCAATCTCCTTGGCGACCGCCTCGCCCTGCTCGTCGAGCACGTCGGCGAGCACGACCTGCGCGCCCTCGGCCGCGAACAGCCGGGCCTCCTGCTCGCCCTGGCCGCGCGCGGCCCCGGTGATGAGTACGACACGTCCGTCGAGCTTGCCCATGCTGAGGTCTCCTTGGGTGGGTT
>NZ_JAAKZW010000133.1 GCF_011044995.1 Streptomyces mesophilus | reverse complement strand
GTGGGTGGGGCGCCTGCGGCGCCTGGCGCGACGAATAGGAGCGCCAGGAAACCCCGGGCCACCTCGCCCTGCACGTACGCCCAGGGTCACTTCTTCAGCAGAACCGCCTCCATGACGTCCTTCGCGATCGGCCCGCCGAGCTTGCCGCCCGCGATGTCGCTGCGCGGGATGTCCTGGCCGGGGTCGACGAAGACGGCGACCGCGACCTGCTTGCCGTCGCTGTTCTTGCCGTACGAGATGAACCAGGCGTACGGCGGCAGTTCGTTGTTGGCGCCGTGCTGGGCGGTACCGGTCTTGGCGCCGACCGTGACGCCGTTGCCGATCACCGCGGGCCGGCCCGAGCCGTTCTCGGCGGTCGACTCCATGGCCTCGCGGACCTTGGCCGCGGTGTCGGCGGAGATCGGCCGGGACCGCTCGGCCGGCTCGGTCTTCGCGATGAGGTCACGGTCGGGGCCGCGCAACTCGTCGACGAGGTACGGCTTCATGACCTTGCCGTCGTTGGCGATACCGGCGGCGAGCATCGCGATCTGCAGCGGGCTCGCGGTCACCGAGCCCTGGCCGATGCCGCTGAGGCCGGTCTGCGGGACGTCGATCTCGGACGGGTAGACGGACTTGCCGGCCCGGATCGGGGTGTCGACCTCGCCGTCGTTGAAGCCGAAGCCCTCGGCGACCTCACGCATCTTCTCCTTGCCGACCTCGACGGCCAGCTTGGCGAACACCGTGTTGCAGGAGACCTCCATGGCCGCCTTCACCGTGGCGTTCTTGCAGGGCAGGCCCTCGGTGTGGTTGGGCAGCGGGTTGGTGGTCTGCGGCAGCTTGTACGGGTCAGGGGTGTCCGTCGGCTCGTTGACGTCCGTGACCTTGCCGGCCTCGATCGCGGCCGCGGCCGTGAGCACCTTGAAGGTCGAGCCCGGCGGGTAGGTCTCCTTCAGGGCGCGGTTGAGCAGCGGCTTGGTCTTGTCGGCGCCGAGCTTCTTCCACTGTTCCCCGTCGTTGTCGCTCATGCCGGCGAAGGACGAGGGGTCGTACGAGGGAGTGGACGCGAGCGCGAGGATCTTGCCGGTCTCCGGCTCGATCGCGGCGACGCCGCCCTTCAGGTTCAGCTTGCCGAGGCCTTCGAAGGCGGCCTTCTGCGCGTCCGGGTCGATCGTCGTGTAGACGTCGCCGCCGCGCTGGGACTTGCCGGTCAGCATGTTCACGGTGTTCTGGAT
Organism: Streptomyces mesophilus; assembly: GCF_011044995.1. GTDB lineage: Bacteria > Actinomycetota > Actinomycetes > Streptomycetales > Streptomycetaceae > Streptomyces > Streptomyces mesophilus. Next base: position 21,270 of record NZ_JAAKZW010000133.1, on the reverse strand, counting down.
GAACAGCCGGTCGTCGGAGCCGGAGAGCAGCTCGTCGTTCAGGTTCTCCAGGGCGGTGGAGCCGAAGGCCTGCGAGGAGTAGCCGGTGATGGGGGCGTACATCGGACCGTCCTTGAAGGTCCGCTTGTACTTGAAGTCCTGCCCGTCCACGGCCTTGGAGCCGGTGATCGGCTTGCCCGCGACGAGGATGTTCCCGCGCGGCTGCGCATAGCGCTCGATCGCGACCCTGCGGTTCTTCTCGTGCTTCGCGAGCTCGTCGCTCTCCGCGTACTGGATCCAGTTCGCGCGGACCAGCAGTGCGAGCACAAGAAGCCCACAGAAGATGGCTATGTGTCGCAGTGGCTTGTTCACGTGGTGCGTCCCTCCCCGGCAGTTCCTTCAGTAGGGACGATAGGGCGCGGCGGCCGGTTGCGGGACCCCGGCCCCTCAGTGCACGCCGAGCACGAACATCGCGAGCACCATCGCCAGGGCGAGCAGAAAGCCCGCGCGCCGCATCATGGCCTGCGCATCGCGCATGTCCTTGGGCGGCTTGTTCTCAGGGTCGGACCAGAGCATGCCTCGATGGTGCCGCTGCGCACGACGGTGCGCCTGAGTACGGGTACTCAGGCGCACGTGGTCACCACCCCGAGTTCCTTCAGGGACGGCTCTATCCGGGCCAGTACGTACGGGACCAGGACGTCGGGCCGGGAGCCGGCAGCCGGTGGCGGGCCACCCGGGCCGGGTCGGCCCAGGCGTCGGACGGTGCGGGCGCGCCGGTCCCCTCGGTGGCCAGGGACGCGGCGCGCGCCTGGACCACCGCCAGGGCGGCGGCGAGCTCCTCCGGGGTCGGGTTGCCCCGGACGACCTTGATCATCATCGGCGGACCTCCTAGAGGGGGATGTTGCCGTGCTTCTTCGGGGGCAACGACTCGCGCTTCGTACGGAGTTGACGCAGCCCGCGCACGACCTGGCGGCGGGTCTCCGAGGGCATGACCACGGCGTCGATATAGCCGCGCTCGGCCGCCGTGTACGGGTTGAGCAGCGTGTCCTCGTACTCCTGGATCAGCCGTGCGCGGGTGGCCTCCACATCGTCCGCGGCCGCGAGCGTCTTGCGGTGCAGGATGTTGACCGCGCCCTGCGCGCCCATGACGGCGATCTGGGCGGTCGGCCAGGCGAGGTTGAGGTCGGCGCCCAGGTGCTTGGAGCCCATCACGTCGTACGCGCCGCCGAAGGCCTTGCGCGTGATGATCGTGATCAGCGGGACCGTGGCCTCCGCGTACGCGTAGATCAGCTTGGCGCCGCGCCGGATGATGCCGCCGTACTCCTGGTCGACGCCCGGCAGGAAGCCCGGCACGTCCACGAAGGTCAGGACCGGGACGTTGAACGCGTCGCAGGTGCGCACGAACCGCGCGGCCTTCTCCGAGGCGTTGATGTCCAGGCAACCCGCGAACTGCAACGGCTGGTTGGCCACGATGCCGACCGGACGGCCCTCGACCCGGCCGAAGCCGGTGAGGATGTTCGGCGCGAACATCGACTGCGTCTCGAAGAACTCGCCGTCGTCCAGGACGTGCTCGATCACCGTGTGCATGTCGTACGGCTGGTTGGCGCTGTCCGGGATCAGCGTGTCCAACTCGCGGTCCTCGTCGGACAGTTCGAGATCCGCTTCCTCCGGGAAGGCCGGCGGCTCGGACAGGTTGTTCGACGGCAGGTAGGAGAGCAGCGACTTGACGTACTCGATCGCGTCCTTCTCGTCGCCCGCCATGTGATGCGCCACACCGGACGTCGAGTTGTGGGTGCGGGCGCCGCCCAGCTCCTCGAAGCCGACGTCCTCGCCGGTGACCGTCTTGATGACGTCCGGGCCCGTGATGAACATGTGCGAGGTCTGATCGACCATCACCGTGAAGTCGGTGATCGCGGGGGAGTACACCGCGCCGCCCGCGCACGGGCCGACGACCAGGGAGATCTGCGGGATGACACCGGACGCGTGGGTGTTGCGGCGGAAGATCTCGCCGTACATCCCGAGCGCCATCACGCCCTCCTGGATGCGCGCGCCGCCCGAGTCGTTGATGCCGATGACCGGGCAGCCCGTCTTGAGGGCGAAGTCCATCACCTTCATGATCTTCTGCCCGAAGACCTCACCCAGCGCCCCGCCGAAGACCGTGAAGTCCTGCGAGAACACCGCGACCGGACGGCCGTCGACCGTGCCGTACCCGGTCACGACACCGTCGCCGTACGGCTTGTTGGCATCGAGCCCGAAGTCGTTCGAGCGGTGCCGGGCGAACTCGTCCAGCTCCACGAACGAGCCCTCGTCCATGAGCAGCTCGATCCGCTCACGGGCCGTCAACTTGCCCTTGGCGTGCTGCTTCTCCACCGCGCGCGCCGAGCCGGCATGGGTCGCCTCGTCGATACGGCGCTGCAGATCGGCGATCTTGCCCGCCGTGGTGTGACTGTGCTGATTGCTGTGGGCGATCGCCTCGGACATCGGGATGCGGCTCCCTGCCTGCTCGAATGCTCGTATGAGAACGCTTGGCTACTGATGCGTAGCGTAGTGGCGTGGCACGGTCCCGGCAGTGCGGTGTTCCCCACACCTAGTCTGTCTTGCATGACGAGCGAAAACTCCCCCGCGAACCGTTGGACGGACCTGGAACGGCCCCCGCTGAACGGTGCGGCGCTGCGGCGTGCGCTCACGAATACGGGCGGTCTGTACACCGATGTCGAGGTCGTCCCGGCCACAGGCTCGACCAACTCGGACCTCGCTGCGGACGCGATCGCCGGGAACGCCGAGGAGGGCGCCGTCCTCGTCGCCGAGGAGCAGACCTCGGGCCGCGGCCGTCTCGACCGGACCTGGAGCGCACCGCCGCGCTCGGGTCTGTTCTTCTCCGTGCTCCTGGAGCCCTCGAAGGTCCCCGTGCACCGGCTCGGCTGGCTGCCGCTGCTCGCCGGGGTCGCCGTGGCCTCCGCGATCTCCCGTACGGCGGGTATCGACACGGCCCTCAAGTGGCCCAACGACCTGCTCGTCACCGTCGACGGCGAGGAGCGCAAGGCCGGCGGCATCCTCGCCGAGCGGGCCGGCGAGAACTTCGTCGTCCTCGGCATCGGCCTCAACGTCAGCCTCGGCGCCCACGAACTGCCCGTACCCACGGCCGGTTCGCTCACCCTCGCCGGCGCCCGCGGCCAGGACCGCGACCCCCTGCTCCGGGCCGTCCTGCGCTCCGTCGAGCAGTGGTACGTGCCGTGGCGCGACGCACTCGGCGACCCCGCCGCGTCCGGGCTCCAGGAGGCGTACGCCGCCGGGTGCGCCACGCTCGGGCGCAGGGTGCGCGCCGAACTCCCCGGCGAGCGCACCCTCGTCGGCGAGGCCGTCGCGCTCGACGGTGACGGGCGCCTGGTCATCGCCGTGGACGGGGGCGGTCGGGAGGCGGTCGGGGCCGGGGACGTCGTCCATCTGAGGGCCGCGTCCGGTTCCGCGTCCGGTCCCGCGTCCGATTGAGGACTTCCGTACGTATGCGATGAGGACTTCCGTACCCGAGTGAGCCAGCCCACACCTGCCGTATCGTGGTGCCCGTTCGTCAGCAGCGTTATGGGGCTGTGACAGATCGAATGGCGCGGAATGCGGCAGCGAGTGCGGAAGGGCAGGGCAGCAGGCAGTGACCGTCGATGACTCGGGCTCTCACTCCGGCTCCGCCACCGCGCATGCCAACGGTGCGGCGGGCGGCACGCCCTCCGACGAGGAGCCCGGCCCCCGGCCGATCGACCATGCCGCGCAGGACGGGGCGGCGCCGGACGGCGAGACCGATCCGCTCGCGCTGCGGCTCGAAGGACTGATCCTCGGCGCCGAGCGGCGCTACACCCCCTTCCAGGCCGCGCGCACCGCCGGTGTCTCGATGGAGCTGGCCTCCCGCTTCTGGCGGGCGATGGGCTTCGCGGACATCGGCCAGGCCAAGGCGCTCACCGAGGCGGATGTCCTGGCGCTGCGCCGCCTTGCGGGTCTGGTCGAGGCCGGGCTGCTCAGCGAGGCCATGGCCGTCCAGGTGGCGCGCTCCACCGGGCAGACCACGGCGCGGCTCGCCGAATGGCAGATCGACTCGTTCCTCGCGGGTCTCACCGAGCCGCCCGAGCCGGGCATGACCCGCACCGAGGTCACGTATCCGCTGATGGAGCTGCTGCTTCCGGAGCTCGAGGAATTTCTCGTGTACGTGTGGCGGCGCCAGCTCGCCGCCGCGACGGGCCGGGTCGTGCAGGCCGCGGACGACGAGGAGATGGTGGACCGGCGGCTCGCGGTCGGCTTCGCGGACCTCGTCGGGTTCACGCGCCTGACGCGCCGTATGGAGGAAGAGGAACTCGGCGAGCTGGTCGAGGCGTTCGAGACCACCTCCGCCGATCTGGTCGCGGCCAATGGCGGGCGGCTGATCAAGACGCTGGGTGACGAGGTCCTGTTCGCGGCGGACGACGCCGGGACGGCCGCCGAGATCGCGCTGCGGCTCATCGAGACGATGGCCGGGGACGAGACGATGCCCGAGCTGCGGGTCGGGATCGCGTTCGGCACGGTGACCACGCGGATGGGCGATGTCTTCGGTACGACGGTGAACCTGGCGTCGCGGCTCACGTCGATAGCGCCGAAGGACGCCGTCCTGGTGGACGGGGCGTTCGCGGCGGATCTGCAGCGGGCGGGGGATGCGCCGGTTTCCGAGGCGGAGGCGGCGGCGGAGGCGGAGAAGGCGCTTGCCGCCGGGGAGACGCCGCCGTCGTATCGGTTCGCGTTGCAGCCTATGTGGCAGCGGCCGGTGCGGGGGCTCGGGGTTGTGGAGCCCTGGCTGTTGACGCGGCGGGGGTAGGAAACCGGGGGCTTCGCCCCGGACCCCTGCATCCGAACTTCGTTCGGATCTCCTCAAACGCCGGAGGGGCTGAAAGATCTGCTCAAGCGCCGCAGGGGCTATTTGCGGAACCGTCTCCGATCCCCCTGGCGCTCCTTCTCCGGGGCGTCCGCGAGTTTGATTACCGGGTCGTTCGGGCCCTCGCGGCCTGCGATGACCGGGTTGGTGGAGCGGGCGGCCTTGGCGCGGTACTGGGCCGCGTCCGCGAGGCGGAAGAGGCGGCGGGCCGAGCGGACCGGGCCGATCGGGTCGCCGGTCGAGGCGACCCCGCAGGCCACGCCCTCGCCCAGGTCCAAGTCCAGGGCCCGTACGCAGAGTTCGTCCGCGACCCGTACCACCTCGTCGGCCGAGGGGCCTACGGAGAGCAGGCAGAACTCGTCGCCGCCGAGCCGGGCCGCCAGCGCGCCCGGCAGCATCGCGCCGCACAGCGAGAGCACCGAGCCGAAGCGTTCGAGGAGGCGGTCGCCGGTCGCGTGGCCGTGGGTGTCGTTGACCTTCTTGAGGCCGTTCAGATCGCAGACGACAAGCGAGACCACCGTGCCGTCGCGGCGGTACGACTCCACCGCCTCGTCCAGGCGGGCATCCACCGCACGCCGGTTGGCGAGCCCGGTGAGAGCGTCCGTGAAAGCGAGCCGCCGGGCCTCCTCGAGGCGTTCGGTCTGGGCGAGCCCGGCCGCGATCACCGCGGCGAGGACGGTGGCGAAGTCGGCGTCCTCGCGCCCGAACACCGGCATGCCCACGGGCCGCGCCACATAGAGCTCGCCCCAGGCCCGCCCGTTCAGGACGATCGGCGCGACCACACAGCAGCCGCGGCCGCGCCGGCGCAGGGCGGCCACGCGCTGGTGGCAGTAGCCGGCCGCCCCGCCGGCCGGGCCTTCGGCGGTCTCCACCCAGGCGTTGGGTTCGCCGCCGCCGGCCCAGCGCTCGTGCAGGAACTCGGTGATCTCGGGGAACTGGTGCACCGGGTAGGTCTCGTTGTCCGGGAACTCCTCCTCGCCGGCGGCGCGTTCACCGGCGTTGACCAGGACCTTGAGCCGGCCGCGCTCCCGCTCCCAGACGGAGAGGGCCGCGAAGCTGCCGCCGAGCGCGCGCTGTGCGCCGTGCGCGGCGGCCAGCCATGACTCCCGCGGGCTGTGCGCGGCGGCCATGGCCTGCGCCACGCGTACGACCCCGGCGAGCCGGTCTTCCTGTCCCATCTCCCTAGGTTAGGGAGATATGGGGAGTTTGCGGACTTTTAGGGCGTAGGCGGGTGGTTACGCCAGCGGCCCGGTGATCTTCTCCACCGCGGCGAGCAGTCCACCGTCCCGTACGAACGACTCCGCCGCCGCCAGGTCCGGTGAGAGATAGCGGTCAGGACCCGGGCCCTCGACGCCCGCCGCCCGCGCGCCCGCGATCGCCGCGGCCGAGGCGGGCGCCGGGGTCAGGCCGGTGCGCAGTTCGATCGCGCGGGTCGACGCGTACAGCTCGATGGCCACGACGCGCGCGAGATTTCCGACCGCCGTACGGAGCTTGCGCGCCGCCGACCAGCCCATGGAGACGTGGTCCTCCTGCATCGCCGAGGACGGGATCGAGTCCGCCGAGGCGGGCACCGCGAGCCGCTTCATCTCGCTGACCAGGGCGGCCTGCGTGTACTGGGCGATCATCAGGCCCGAGTCCACGCCCGCGTCGTCCGCGAGGAACGGCGGCAGACCGTGCGAGCGGTTCTTGTCGAGGAGACGGTCGGTGCGGCGCTCGGCGATCGAGGCCAGGTCGGCTGCGGCGATGGCGAGGAAGTCCAGGACGTACGCGACGGGGGCGCCGTGGAAGTTGCCGTTGGACTCGACACGGCCGTCGGGCAGCACGACCGGGTTGTCGACCGCGGACGCCAGCTCGCGCGAGGCGACCAGGGCGGCGTGCGCGAGGGTGTCGCGGCCCGCGCCCGCGACCTGCGGGGCGCAGCGCACCGAGTACGCGTCCTGGACGCGCGGGGCGTCGCCGGTTGCTGAACTGTGCTGCCCGGTGAGACCCGAACCGGCAAGCACCGCCGCCATGTTGGCGGCCGAAGCGCCCTGGCCCGGGTGCGGGCGGATCGCGTGCAGCTCGGGCGCGAGCACCTTGTCGGTGCCGAGCAGCGCCTCGAGGGAGAGCGCGGCCGTGACGTCGGCGCTCTTGTAGAGCCGCTCGAGGTCGTCGATGGCCATGAGCAGCATGCCGAGCATGCCGTCGGTGCCGTTCAGGAGCGCGAGGCCCTCCTTCTCGCGCAGCTCGACGGGCTTGATGCCGTGGGCGGCGAGCAGCTCGCCGGCGGGGTGCACGGTGCCGTCCGGGCCCTCCGCGTCGCCCTCGCCCATCAGCGCGAGCGCGCAGTGGCTCAGGGGCGCGAGGTCGCCGGAGCAGCCGAGGGAGCCGTACTCGTGCACGACCGGGGTGATGCCCGCGTTCAGGAGGTCCGCCATGGTCTGCGCGACCTCGGGACGTACGCCGGTGTGGCCCGAGCAGACGGTCTTCAGGCGCAGGAACATCAGCGCGCGGACCACCTCGCGCTCGACGTGCGGGCCCATGCCGGCCGCGTGCGAGCGGACGATGTTGCGCTGCAACTGCGCGCGGAGCTCGGTGCTGATGTGGCGGGTGGCGAGCGCGCCGAAGCCGGTCGAGACGCCGTAGACCGGCTCGGGCCTGGCGGCGAGCGCGTCGACGATCTCGCGGGCCTTGGCGAGGGCGGTGAGGGCCTCGGGGGACAGCTCGACGCGGGCGTTCTCACGTGCCACGGCGATGACGTCGGCGGGGGTCGTGCCGGACGTCCCGAGCACCACGGTGTGCATAGTCATATTCAGCAGCCTACGGATTGAATCGGGATGTGTCACTGGTCAGTTCGGGGAGCGCCCATTACCTGCGGGGGCAGGGGTTGATTTCACCGCCCCGGCTGCCATGATGCCGAAGTCGGTGAACGCACGTTAACCAGGAGGTCCCCATGGCGGAAGCAGCAGCGCAGGAGGAGCGGTACGGCGAGTTCGTGGCCGTACGCCGGCACGGGTACGTCGCCGAGTTCGTGCTCGACCGGCCCAAGGCCATGAACGCGGTGTCCAGCGCCATGGCCGGCGCGATCGGCGAGGCCTGCGTGGCGCTGTCCGCCGACCGCGACGTCCGCGTCGTGGTCGTGACGTCCTCGCACGAGCGGGCCTTCTGCGTCGGCGCCGACCTCAAGGAGCGCAACTCCTTCACCGACGCCGAGCTGCTGCGCCAGCGCCCCGTCGCCCGCGCCGCCTACACCGGCGTACTCGATCTGCCGATGCCCACCATCGCCGCCGTGCACGGCTTCGCCCTGGGCGGCGGGTTCGAACTCGCCCTGTCCTGCGACCTGATCGTCGCCGACGCCACCGCCGTCGTCGGCCTGCCCGAGGTGTCCGTCGGCGTCATCCCCGGCGGCGGCGGTACGCAGCTGCTTCCGCGCCGCGTGGGGGCCGCGCGGGCCGCCGAGCTGATCTTCTCGGCGCGGCGCCTGGAGGCCGCGGAGGCGCGGGAGTTGGGCCTGGTCGACCAGCTGGTGGAGGCCGGCCGGGACCGTACGGAGGCGCTCGCCCTCGCCTCACGTATCGCCGCCAACTCGCCGGTCGGACTGCGCGCCGCCAAGCGCGCGCTGCGGCTCGGGCACGGGCTCGATCTGCGGGCCGGGCTCGAGGTCGAGGACGCGGCCTGGCGCAGCGTCGCCTTCTCGGGCGACCGGGCCGAGGGCGTCGCGGCCTTCAACGAGAAGCGCACGCCGCAGTGGCCGGGGGAGTGAGGCGGGGCGGGTGAGCGAGGCAGGGCGAAGGGGCCGGCGAGTGGGGCGGGACGAAGGAGCCCTCAGGCCCCGACGAACCGCCGCTTGCTGAGCGCGAAGATCCCCACGCCGGAGATCAGAAAGGTCAGCCCGCCCGCGAGGTACGGGGTCGTGTCCGTCGACCCCGTCTCCGCGAGCCGCGTGGCGTCGCCCGCGGACGTGGCCGAAAACCCCTCCACGCCGGAAGCGGAACCGGAATCAGGTGCGGAAGCGGAACCCGGACGCGCCGTTGTCCCGTGTCTGTCCGCGGCGGCCCGCTCCTTCTGCTCCCCACTGGCCGTCGCCGAGGGGACGAACCACAGGGCGCCGAGCAGGGACCCGGCAGCGGTGGCGGTGAGCAGTGAACGGCGTGCGGATGACACGGAGTGGATCCCCTTGTGGTGCCGGTGGTTTGGGAGCCTTCCGAAGACCGGCTCCCACCGTGTGCGGCGATGCTAGTGAACACAGCGGGTCGCGCGAAAGTGGAGGACGCCTTCCGGCTTACGCTCCGGCTCATGAGCACCCCTGAGACATCCCGTTTCGTACGGCTACGCGTGGAACTCGTCCTCGAGGTCACCGACGAAGATTCCCTGGCCGGCGCCGCGCTCGACCGGATCGGCGAGGACGCGTACATGCCCGAGGAGGAGCGCACGCACGCCGAGTCCGCCGTGCGCGAGGAGGCGGCCGAGGCGCTGGCCTATCTCGTCGATCCCTTCGATCTGGTCGCCGAGGTTCCCGGCGTCGAGCTGACCCAGGCCTCCTGGAGCAGCGAGGCGGTCGACCACGACCCCGACGACCCCGAGTGGGACGAGGAGGACCTCGACGGGGACCTCGCGTACGAGGACGAGGACGGCGAGCTTCCCTACGACGAGGACGAGGACGAGGGCGACGACGACGAGCTCCACCACGGCGAGGACGACCTCGCATACGGAGAGGAAGAAGCCGCATACGGAGCGGAAGAGCCCGAAGGGTTCGAAGAGCTCGAAGAGGGCGAAGGGGACGAGGATCACACCCGGGCCCACGGAGCGGCGCCGGTGGGCGCGTAGCCTCGAAGTGACGTAGGAACCCCGGTCGGCGGCCCCCGTCGGCCGGGGTTTCGTCGTCTGCGTCGTCCCTGCTGGAGCGGCCGGTGCGCGTGTCCTGGACCACATCCTCGCCGGATTTGGAACCGCTCGAAGTGGTACGCGTGTTGTAAGGGTGTGCGGGGTCTGACTCCGCGCGGGGACAAACGGGGACTTTCGGGGCATCCGGGGATTCGGCAACGATGGAGAAGCGTGTGATGACGGACAGCAAGCGGCGCAGGGGCCTCATGGCCATGTCCGCACTGCTCGGCGGCGTCCTTGTACTGTCGGCCTGCAGCAGCGGGGACGACGGTGCGAAGGGCAAGGAGACCCAGCAGGAGAAGGCCGACGAGGCCGCCGCGAAGGACACCTCCGCCGCCCGAATATCCGTATCGCCGAAGAACGGCGAGAAGAACGCGTCGATCAACAAGGCCGGCCAGGTCACCGTCGAGGACGGCACCCTCACCAGCGTCACCATGACGACCGGCGAGGGCGACGAGGTCGCAGGATCGATCTCCGCCGACAAGAAGACCTGGAAGCCGGACGCCCAGCTGGAGCGCGCGACCACCTACAAGGTCAGCGTCGCCGCGAAGGACTCCGAGGGCCGCGAGGCGCACGAGAACTCCACGTTCACCACGGTCGCGCCCACCAACAGCTTCATCGGCAACTTCACGCCCGAGGACGGTTCCACCGTCGGTGTCGGCATGCCGGTCTCGATCAACTTCGACAAGGCGATCGAGAACAAGGCCGATGTCCAGAAGGGCATCAAGGTCACCTCCAGCAGCGGTCAGGAGGTCGTCGGCCACTGGTTCAACTCGACCCGGATCGACTTCCGTCCCGAGGACTACTGGAAGGCGAACTCGACCGTCACGCTCGATCTGAAGCTGGACGGCGTCGAGGGCGCCGACGGCGTCTACGGCGTGCAGCAGAAGTCGATCACCTTCAAGGTCGGCCGCTCGCAGGTCTCCACGGTCGACGCCAAGACCAAGCAGATGACCGTCACCCGTGACGGCAAGGTCGTCAAGACCATCCCGATCTCCGCCGGTGCGCCCGACAACAAGACGTACGAAGGCCAGATGGTGATCTCCGAGAAGTTCAAGGAGACCCGGATGAACGGTGCGACGGTCGGCTTCACGGATGACGACGGCAAGGGCGAGTACGACATCAAGGACGTGCCGCACGCGATGCGTCTGTCGACCTCCGGCACCTTCATCCACGGCAACTACTGGGGCGCCAAGTCCATCTTCGGCTCCGCCAACACCAGCCACGGCTGCGTGGGTCTGGCGGATGCCAAGGGTGCGAACGACAAGGGCACTCCAGGCTCCTGGTTCTTCGACAACTCGATGGTCGGCGATGTGGTGATCGTCAAGAACACCGGCGACAAGACCGTCGCCCCGGACAACGGGCTCAACGGCTGGAACCTGAGCTGGTCCGAGTGGACGGCGGGCTCGCAGGCCTGATCCGCCCGCCTGTCGCAGCACACCCCCAGGGACCCCCGGTGGCCCGCACCTCTTCCGAGAGGTGCGGGCCACCGCCCGTATACGGCAGGGGATTTGAGCGGCGTACGGCTTCTCATCGCGCTCTCAGGCGCCCCTTATCCCGCCATCACGCGCCGTTCCTACCTTCAGCCGCATGTTCTTCACCTACTTGCGGCGTGAGCTGCGCCGTCGCAGAAAGGCGGCGCTCGTCGTCGCCTCCGGGCTCGCGCTCGGCATCGCTCTGGTCATCGTGGTCAACTCCGTCTCCGCGGGCATGAAGCAGGCCCAGGGCGAGGTCCTCGAATCGCTCTACGGACTCGGTACGGACATGACCGTCACCAAGGCGCAGGAGGAGCCCGAGGAGGGCGGGGCGGTCGCGCGGCCGCGCTTCAAGTTCGACGCGAGCGACGGCGGCGAGCAGTCGAACGACATGCTGATGGTGCAGGGCTTCGAGACGCTCAGCACGTCCACGGTCGACACGGTCGCGCGGCAGGACGGGGTCGCGAACGCGGTCGGCGGACTCAGCCTGACCAGCATCTCGGTGAGCGGCGACTTCAAGCCCGGCGAGATGAAGCCGGCCCAGCCCGCGCAGCCGGGCCAGAAGGGCAGCGGCGGCAGCGGTGAAGTCCGCGGCGGCGGCGCCGACTTCGGCGTGAACTCCTTCACCGTCTTCGGTACGGATGTCACCGAGCCGGAGCTCGGACCGCTGACCTCGTCGACGCTGACGAAGGGCCGTACGTTCAAGACGTCCGAGACCGACGCGAAGGTGGCGGTGCTCGACTCCGCGTACGCGAAGAAGGAAGACCTTGCGACCGGTGACGAAGTCGAGGTCAAGGGCAAGAAGTTCGCGGTCGTCGGGATCGCCACGGCCGACAAGGGCCAGCCGGCGGCCAACGTCTACATTCCGCTGAAGCAGGCGCAGACGCTCGCCGACGCCAAGGGCAAGATCACCACGGTGTACGTGAAGGCCGCGGACTCGCAGGCGATTTCCGCGGTCAAGGACGCGATCCAGAAGAACGTCCCCGACACCACCGTGACCACCTCCGCCGACCTCGCCAAGACCGTCTCGGGCTCCCTGGACACGGCGGCCGGCCTCGCCTCCACCGTCGGCAAGTGGCTCTCGTACGCGGTGCTCGCGGCGGCCTTCCTGGTCGCCGGGCTGCTGACCTCCTCGGCGGTGAGCCGGCGCGTCCGCGAGTTCGGCACGCTCAAGGCGCTCGGCTGGAAGTCGGGCCGTGTCACCCGGCAGGTGGTCGGCGAGGCCCTGGTCAACGGGCTGATCGGCGGTGCGCTCGGCATCGCCGCCGGCCTCGCGGGCGCCTACGCGGTCACGGCCGTCTCGCCGACCCTGACCGCCGAACTCGGCGGCGGGCTCAGGGTGGCGGGACCCGGCGGCGGTGGCCCGGCGCAGGACGCCGCCGAACGCACCCTCGACATCGCGCTCAGCGCCCCCGTCAGCCTCGCGACCATCGCGCTCGCGGCCGCTCTCGCCATCGGCGGCGGTCTGATCGCGGGCGGCTTCGGCGGCTGGCGCGCCTCGCGACTGCGCCCCGCGGACGCCCTGCGCCGCGTCGAGTAGGCCCCCGGCCCTCCGTGTAGCGGCCCCCAACTCCCGTACGCCTGACGAAAGTTCCAGGAGTCATCCACCATGTACGACCTCAGAGGCGTCACCAAGACCTATCGCCGCGGCAAAGCCACCGTCCAGGCGCTCGCCGACGTCGATCTGACCATCGAGGACGGCGGTCGCCTGGTCATCCAGGGCCCCACGGGCGGTGGCAAGTCCACGCTCCTGCAGATGCTCGGCGGGCTCGACCGCCCCACGTCCGGGCAGGTCGCACTCGACGGCACCGATCTCGCCACGCTCCCCGAGGCGCGTCTGACGCGGGTGCGCAGCGAGAACATCGGCTTCGTCTTCCAGTCCTTCAACCTCATCCCGACGCTCACCGCCCAGGAGAACGTCGAGACCGCCCTCGTCCCCCTGAAGCTGAGGGCCAAGGACCGCCGCGAACGGGCCGCCGAGGCGCTGGAGTCGGTGGGCCTCGGGGAGCGGCTCGGCCATCTGCCCGGCGAGATGTCCGGCGGCCAGCAGCAACGGGTCGCGATCGCACGGGCGTTGGTGAAGCGCCCGAAGGTCCTGCTCGCCGACGAGCCCACCGGAAACCTCGACGAGTCGATGCGCGACGAGATCATGGAGCTGCTCGAAGGGCTGTGGAAGGAGCACGGCCTGACCTTCGTGATGGTCACGCACGACAGCGCGATCGCCCGCCGCGCACCCCGGCTCGCGACGATCAGGAAGGGGCGGCTGACGGTGACGGAGAACGCCGGGGCGTGAGCAGGAAACAGTGACCGTGCACGCACAACCGAACCCACGTGGTGACCGTCCTAGATGACGCGAAACACCGACCACAGGGGGAAAGTTGCGCAGACGAGTCAGAAGAGCGGGCATATCCACGGTCGCCGTCGCGGCGGCCGTGGCGCTCGCGGGGGGAATGACCGCACCGGCGGCCGCGCAGAAGCAGACAGCCGCTCGGAGCGTGGCAGGCGGGTCCGGGACGGCCTCCGAGCAGCGCATCCAGTTGATCACCGGTGACCGGGTGGTCGTGGACGGCACGGGCAAGGTCGTCCGGCTCGAGCGGGCCAAGGGCCGCGAGAAGATCCCGGTACAGATCCAGCGCCTCGCCGGGGACACACTCGTCGTGCCGCTGGACGCGCAGCGCCTGATCGCCGACGGCACACTCGACCGGCGGCTGTTCGACATCACCGAGTTGAGCAAGGCCGAGACCCGCAGGGCCCAGAAGAAGGGCCTCAAGCTGATCGTCGGCTACAAGGGCGCGGCGGCGAACGCGAAGGCGCAGGTACGCGACGCCGGTGACACACGGGTCCGCAGGGTCCTCACCTCCCTGAACGCCGACGCGGTGACCACGCCACGGGACGACACCGCGCAGTTGTGGGAGGCGCTCACGGACGAGCGCGGCGCCGGGGGGCGCACCACCACGTCCGGCGTCGACAAGATCTGGCTCGACGGGGTGCGCAAGGCCAGCCTCGACAGGAGCGTCAAGCAGATCGGGGCCGACAAGGCCTGGGCGGCCGGCTACGACGGAACGGGCGTCAAGATCGCCGTCCTGGACACCGGGGTCGACGTCACGCACGCGGACCTCAAGGACCAGGTCGTGGCGGCGAAGAACTTCTCGGTCTCGGCGGGCACGGACGACAAGTTCGGCCACGGCACGCACGTCGCGTCCATCGCGGCGGGTACGGGTGCCAAGTCGGGCGGCAAGTACAAGGGGGTGGCTCCCGGAGCCAAGCTGCTCAACGGCAAGGTGCTCAGCGACGACGGCTACGGCGACGAGTCCGGCATCCTCGCCGGCATCGACTGGGCGGTCACCGAAGGCGCCGACGTGGTCAACCTCAGCCTGGGCGGCCCGGACACCCCCGTACTCGACGTCCTGGAAGCGGCCGTCAACAAGTACGCGGAGCAGAACGGCGTCCTGTTCGCCATCGCCGCGGGCAACGAGGGCGAGGGCGGCGCGCAGACCGTCGGCTCCCCGGGCAGCGCGGAGGCCGCGCTCACCGTCGGCGCCGTCGACCGCTCAGACAAGCTCGCCGGGTTCTCCAGCAGGGGCCCGCGCGTCGGCGACGGCGGCCTGAAGCCGGACGTGACCGCACCGGGTGTGGACATCGCGGCCGCCGCCGCGCCGGGCAGCCTCATCGACAAGGACCCCTCAGTCGCGCATCCGGCCCCGGGCTACCTCGCCATTTCCGGTACGTCGATGGCGACCCCGCATGTCGCCGGTGCCGCGGCCCTGCTCAAGCAGCAGCACCCGGACTGGAAGTACACCGAGCTCAAGAGCGTGCTCACGGGTTCGGCCAAGGGCGGCGCGTACACGCCATTCCAGCAGGGCACGGGCCGTATCCAGGTCGACAAGGCCGTCAAGCAGACGGTGTTCGCGGACCCGTCGCCCGTGCAGTTCGGGGTGGCCCAGTGGCCGCACACCGACGACCCGAAGCTGACGAAGAAGCTCACGTACAAGAACCTGGGCACCGAGGACGTCACCCTCGACCTCGCGGTGAAGGGCTACAACCCCAAGGGCCAGGCGGCACCGGCGGGCTTCTTCACCCTGGGCGCGACCAAGGTGACGGTGCCCGCGGGCGGTACGGCCGCGGTGGACGTGAGCGCCGACACGAAGCTGGGCGGTACGGTCCACGGCGCGTACTCCGCGTATGTGACGGCGAGCGGCGGCGGGCAGAGCGTACGGACGGCCGCGGCCGTGCAGCGTGAGGTCGAGTCGTACGACCTGACGGTGAAGCACATCGGGCGGGACGGGCAGCCGGCGCCGGACTACGCGACGGATCTGATCGCGTACTCGGGCCAGGACTTCCCGCTGCACGACAAGTCGGGCACGGTCAAGGTGCGGCTGCCGAAGGGCACTTACCTTCTGGACTCGAAGATCGCGAAGGACCCGGTGGCGTTGAAGGGCGGCGTCGACTGGCTGGTCAATCCCCGCGTGAGCCTCACCAGGAACGTCTCGCTGACACTGGACGCCCGCACGGCCAAGGCACGGAACATCACCGTGCCGGATGCCGCGGCGAAGCCGCTGCACGCGGCGTCCACGTACAGCTATCAGGGCGCCGGGTGGTTCAACGGCCTGGACGCCCCCTCGTTCGGCGACCTGCGCACCGCCCACCTCGGCCCCGAGGTCACCGGGCTCACGCAGGACTGGAGCGGAACCTGGACCAAGGGAGCCGCGACGGAGTACAACATCGTCCTCGGCGGCGCGGTGAAGAAGTTCGGCGCAGGCGGGAGCAAGCATTTCAAGGCGAACGAACTGGCCAAGGTCAGTGTCGCCCTGGGCGCGTCCGCGGGCGGCAAGACCGCAGGCATCGTCTCCTCCGCCTACCTTCCGGGGGAGATCAGCAGCTACCCGCCGCCGCTGCCCGTCCAGCAGAAGGCGCCGGGCAAGCGCACGCTTCATCTGTCCACGACCGGCAAGGCCGCCTGGACCATGGACGTGTACCAGTTCGGCGGCGAGGTCGACGAGGAGGGATTCCCGGTCCCGGAGGCCGGATACGAACTCGGCAGGCCGCAGACCTTCACGGGCGGCAAGAGCTACGCGAAGGTCTTCAACACCGGCGTCTTCGGTCCGAAGCTCAACGCGGACTTCGGCGTCTTCCGCACGGGCAACGAGCTCTACGCCAGCCTGCCCGTCTTCGCCGACGGCATGAACCACACCGGGTGGCCGAAGTACGCGTCCGGCAGGACTCAGCTGTTCCGCAACGGCACCAAGATCGGTGAGAACCCGGGGGCGCCCGACGGCGGCATCTTCACGGTCCCGGCCGGCGAGGCCACGTACAAGCTCGTCAGCTCCGTGCGGCGGGACCTGAAGGTCGCCACGGCCACCAGCCGCGTCAAGGCCACCTTCACCTTCAAGTCCAAGAAGGTCGCGAACGAGACCAGGCTCCCCGTCTCCGTCGCCCGCTTCACTCCGAAGCTCGCGCTGGACTCCACGGCGCCCGCGGGCAAGAAGGTGAGCATGCCGGTGACCGTGCAGGGCGCGGCCGCCGGTAAGAACCTCAAGTCGCTGACTGTGTACGTGAGTTACGACGGCGGCAAGAACTGGAAGAAGCTCACGCTCAAGAAGGGCAAGGTCGAGTTCAAGAACCCGGCCAAGGGCAAGTCCGTCTCCTTCCACGCGAAGATCAGCGACAAGAAGGGCAACACCACGGCGATGTCGGTCTACGACGCGTACTACGGCAGGTAGGCGTGTACTACGGCACGTAAGCCGATCGCCCAACGGGCGGTAACGCAAGGCGAGTTGATGCGGCCCGCGGGAACCTGCGAGGTTCCTGCGGGCCGTACCCGTGACGTACTGTCCGGGACATGAGCAGCCGGACTGTCGAGTACATCCGCTACACCATCCCCGCGGACGGCGCCGAGGCCTTCATCGCCGCCTACGAGCGCGCAGCCGAACCCCTCGCCGCCTCCCCGCAATGCGTCGACTACGAGCTGCGGCGCTGCGAGGAGGAGCCCGAGTCCTTCATCCTGCGGATCACCTGGACCTCCACGAGCGACCACATCGAGACCTTCCGCGCCTCGGCGGAGTTCCGCACGTTCTTCGCCGAGATCAGCCCGTACGTGAAGGACATCACCGAGATGCGGCACTACGCCCCGACCGGGGTGGCCGGGCAGGGCGCGGCGGTGCCGTCGCTGTACGCGTGGGCCGGCGGCGCGAAGAACTTCGACCGGCTCACCGAGGCCTTCTATACCCGGGTGGTCGAGGACGATCTGCTCGGCGGGCTGTTCAGGGAGCTGCCGGCCGAGCACGCGCGGCATGTCGGGGCCTGGCTCGCGGAGGTCTTCGGCGGCCCGAAGACCTACAGCGAACAGCTCGGCGGCCACCAGCACATGGCCGGCAAGCACCTCGGCAAACACATCACCGAGGCACAGCGCAGGCGCTGGGTGAACCTGATCCTGGACGCGGCGGACGAGGTGGAGCTGCCGGGCGACCCCGAGTTCCGCTCGGCGTTCGTCGCGTACATCGAGTGGGGCACCCGGATGGCGCTCTACTACTCCAACGACGTCTCCGACGAGGACTGCCCGCCCGTCCAGCCGATGCCGTACTGGGGGTGGGGGGTGCCGGGCGGTCCGTATCAGCCCTGACCTTCGCGCGGCTCAGGGCTGATCGTGCGCCGTCAGCCCTGATCGTTCGCGTGGGACGCGCGCTCGGCCGTCGCATCCGCGCCCCAGCTGACCAGCAGGCGCAGCGCCTCGGCCGAGGGCGTGCCCGGCTCCGCGTGATACGTGGACAGGCACTGCTCCCCGTCGTCGGCCAGCTGCAGCGTCTCGTACGAGAGGGTCAGCTCGCCCACCAGCGGGTGGCGCAGGACCTTCGTGCCGTGGCCCTTCTCCTTGACGTCATGCGCGGCCCACAGCCGCCGGAACTCCTCGCTCTTCACGGAGAGCTGTCCGACGAGCGCGGAGAGTTCCGGGTCGTCGGGGTGGCAGCCGGCGTCCATCCGCAGATAGCTGACGACGTCGCTCGCCTTCTGCTCCGGGTTCACGAACAGGGCCTTGACCTGCGGATTCAGAAAGATCATCCGGGACCAGTTGCGGTCCTCGGGCTTCCAGGACGCGATATCGCCGAAGAGCGCGGCCGCGGCCCGGTTCCAGGCCAGGATGTCGGTGCGCCGCCCCACGATGTACGCGGGCACGCCCTCCATCGCGTCGAGCAGCTGCTGCAGCGCGGGCCGCACCTGCTGCCGGGCGCCGCCGCGTCGCTTCTTCTTGTGCTGCTTCGGCTTCGTCAGATGCAGCAGATGGGCGTGCTCGGCGTCGGTGAGGCGCAGGGCCCGCGAGATCGCCTCCAGGATCTCCGTCGACACATTCGCGCCGTTGCCCTGCTCGAGACGGGTGTAGTACGCCACCGAGACCCCGGCGAGCTGCGACAGCTCCTCACGCCTGAGCCCCGGCACCCGGCGCCGGTTCCCGTAGTCCGGCAGGCCCACCTCGGAGGGCTTGATGCGGGCCCGGCGCGTGCGCAGGAACTCGCTCAGCTCCGCACGCCGGTCGAGGGCGGCGGCGTCGGCGGGGGCGCCGGTCGAAGGGGCGTCGGCCGCGGCGGGTTCCTGATCAGTCATGCAATCCAGTATCACTCCGCCGTACGCATGGATCCTGACCCTGCCAGTAGTAGGACCACCGGACGTAGGCACAACAGTGGGCTGGGTAGCACGCTGCGGGTCCTGCACTCTCGTATGGACACAACGCATCGAGCATCGATCACCACGAGGGGAACCCCCGACCATGAGCACCACCGTCGCCGCCTACGCCGCCCCCGCCGCCAACGCCCCCCTGGAGCGCACCACCATCGAGCGCCGGGCGCTGGGTGCGCACGATGTCCTGATCGACATCAAGTACGCCGGCATCTGTCACTCCGACATCCACCAGGCCCGCGACGGCTGGGGTGAGGGCATCTTCCCGATGGTGCCCGGCCACGAGATCGCCGGTGTGGTCGCCGAGGTCGGCCCGGAGGTCACGAAGTACAAGGCCGGCGACCGCGTGGGCGTGGGCTGCTTCGTGGACTCCTGCCGTGAGTGCGAGTACTGCCTTCGCGGCCAGGAGCAGTACTGCACGCAGGGCATGACCGGTACGTACAACGCGCTCGACAAGAACGGCGAGCCCACCTACGGCGGCTACTCCACGCACCTCGTCGTCGACGAGAACTACGCGGTCCGCATCCCCGAGGGCATCGACCTCGACGTGGCCGCGCCCCTCCTGTGCGCGGGCATCACCCTGTACTCCCCGCTGAAGCACTGGAACGCGGGCCCCGGCAAGAAGGTCGCCATCGTCGGCCTCGGCGGGCTCGGTCACATGGGCGTCAAGATCGCCCACGCGCTCGGCGCCGAGGTCACCGTGCTCTCGCAGTCGCTCCGCAAGAAGGCGGACGGCGAGCGCCTGGGCGCCGACCACTACTACGCCACCAGCGACCCGGCGACCTTCGAGGAGCTGGCCGGCAGCTTCGACCTGATCGTCTCCACCGTCTCGGCGCCGCTCCCGCTGGACCAGTACCTGTCGTTGCTGAAGGTGGACGGCGTCTTCGCGAATGTCGGCGCCCCCGAGGAGCCGGTGTCGTTGAACCTCTTCTCGGTCATCGGCGGCCGCAAGACCCTCGCGGGCTCGATGATCGGCGGCATCGCGGAGACCCAGGAGATGCTGGACTTCTGCGCGTCGCACGGCTTCGGCGCGGAGATCGAGGTCATCCCGGCGGACAAGATCAACGAGGCGTACGAGCGCGTCCTCGCCTCGGACGTCCGCTACCGCTTCGTGATCGACACCGCCACGATCTGACGTTCTTGCGCCGTACGCGAGTGTCTTGCGCCTTACGTGAGTCTCTTCGCCTTACGTGAGTTGGGCCCGGTTCCTGTCTCAGGGGCCGGGCCCTCGGCGTGCGTACGAGGGGATCATGATTCACTCGGGGCGGAACGCGATCCCGGGGCCCGGGACGCGGAACTCGAGAGCGTGAAGGGGAACTCCATGAAGATCCTGGTAGTCGGAGCCGGCGCCACAGGCGGCTACTTCGGCGCACTGCTCGCCCGGGCGGGCCGCGACGTGACCTTCCTCGTCCGTCCGGGACGCGCCGCGGTCCTGCGCACGCGCGGTCTGCGCATCACGGGCAAGGGTACGGAGGACTGGGAGCCCCTGACGCCTCAACTGGCCCTGGCGGACGAGCTTTCGGAGCCGTACGACCTGATCCTGCTCGCCGTGAAGGCGACCGCTCTGGACGCGGCCGTCGAGGCGATACGGCCGGCGGTCGGGCCCTCGACCACGATCATGCCGTTCCTCAACGGCCTTGCCCATGTCGACCGCCTCACCGCGGAGTTCGGCGCGGACGCGGTGCTCGGCGGAGTGGTCAAGGTCGTCACGACGCTCACGCCCGAGGGCGACATCGTCCGTCTCGCGCCGCTGTCCCAGCTGACGTTCGGCGAGCAGGCGGGCGGCCTCTCGAAGCGGGTGGAGGAGATACGGGAGGTCCTCGACGTTCCCGGTATCGATGCTGTCGCGTCGGCGGACGCGCTCGGGGCGATGTGGTCGAAGTGGGCCTTCATCGTGACGATGGGAGCGCTCACCTGCCTCGGGCGCGGCACGGTGGGCGAGGTGAACGCCGTTGCGGGCGGCTCCTCGCTCGGCCCGGCGCTGCTCGCGGAGGCGTCGGCGGTCGCGGCGGCGGCGGGGTATCCGGTGCCGTCGGGCGAACTGGACTTCACGCGGACCGTGGTGACGACCCAGGGTTCGTCGCTGGTCCCGTCCCTGTACCGGGATGTGGTCGACGGCCGGCCGACCGAGGCCGAGCACCTCTTCGGCGATCTCACCGCGCGGGCACGGACGGCGGGCGTCGCCACACCGCTGCTCGACCTGGCGACGTTGCAGCTGCGGGTGCATGAGCACCGGGTCGGCGGCGGGCAGTAGTTGGCGGTCGGGCTGTAGTCGACGGTGGGGCGGCGGGCAGGAGCTGCCGAGTCGGGGCGGCGGCCTGGGCTCTGCCCCGTATGGGCTCCACGGGCCCTGGCCCGGCTGGGGCACCCTCCCCCGATGGGGTGCCCCAGCCG
>NZ_JAAKZW010000132.1 GCF_011044995.1 Streptomyces mesophilus | reverse complement strand
GCACCCCCTCGACCCCCGCCGCCACCGCCTCCAGCTCCGCCCCCTCCGCCCCCCCCCGCGCCACATACCGCCCCGCCCGCAGGGCCGCCGCGACCGTCCGCGGCGGCCTTGCGGGCGGGGCGGTATGTGTCGCGGGTGGGGGCGGAGGGGGCGGAGCTGGAGGCGTTGGCGGCGGAGGTCGAGGGGTTGCCGGATCCGGATGCGCCACGGGGGGAGCCGCGGTTTCGGCTGGTTGCGCTGAAGCGCGCTCAGTAGAGGGCCGAGTTTGCCGGAACCGCAACAGAACTTGCCACCCGCGCCGCACCCGCCGACGCTGGAGGCAACCAGCAGACGTACGAGGCGCGGGAGACGGACATGGCACACGACGGGCACGGCAACGGCACCCACGACGGTCACGAGGGCCACGGGCACGGCAACCACGGTCACGGCGACCACGGTCACGGCGACCACGGTCACGGCGACCACGGTCACGGCGGCAGCCACACGCACGCCCACGCCCACGCCCACGCCCACGAGAGCAAGGACCTCGACTGGGGTGCGATGGCCGAGTACCTCGAACAGCGCGCGACCGTCTTCGCCCCCCAGTACACGGGCATCATCGAGGACCTCAAGGCCGACCTCCTCGAACGAGGCCACACCCCCGCCCGCATCATCGACGCGGGCGCCGGCCCCGGAATCCTCACCTGCCGTCTCGCCGAGGCCTTCCCCGAGGCCGAGGCGTATGCGGTGGACGCGGCCCGTCCGCTGCTCGAACGCGCGCAGGAGCGGGCGAAGAGCCAGGGCCTCGACGGCCGCGTGCGCACGCATGAGGCAGAGCTCCCCGACGGCCTCGACGGCATCGGTCCGGCCGACGTCATCTGGCTCGGTCAGTCCCTGCACCACATGGGCGACCAGCAGGCCGCGCTCACCCGCCTCGCCGGCGCCCTGGCGCCCGGCGGCGTGCTGGTCCTGCTCGAGGGCGGACTGTCCACGCGCTTTTTGCCCAGGGACTTCGGGTTCGGCCGGCCGGGCCTCGAGAACCGTATCGAGGCCGTACGCGACAACTGGTTCAACGAGATGCGGGAATCCCTCGACGGCGCCAAGCGCGAGACCGAGCACTGGCCGGCGATGCTGGCCGCGGCGGGCCTGCGCCCCGCGGCCACCCGCAGCTACCTCGTCGACCGTCCCGCCCCGCCCGCGCCCGAGGCCCGCGCGCACATCCTGGACACCTTCACCCGCAGCCGCGAGATGATGGGCGAGCACCTGGACGCGGAGGACCGCGCCGCCCTCGACCGCCTCCTCGACCCCGCGGACGAGCTGAGCCTGCACCGCCGCGACGACGTCTTCGTCCTCGGTGTGCAGAGCGTGCACTTCGCCGTGAAGTAGTCACCCGCCCGGTGCGCGGGCCAAGTCCTCCCAGCACACCGGGCATCGCTCTGCCGTCGGCGAATCTGCCGAGGGCAAAGATCCCTTACGCCGGCGCTCCCGGGCGCCGAAGGTGGAGTCACAGCAAGCCGACACCCACCACGTAAGGAGGAGCGATGATCCCGTACGCAAACGACGGCGACACCGCGCCCAGCCGTTACGACGACCACCTCGCCGCCCAACTCCTCAGCCAGCGCATCGTGTTCCTCGGCACCCAGGTCGACGAGGTGTCCGCGAACCGGGTCTGCGCCCAGCTTCTGCTCCTCAGCGCGGAGGACGCGCGCACCGACATCAGTCTGTACATCAACAGCCCCGGCGGCTCCGTGCACGCCGGGCTCGCGATCTACGACACGATGCGGCTGATCCCCAACGACGTCTCGACCCTCGCGATGGGGTTCGCCGCGAGCATGGGGCAGTTCCTGCTCAGCGTCGGCGCCGCGGGCAAGCGCTATGCGCTGCCCAACGCGCGGATCATGATGCATCAGCCGTCGGCCGGTATCGGCGGGCAGACCGCGGATATCGCGATCCAGGCGGAGAACCTGGAGTTCATGAAGCAGTCCATCGAGCGGATCACCGCCGAGCACACCGGGCAGACCCCCGAGGTCATCGCCCGCGACGGCGACCGCGACCGCTGGTTCACGGCCGAACAGGCCAAGGAGTACGGGATGGTCGACCATGTGCTGGCCTCCCTCGACGACGTACGGCCCAAGAGCACGAAGCCGCGTATGGGACTGGGGGTCTGACGATGGGTCAGTACACGATTCCGAGTGTCATCGAGCGCACCTCGCAGGGTGAGCGGGTCTCCGACATCTACAGCAGGCTGCTCTCGGAGCGGATCATCTTCCTCGGCACCGAGATCGACGACGGCGTGGCCAACGTCGTCATCGCGCAACTCCTCCATCTGGAGTCCTCTTCGCCCGAGCAGGAGGTCATGATCTACCTCAACTCCCCGGGAGGCTCGTTCACTTCGCTGATGGCGATCTACGACACCATGTCGTACATCACCGCCCCGATCGCCACGTACTGCGTGGGCCAGGCCGCCTCCACCGCGGCCGTACTGCTTGCCGGCGGTGATCCGGGCCGGCGCTTCGTCCTCGAGCACGCGCGGGTGCTGCTCGGGCAGCCCGCGGCCGGCGGCTCGCAGGGCACGGTGTCCGATCTCGCCCTGCAGGCCAAGGAGATGGTGCGGATCCGTTCCCAGGTGGAGGAGGTCCTCGCGCGGCATACGCACCACGACGCCAAGACGCTGCGCGCCGACATGGACCGCGACAAGGTGTTCACGGCCGAGGAGGCGGTGGCGTACGGCCTGGCGGACGAGGTCCTGAGCCGCCGGCTGGTGCGGGCGGCCTGAGCCGACCGCACCGCGGACAGGGCGGGGTCAGGCCGCGAGCCTGACCTCGCCCCGCCTCAGTGCGGAGGCGCCGGCCGAGGCCTGCGCGGGCGCGAACGAGGAGACGCTCGTCGAGGCCTGCGCCGGGGCGACCGAGGTGAGGGCGCCGACCTTGATGATCTCGCCCTGTACGCGCCCGAGCAGCTCGGCGAGGGTGAGTCCGAGGGCGCGGGCCGCGGCGGCGAGCACCTCGGACGAGGCCTCCTTGCGGCCGCGTTCGACCTCGGAGAGGTACGGCATCGAGATCCGTGCCTCGTCCGCGACGTCCTTCAACGTCCGCTCCTGCGCGAGCCGTTCACTGCGCAGCACATCGCCGACCAGGTCGCGCCAGAGCGGCTCCCTGGCCGGTGCGGCCTGCGGCGCGGGGCGCCGGCCTGGCCTCAGCTGGATGACACGGGCGTCGTCGGTCGCGTTCTCGTGGCTGCTCACCACTCCAGCGTAGGAGGGAAGCGCGGCGCAGGTGTGCCGGAACGTTCTGCTGTCGGCAGAGCGGCCGCCCGGAAAGGGGCGTATCGCCACCTATCGGGTGCGTGCCTGCTCCGGCTGCTGGGTGCGCTCCTCGTCGTGCTGGGCCAGGATCGCGAGCAGCGTGGCCACCGTCACCCCGGCCTCGGCCGGGTGCCGCAGCGGGGTGCCCGACTCGATTTGGTAGGTGTTGGTGCGTCCCTGGCGGGTGTGGGAGAGGTATCCCCCCGCTTCGAGGTCGGCGATGATCCGCTGGACGGCGCGCTCCGTGAGCCTGCAGTGTGCGGCGATGTCACGGATGCGGGCGGAGGGATCGCCTGCGATCACGGCAAGCACCCGGGCGTGGTTGGTGAGGAAGGTCCAGCCCGTGTGTGGTTCAGGTACAGCTCCCATTCCTTCAGCATAGGACGTTGCTTTCGCGCATTCCAACAGGCGTAACAAGATTGGCGAATTGAGATAGACGAAATCTGTTTCGTGCATCGCTTGACGGGTGAAGCTCTGACGGCGAGTCTTGTGACCGAAGTGGGAAGCACCTGTGCGCAGGAAGAGCACCAGGGAGTCAACGTCATGCCAGAGCAGGCGACTTCGTTACCCGGCAGCACACGGCCGCTCGAGCTCGGGGTGCACGCCGTCGGCGACCGCTGGCTGATCGTGGTCGGCGGGGATATCGATGTGCACGCCGCGCCCCTGCTGCACGGAACGTTGCGCGAGGCCCTCGGCCGTACGCGCGACGGCATCGAACTCGACCTGAGCAAGGTGGAGTTCTGCGACTGTTCGGGGCTCAACACCTTGCTGCGGATGCGCCAGCAGGCGTTGGACAGCGGCAAGACCATCTCCGTACGAGCCGTGAGCACGGCTGTGGGGCGGCTGCTCGACGTCACGCACACCCGGCCGCTGTTCATGTCCACCGACGGAGTGCTGCCGGCGGGCGAGGAGGCGGGTGACGCGCAGGACGGGCCGCCGGGTGGCTTGCCGGTGGACGCGGCGCAGGACCTGTTCCTCGAAGTGGTCCAGCTCCGGCGGGCGATGGAGACACGGCCGGCCATCGACATGGCCCGCGGAGTCCTGATGGCGTCCTTCGCGCTGACCCCGGAGGACGCGTGGAGTGTGCTCGTCGAGGTGTCGCAGCGCAGCAACACCAAACTGCACCGTCTGGCCCAGGACTTGGTGGACTCGGTCATGGGCGGCGCGCTGCCCCCGGACGTACGGCAGCTGCTGTCCGCGGCGGTCGCGGGTCGCACCGCCGGGCACTCGGCCTGAGCCGCCGCCCGTACGCAACGGGCGGCGACTCGGGCCGGGCGGGCAGGGGCGGGATCAGGCCACGTCGAAGACGGCCGGGTCCGGGCCCAGGCGCTTGCCCTCGTCGAGGGCCGCGAGCGCGGTGAGGTCCTCGGCGTCGAGCTCGAAGTCGAAGACGTCGATGTTCTCGGCGATGCGCGAGGGGGTGACGGACTTCGGGATCACCACGTTGCCGACCTGAAGGTGCCAGCGCAGCACGGTCTGCGCCGGGGTGCGGCCGTGCTTCCGGGCGATCGCGACGATCGTCGGGACGTCGAGCAGACCCTTGCCCGAGCCGAGCGGCGACCAGGCCTCGGTGGCGATGGCGTGCTTGGCGTGCAGGGCGCGCAGCTCGGCCTGCTGCAGCTGCGGGTGCAGCTCGATCTGGTTGACCACCGGCACGACGGAGGTCTCGCCGAGCAGGCGCTCCATGGTCTCGACGGTGAAGTTCGAGACGCCGATGGCCTTGGCGCGGCCGGACTCGTAGATCTTCTCGAAGGCCTTGTACGTGTCCACGTACAGGTCCTTCGAGGGCAGCGGCCAGTGGATGAGGTACAGGTCGACGTAGTCGAGGCCCAGCTTGGCCAGCGAGGTGTCGAACGCGCGCAGCGTCGAGTCGTAGCCCTGCTCGGAGTTCCAGAGCTTGGTGGTGACGAAGAGCTCCTCGCGGGCGATCCCGGAGGCGGTGAGGGCCTTGCCGGTGCCCTCCTCGTTGCCGTAGACGGCGGCGGTGTCGATGCTGCGGTACCCGGCCTCCAGGGCGGTGGCGACGGCCTGGGTGGCCTCGTCGTCCGGCACCTGCCAGACGCCGAAACCGAGCTGCGGCATCGCGACGCCGTTGTTGAGGGTGATGGTGGGGACCTTGCTCACGAGCTCTCGATCCTTACGTGGTGGGGTGGTACGTCCCGCTTCAACGGGGGCGGGGCGTGATCCATTCCGTCGGCGGTCGAATTTGTTCACCTTCGACCCTAACGGTCGGAGCGGTTGACCGCGTCCGGTCAGGTGGACGGGGCGGGCCAGGCCCGCTGCGGCCCTGTGCCCACCCCATCCCTTCCCGAAACCGGGGCTTCGCCCCGGACCCCGGCATCCGAACTTCGTTCGGATCTGCTCAAACGCCGCAGGGGCTGAAAGATCTCCTCAAGCGCCGGCGGCGCTGTAGCCGAGATACGCCTCCCGCACCTTCGGGTCCGCCCGGACCTGCGCCGCCGGCCCCTCCGCCAGGACCGATCCCAGATCGAGGACGACCACGCGGGCGCAGAGTTCCATGACGAAGGCCACGTTGTGCTCGACCAGGAGGACCGCGCAGCCCTCCTCGTCCGCCAAGTGGCGGATCACGGCCGACAGTTGGCCGCGCTCCTCGGCCGTCATGCCCGAGGCCGGCTCGTCCAGGAGCAGGACGCGCGGCGGGTCGGCCAGCGCGCGGGCCAGTTCGACCATGCGCGCGCGGCCGACGGGCAGGGCGCCCGCGTAGTCCTCGGCGAGATGCTCGAGGCCGCAGGAGCGCAGGACCTCCGCGGCCCGCGCCCGGCGCGCGGCCTCCCGGGAGCGGCGGGTCGGCGAGGACAGCAGGTCGGCGGCGAGGCCTCCTCCGCCGCCGCGCCACTCCTGGGCCACCACCAGGTTGTCCGCCACCGTGAGCTGGCCGAACAGCTGCTGGCGCTGGAAGGTGCGGCGCATCCCGTGCCGCGCCCGCCAGACCGGGGAGCGGCGCGTGATGTCCGTACCGTCCAGGAGCACCCGGCCGTTGTCGGGCCTGCGGATGCCGGAGACCACGTCGAACAGTGTGGTCTTGCCCGCACCGTTCGGACCGATCAGACCGCAGACCTCGCCCGGCGCGATACCGAGCGAGACGTCGGTGAGGGCCTTGATCCCGCCGAAGCGGACCCCGATCCCGGAGGCCTCGAGGAGATACCTGCTCATGGCTGTGCCACCTCCTCCTCGTCGGATGACGGTGCGGGTGCGGGTGCGGGTGCGGGTGCGGGTGCGGGCGAGGGCTCGGATGAGGCTTCGGGCGCGGCCTCGGCCCCACTCTCCGGCGAGCTCTCGCCGGACGCCTGCGCCGGCACCGTGCCGTTCTTCGACCCCGCGATCCCCAGATACGCCTCCGTGAGCCGGTCCGTCTGGACCTCCGAGCGCGGGCCGCACCAGGTCACCTTGCCCTGGGACAGATACGCCACCGTGTCCGCGACGCCCAGGATCTCCGCCGCCTTCTCCTCCACGAGCAGCAACGCCGTTCCCGCGTCCCGCAGTTCGGTCAGCAGCCGGAACACCTCGTCCACGATCCGTGGTGCGAGACCGAGCGAGGGTTCGTCGGCGATCAGGACCTTCGGCGGGTCCTGGAGCAGGGGCGCGAGCGCCAGCATCTGCTGCTCACCGCCGGACAGCGAACCCGCCGTCACCTTGCGCCGCTCCGCCAGCGAGGGGAACCGTGCGTAGACCTCGTCCCGTGCCTGGCGGGACGGCAGATGCAGCGCCAGGTTCTCCTCGATGGTGAGGGACGGGAAGATGCCCCGGCCCTCGGGCGCCAGGACCACCCCGGCCCGCGCCCGCCGCACCGCGCCGTGCCGCGTGGCGTCGTGCCCGGACACGTACACCGTGCCGCCCTGCGCGGACAGCAGTCCGGCCGCGACCTTGCACGTGGTCGACTTCCCGGCGCCGTTGGGGCCGAGCAGCGCGAGGATCTCGCCGGAGCGGACCGTGAGGTCGACCCCGGTCAGGACAGCGGCGCCGTCGTAGCCCGCGCGTACCCCGCGCAGTTCGAGCGCCGCACCCTCGGGCGGCGGCCCGGCCTCCGCCCTGGCCAA
Source organism: Streptomyces mesophilus (assembly GCF_011044995.1). GTDB lineage: Bacteria > Actinomycetota > Actinomycetes > Streptomycetales > Streptomycetaceae > Streptomyces > Streptomyces mesophilus. Next base: position 15,212 of record NZ_JAAKZW010000132.1, on the reverse strand, counting down.
GGCATCCGGCGTGTGTGCCACCGCCGCCTTGCGCCGGTGCCGCCGTACGGACGCCGCCGCCGCGTATCCGTCCGGATCGTTGGCGAGCGCCAGGCCCGCCAGACCGAACAGGATCACCGGCAGATGCGTGGACTCGGTGACGTAGTCCGAGATCAGCGGCGGCATGATCGCGAAGACCAGACCGGCCACGACGGCGAACTGCGGCCTGCGCACCCCGGCCGCGACCACCACCGCGAGCCAGATCAGACCGGTCATCGCGGTGAAGTCGGTGGCGGTGATGCGGGTCTGGAACGACGCGTACATCACGCCGCCGAACCCCGCGAGTCCTGCCGAGAGCGTGAACAGCATCAGTTTCGTACGGACCACGGAGACGCCCGAGGCCATGGCCGCCGCCGGAGCCGAGCGGACCGCGAGCATCGCGCGCCCGGACGGCGAGTTCCGCAGCGCGCCGACCGCCGCGACGGCCGCCACCACGAGGACCACCATGGCGACGCCCATCGCGCGGTCGTCGGTGAGGTCGACCGGACCGAAGATCGGGCGGGGGATCTCCCAGCCCGTGTCACCGTTCCTCAACCAGCCCATCTGGAACAGGACTTGATCCGCCAGGAACGCGAGGGCCAGCGTCGCGAGCGCGAGGGACCGGCCGCCGAGCCGCAGCGCGGGCAGCGCGACCAGCGCCCCGAGCACCGCCGCCACACAGGTGCCCACCACCGCCGCGCCGATGAACGGCCAGCCATGGCTCATCAGCAGACCCGCCACCATCGCGGCCCCGGTGACGAAGGTCGCCTGCGCCAGGGACACCATCGCTCCCAGCCCGGTTACCACGGTGAACGAGATGAACACCAGGGAGATCGCCAGACCTTGGGCGAGGATGCCGCTCCAGAACGGCGTGGTCACGGTGTAGAACGCCAGCGCCAGGAGCAGCGCCCCCGCCGTCCACGGCCCCCATTTCCGTATCCACGACTTGCCCGCCAGATAGTCGATCGGCGGGGCGTCCACGGCCGCCGTGCCCGCGATGCGCTGCCGCCTGGTCATGATCAGCAGCCCGGCGAACAGGATCAGGAACGGCACCGCGGTACGGAAGCCGGTGATGTCGTCCGCGAACGAGGCGTAGCCGGCGACCAGGTTCTGCAGGACGCCGAGCGCGAGGCCGCCCGCGAAGGCCAGCGGCACGGACATGAAGCGCCCGAGCACCGCGGCCGTCGCGGAGACGAACAGGAACAGCGTGAAGTCGTGCGAGGACAGGCCGAGCAGGGGAGTGGCGAGCACGCCCGCGAGCCCGGCGAGTCCCGACGACAGCATCCACGCGAGCGAGGACAGCCGGTCCGCGCTGATGCCGCGCAGCTCGACCAGGGAGCGGTTGTCCACGGACGCGCGGAGCTTGAGCCCGAGCGGTGTGTGCCGCATCAGGATCCACAGGCCCACCGCGACAACTGCCGTCGCCACCCACGTGATCAGCTGGTCGGAGTCGATGCCGACGCCGTCCATCAGCTGCCATGAGGTCGCGGGCGAAGGACCGACGCCCGGAAGCCCGAACTGGTTCTCCGCGGGCTTCACCGAAGCGCCCGCGTCCTCCAACAGCTCGACGACCCACAGGCCGAGCGCGGGCAGCGCGACGAGCAGACCGATCGTGGCGACGATCTGCGCCGTCTCGCCGACCCGCGCCAGCTTGCGGAACATCAGCCGGTCGAGCGCCCAGCCGAGCGCCGGCGCGATCACGAACACCATCAGGACGGCGGTCGGCACCGCCGGCCAGCCGAAGCCCGAGTGCAGTTCGTAGAAGCCGAGCGCACACAGGTAAGCGGTCGCGCCATGGGCGAAGTTGAAGAGTCCGGAGGCCGAATAGGACAGGACGAGTCCGGTCGCGAGCAGGGCGTACAGGGCGCCCGAGACCAGACCGCTCAGCACGAAGCCAAGAAGGTCAGCCATGGCCGTGGCCCCCTACTTGAACGGGATGGGTTCGTAGCACTTGAAGGGCGACGACACCTCGTACTTGCCGTTCTTCAGCTGCACGAGCGCACCGCAGCCGAACGCTTCCTTCTGCCCCTTGGGCCCCGAGCGGTCACCGACCATGGTGCCGGTGTCCGAGTAGGCCGCCGCGGCCTTCGTGAAGGAGTCCACCGTCAGATCCTTGCCGGCCTTCTCGGCGATGGACAGGAAGTAGTCGGCGGACATGTACCCGGTCATCATGTGCATGTTGAGCGGCACGTCCTTGCCCGCGGCCTTCTTGATGTCCTCCTTGAACTGCGCCATCTGCGCGCTGTCCGACTCGAACGGCTCGAAGGAGAGCAGCACATGCACCCCGTCGAGCGCCTGCGCGGTGGTCTTCTTGGCGAGCAGCCCCGGGTCGTAGTCGGTCGGGTCGGTGAGCAGCCCCTTGAAGCCGGAGCGCTTGAGCGCGGTGAACAGGCCGATGTTGTACGGGGTCTGCATCACGGAGACCACGACGTCGGGAGCCTTGCCCCCGTTGGAGCGCAGGATCTCCTTGGTGTACGCGGACCAGTCGCTCGGCGCCGAGGTGGCGGGCACGGTGGCCTTGGCGTAGGCGACATCGAACCCGGCCGCCTCGAAGCCCTGCTGGTAGGTGCGGATGCCGAACTTGCCCGCGTCGTTGTCATTGGCGATCACCGCCACCGACTTGCCCTTCGCGCCGCCGAGCACATGCGCGAGGCCCTCGGGCCAGGACTGGGTGATCACTCCGCCCGGCATGGGCACGAGGCAGCCGTTGAAGCCGTAGATGTACTGCTTGCCGCAGAACTGCGGGATCGTTCCCCAGCCGAAGGTGGGCACCTTCTCCTTCTCCAGGAAGTCGCCGCCCGAGAAGGTCACCGAGCTCATCGGCGAGACGGCGAACACCTTCTCCTGCTGGACGAGCTTGCGGGCCGCGGCCATGTTCTTGCCCGGGTCCTGGCCGTCGTCCTCGGCCCCGATGTAGTCGATCTTGCGGCCGTTGATCCCGCCCTCCGCGTTGGCGCGGTCGTAGCGGGCCTTGGCGCCCAGGTCGGTGTCCTTCTTGCTGTAGCCGCTCGCGGTGGTCATGGAGACGATGCCGCCGACCTTGATCGAGTCGTCGGTCACTCCCCGTACCGAACCGCCCTTGCCCGGATTGTCCGAGCCGTCGGCTGAGTTGGAAGCTGAGTTGCATGCAGTGGCGAGCAGCAGCGCTGCCGACGCTGCTGCGATGGCGCGGAACGATCGCAACACGGCCCTGTCCCTCCGTCGAAGTCTCCGCATTCTGTGGGGGACCTGATGAACCGTCAATAAGTGACGCATCGCCAATTGATGACCCGTCAGAAAACTGACTCGGGCGTATCCGCGGGCCGTTCAAGTGCGGTCCCGGAGTACTTCAGCTGCTGTAGAGCGCCTCGACCTCGGCGGAGTAGGTCTGCTCAATGGCCTTGCGCTTGAGCTTCAGGGACGGCGTGAGCAGCCCGTGCTCCTCGGAGAACTGGTGCGCCAGTATGCGGAACGTACGAATGGATTCGGCCTGCGAGACCAGGGTGTTGGCCGCCACGACGGCGCGCCGCACCTCCATCTCGAGATCCGGGTCCCGTACGAGATCGGCCGGTTCGAGGGAGGTCTTGCCGCGCATGTTCAGCCAGTGCTCGACGGCATCGGAGTCCAGCGTGACCAGGGCGGCGATGTACGGCCGGTCGTTGCCGACCACGATGCACTGCGCGACCAGCGGGTGGTCCCGTACGCGCTCCTCCAGCTGCGAGGGCGAGACGGACTTGCCGCCGGAGGTCACCAGGATCTCCTTCTTGCGCCCGGTGATCGTGAGATACCCGTCCTCGTCCAGAGCGCCGATGTCCCCGGTGGCGAGCCAGCCGTCGTGCAGGACCGCGTCGGTCGCCTTGGGGTCGCCGAGATACCCCTGGAAGACATGGCTCCCGTGCAGCCAGATCTCTCCGTCGTCCGCGATGTGCACGGTCGTGCCGGGCAGCGGCAGGCCGACGGTGCCGAAACGGGTGCGCTCGGGCGGGTTGGCGGTCGCGGCGGCGGTGGTCTCGGTGAGCCCGTACCCCTCGTAGATGTGGACGCCCGCGCCCGCGTAGAAGAGGCCGAGCCTGCGGTCCATGCCCGAACCGCCCGACATGGCGTGCCGCACCCGCCCGCCCATGGCCTCGCGGACCTTGGAGTAGACGAGCTTCTCGAAGAGGCTGTGCTGCATCCGCAGCGCGGCCGAAGGTCCGGGCCCGGTGCCGAAAGCCTTGTGCTCCTGGGCCTCGGCGTACTTCACCGCACAGTCCACGGCCTTCTCGAACGGGCCGAGTTTTCCGCCCAGTTCGGCCTTGCGGCGCGCCGCGTGGAAGATCTTCTCGAAGATGTACGGAACGGCCAGGAAGAACGTCGGCCGGAACTCCGCCAGATCGGGAAGCAGCGCCGCCGCGCTCAGCTCGGGCTGATGCCCGAATCTGACCTTCGCGCGCACGGCGGCGACCTGCACCATCCGCCCGAAGACATGTGCGAGCGGAAGGAAGAGGAGCGTCGAGGGCTCGTCGCCCGGCTTCGTGTGGAAGACGGGCTCCCAGCGGGCGGCGATGGTGTCGCACTCCCACATGAGGTTGGCGTGGGTGATGACACAGCCCTTGGGGCGGCCGGTGGTGCCCGAGGTGTAGATGAGGGTGGCGACCGAGTCGGGCATCACCGCGCGGCGGTGGCGGTGCACCACCTCGTCCTCGATGTGCTCGCCGGCCGTGGTGAGTTCGGCGACTGCCTGCGCGTCGAGCTGCCACAGACGCTCCAGGGCGGGCAGCCGGTCGATCACCGAACCGATGGTCATGGCGTGGTCCTCGTGCTCCACGACGCAGGACGAGACCTGTGCGTCGTACAGCATCCAGAAGACCTGCTCGGCCGAGGAGGTGGGATAGATCGGCACGACCTGGGCGCCGACGGTCCACAGCGCGAAATCGAAGAGCGTCCACTCATAGCGCGTACGGGACATGATGGCGACGCGGTCGCCGAACCGTACGCCCTGCGCGAGCAGCCCCTTGGCCAGGGCCAGGACCTCGGCGCAGAACTCGGCCGAGGTGACGTCCGTCCACTGCCCGTCCGCCTTGCGGCCGAGGGCGATGTGCAGCGGGTCCTCCTGGGCATGGTCGAACACCGCGTCCGCCAGGCCGCCCACCGCAGGCGCCGAGGACGCCAGGGGAGGTGAGGTGAACTCGCGCAAGTGGTTCTCCTTGTGGCGCTCCTTGAATCGCGGTGAACGTACCCCACGCGAAGCCCGGGCGGGAGGGGCCGTTCCGGTCCGGGCCAGGTGCCGATACGTCCAGGTCAGCCGCTTAAATGGGGCCACAAGGTAGGAGGGTGGGACAGATTACTGACCGCCGGGTAAGTTTCGGTGGCGTAATCTCCACCGAATTTGTACGACGCGGTCACCGCCTCCCCGTCGTCTCGCGCGCGAACTCCATGATCCAGTTGGTGGTCCAGGTACGGCCGTCGTCGGCGGAGAAGGCCTGCTCCCAGCGGGCGGTGGTCGCGGAGATCCCCGACCAACGGAAGCGGACCCTCACGGGCTTGCCCTCGTGGCTGTCGTTCCCGAAGAACTCCCCGGTTCCGTCGTCCCCGAACCGTCCGGTGACCGGCGGATAGAGCTTTCCGCTCCTGCTGTCCGCCCAGTACAGGGACCATTCCTTGGTCTCCTGGTCGAAAAGCCGCAGCGTGAGCCCCGCATGCCCGGGCATCGCGATCTCGTCGAAATGAGCGGCGCCGCCGAAGTGCGTACTGCCCTCGGTGACGGAGTCGAACTCCCGCCAGCCGGCCGCCTCAGGGTTGAGGAAGTCGAGGGCTTTGCGGTGGCGGACGTGCCACCGGCCGGTGAGGAAGTCGAAGTCGTACGAGGTGGTCATGCGGGGTCTCCGAACGGTCCGGTGGTGCCTTCGGGCAGGGAATCGGCCACGTAGCCGTCGAGATCGGGGGAGTCGGGCACGAGCATGTGGCGCACCCAGGCGTTGCGCTCATGCGTGATCGGCGGAATCTCCCATACGCACCCGATCCAGGGCGATGTGGGCCGGATGAAATGCGCGGGATCCCGGTCCGGACAGCCCAGCACCGGCTGCCCGGCGGCCGCGCCCGCGAAGTGCAGCACGTTGTCCCAGGCCCAGCTGTACGCATTGAGGTACGCGCCGTCGTCCCCGCCCCGGTGCAGCACCACGAAGGCCGCGGGCGGCGTCCCGTCGGACTCGGGCAGCAGCTCGGGCAGGATCGCGTACGCCGCCTTCTCGACGTCGGGTGCGATCCCCGCCGGATCGGCGCTGACGTGGTAGCGCTTGATGTGCCGTCCGTCCACCTCTATGGGCGGCGGGGTCCAGAGGTACTTCTCGCTGAAAGCCATGCCTGGACCGTAGGAGCACTTCACTGACATCCTCTGTCAGTGAAGTGCTCATGAAATCCAGCCGGCTCGTCTCGATCCTGTTGCTTCTCCAGAGCCGCGGACGGCTCACGGCCGCCCAGCTCGCCGAGGAGCTGGAGGTGTCGGTGCGCACGGTGTACCGGGACGTCGAGGCGCTGCATGCCGCGGGCGTTCCGTTGTACGGGGACGCCGGGCATGCCGGGGGGTATCAGCTGCTCGACGGCTGGCGCACCCGGCTGACCGGTCTGACGACGGGCGAGGCGGAGGCGCTGTTCCTCTCCGCCGTACCGGGCGCCGCCGCCGAACTCGGTCTCGGCTCGCTGCTCACCGCCGCCCAGCACAAGGTCGAGGCGGCGCTCCCGCCCGAACTGCGCGTGCACAGCGCCCGGATCAAGTCGCGCTTCCATCTGGACGCGCACGGCTGGTACGCGGACGCCGACGAGGTCCCGTATCTCACGGAGGTCGCCCACGCGGTCTGGAACCGCCGCGTGCTGCGGGTCCGCTACCGCCGCTGGAAGGAGCCCATGGAGGTCGAGCGCCGCCTCGAACCGTACGGCCTCGTCCTCAAGGCGGGCCGCTGGTACGTGGTGAGCGGGCCGCGTCCCGTGACGTACCGGGTCGACCAGATCATCGAACTCGCCGATGCGTCCGAGGAGTTCGAGGCGCCGGACGACTTCGACCTCGTCGCGTACTGGCGGCGCTATCAGGAGGACTTCCACGACCGCCTCTACTCCGGCACGGCCCTGGTACGCCTGACGGACGCGGGCGCGGCCCGCCTCACGGGGAGGCAGGCCGCGGCCCTCGCGGACAACGGGCGCCCGGACGGCGAGGGCTGGACCCTGGCCGAGCTGCCGGTCGAGTCGGCCGATTTCGCGGTGGGGGAGTTCCTGCGGTTCGGGAGCGATGTCGAGGTCCTCGGACCCGCCTCGCTGCGGGACCGACTGGCCGATGTCGTACGCGCGTTGGCGGACCGCTACGGGCTGCCGCTCACCCGTCCAGCTCCTTGAGCCGGGAGGTCAGGACGGCCGTGATCTCGTCGAGCGGGCGGGACTGGGTCAGTTGCGGATGGAGGCAGTCGATGTCGAGGTTGTCGAGGAGGCCGCTCACATAGGGGCGCCAGGACTCGCGGGTCAGCCAGTCCTCGGCCCGCGGGGCGGCGGCCGTGAAGAACAGCACATCGCCGTCGAAGACACGGTGCCGGTGGGCGCGCATCAGACGCGCGTTGTTGATCACGATGTCGACGATCGCGGTGAGCGTGTGGTCGGAGAGTCCGGCCAGGGCGCTGCCCTCGCGCCGCAGGGTGGCGAGGACTTCCTCGCGGGTCAGCTCGTCACCACGGTCGTATCCCGCCATCCGAAGGAGCGCGGTGAGCGCGTCGGCCTCGGCCGGAACGGCCTGGTCCTGCCACTGGTCGGAGGGGTAGGCGTCCAGGAGCGCGAGCAGGTCGACGTCCTCGCCGGCTTCCTGCAACCGTACGGCGACGGTGTGCGCGAGGACCCCGCCGACGGACCAGCCGATCAGGCGGTACGGGCCGTGGGGCTGTACGGAGCGGATCCGGTCGGCGTAGTCCGCGGCCATCTCCTCCATGGTGGACGGGAGTTGCTCGTCGGGGTCGACGAGGCCGCGGGCCTGCACCCCGTACACCGGCTGGTCGGGGCCGAGCCGGGAGAGCAGCCCGGAGTAGCACCAGCTCATGCCGCCCGCCGGGTGCAGCGCGAACAGCGGGGTGCGGTCCCCGGTGGTCCGCAGCGGCAGGAGCACGCCGAGCGCCTCGTCCGGGGCCGTGCCGGCGCCTTCGTCCGCGCCGAGCCGGCCGGCGAGCGCCGCCGGGGTCGGCGCCTGGAAGAGGCTGCCGATCGCGAGGTCGCCGCCGAGGGTGTCCCGTACCCGTGCCACGAGCCGGGCGGCGAGCAGCGACGTGCCGCCGAGGTCGAAGAACGCGTCGTCGACGCCGACCTGTTCGAGCCCGAGGACCTCGGCGAACAGCCGGGTGAGGGTCTCCTCCTGAAGGGTGCGCGGGGCCCGGCCGCCGCCCGCGGAGAGCGAGGGGGCAGGGAGGGCCTTGCGGTCGAGCTTGCCGTTGGGGCTGAGCGGAAAGTCGTCGAGGACGAGCACCGTGCCCGGCACCATGTAGTCGGGCAGGGACTCGGCCAGGCGGCCGCGCAGGTCCTCGGTGTCCAGGTCCGCCTGCCCGGTGACGTACCCGACGAGCCGCTGATCGCCCGGACGGTCCTCACGGACCAGGACGCAGGCCCCGGTCACCTCGGCGCAGTCGGCCAACACGGCCTCGATCTCGCCGAGTTCGATCCGCAGGCCGCGCAGCTTGACCTGGTGGTCGGTGCGGCCGAGGTACTCGACCTCGCCCTTGTCGCTCCAGCGCGCCAGGTCGCCGGTGCGGTACATACGGGCCCCGGGCGCCGCGAAGGGGTCCGGGACGAAGCGGTCCTCGGTGAGGTCGGGGCGGCCCAGGTACTCGGTGGCCAGCTGCACCCCGGCGAGGAACAGCTCGCCCACGACGCCGGGCGGGCAGGGCTGGTGGGCCGCGTCGAGGACGTACAGGCGGGTGTTCCATACGGGCCTGCCGATCGGGACAGGACCGTCCTTCGCGGCCGATGTGTCGCAGGGGTGGTAGGTGACGTCGACGGCCGCTTCGGTGGGCCCGTACAGGTTGTGCAGCTCCACGCCCGGCAGCCGGCGGCCGAACTCCTGGACGGTGTCGCGGGGCAGTGCCTCGCCGCTGCAGAACACGCGGCGCAGACCCGTCGCGCACGCGGCGGCCGCCGGTTCGGCGAGGAACACCTGGAGCATGGACGGCACGAAGTGGCAGGTGGTGACGGCCTGTTCGCGGATCACGCGGGCGAGGTAGGCCGGGTCCTTGTGGCCGCCGGGCTCGGCGACCACAAGGGTCGCGCCGACGCGCAGCGCCCAGAAGAACTCCCATACGGAGACGTCGAAGCCGGAGGGGGTCTTCTGCAGGACGCGGTCGCCGGGGCCGATCGGATACGTGTGCTGCATCCAGCGCAGCCGGTTGTCGATCGCGGCGTGCGGGACGACGACACCCTTGGGGCGGCCCGTGGAGCCCGAGGTGTAGATGACGTACGCGGGGTGCTGCGGGGTCAGGGCGCGGCACGGGTCGGTGCCCAAGTAGCCGTCCAGGTCCGCCTCTTGGAGGAGGACGGCAGGCACCTCGGTACCGGCCGGGACGCGGTCGCGCGTGTCGGCGATGACACAGGCAGGCTTGGCGTCGTCCAGCATGTACGCGAGGCGCTCGGCCGGGTAGTCCGGGTCGAGCGGCAGATAGGCGCCGCCCGCCTTGAGCACCGCGAGCAGGGTGACCACCAGGTCGAGGGAGCGTGGCACGGCGACGGCGGCCAGGGCTCCGGGACGTACCCCCAGCGACTGGAGGTGGCGGGCCAGGCGGTTGGCCCGGGTGTTGAGTTCGGCGTACGTCAGCGACTCGGCGCCGAACACGAGGGCGGTGGCGTCCGGGGTGCGGACGGCCTGGGCCTCGATGGGGCCGATGAGGGTCGTGGGCGGGACGTCGTGTGCGGTGTTGTTGAACTCGTCGAGGACCAGGGCGCGTTCGGCCGCTGTCGCGATGCCGTGCGTGGCGAGAGGGGTGTGCGGATCGGCGGCGGCGATCCGGCCGAGCAGGTCGAGGAAGCGGCGCTGGTGGACGGCGAGTCCGGACTCCTCGTACAGCTCGGGGTTGCCGTCGTAGTCGATACGAAGACCCGTGCCGTCGGCGCGGTCGTAGATGTTGACGGTGAGGTCCTCGACCGGGCCCGCGGACAGGTTGTGCGCGTCCGTGCGGGCGCCGGCGAAGGTCAGGCCGTAGTCGAAGGGCATGACGTTGACCAGCGGCCCGACCAGCGCGCGGCCCTCGCCGAGCAGGCCGAGGTCGCGGCGGAGGTCCTCGTAGCGGTAGCGCTGGTGGCGGCGTGCGGCGCGGATACCGAGGACGACCTGACGGGTGAGCTCGGCGAAGGTGGCGCCCGGGGTGACGGTCAGGCGCAGCGGCAGCACGTTCATGACCATGCCGGGGATGCGCAGCGCGGCGGAGCCCATGCGGCCCATCATCGGCAGCCCGAGCACGACCTCTTCGGCCCCGGTCGCCCGTGACACGTACAGCGCCTGGGTCGCGATGAGCACCTCGGGCCAGCTGGCGCGGATGCCGGCCGCCAACTCCTTGATCCGGTCGGTGACTTCGGTGCCGATGTGCTCGGTGCGGCGGTGGAAGGTGCGCGAGGGCAGCGCGGTGCGGCCGGCGAGGCTCGGCACCTCGGGGCGGTCGGTGAAGGCTTCGTTCCAGTGGGCGCGGTCCTTGGCGTACGCGTCCGACGCGCGGTAGGCGGTGTCCTCGGCGACGAGTTCGGTCAGGCGCCCGAAGCGCCCCGGGCCGGGGTCCTCGCCCGCCGCCAGGGCGGTGTAGACCTCGGCGGTGCGGCGGGCGAGCAGCGAGTAGCCGAAGCCGTCCATGACGAGGTGGTGGACCCGCTGGTACCAGAGCCAGCGCTCGTCGCCGACACGGAAGAGGGCCTGCGCGAAGAGGGGCCCGGTGGCGAGGTCGAAGGGTACGGCGAGGTCGGCGCGCATCCAGGCGCGGGCGGCCGCGTCGGGGTCGCCGGCGGAGCGCAGGTCCTCGACCGTCAGAGGCAGCGGCGGCGGGTCCGCGAGGGGCAACTGCCGTGGCCCGTCCGGAGTTTCGACGACTCGTACGCGCAGGGCGTCCGCCTCGCCCAGCACCTGCCGGAGCGACCTGGCGAAGACGGCCGGGTCGACCGGGCCGTGGATCTCGATGTACTCCGCGGTGTTCTGGGCGGGGCTCGCCGGGTCCAGGGCCTGTGCGAACCACATGCCGGACTGGGCGGCGGTGAGCGGGAGCCCGGTGGACGGGAGTGCGGTCGGCTGCGCGGGTTCGAGTACGGCCGTCATGACGTCACCCCGAGGAGCGGGGCCCAGGCCTCGATGGCGGGCTGCTCGGCGAGGTCGACGAAGGTGGCCTCGACGCCGTGGTCGCGGCGCCAGCGCTCGATGAGGGTCATGATGCGCACCGAGTCGAGGCCGTAGTCGACCAGGTTCTCGTCGACGGGGATGTCGGCGGGGTCCTCGCCGAGGGCGTCGGCCACGTCGGCCCGTATGAGATCGACGGTCAGTGCCATGGCGGCTCAGGCCTCCTTCGGGGCGGTGTCGGCGACGGTCTGCGTGAGGACCGCCTCGGTCGTGGTGACGACCGCGCACTTGCCGGCCGCCCAGCGCAGGGCCATGTCGTGGTCCTCGCGCGAGAAGTCGGCGACCGCGTCGGCGACGAGGAAGGCCTGGACGTCCCGCATCCACGCGTCGCAAGCGGTCATCAGGACGCCGATATGGGCATAGACGCCGACGATCACCAATTGGTCGCGGCCCTGCATCTTCATCCGCTCGGCGAGTTCGGTGCGGACGTAGGCGCTGTACTTCCATTTGGTGAGCACGATGTCGCCCGGCTGGGGCGCGACCGGGCCCGCGATCGCCTTGGCCTGCTCGTCGTCCGGCAGCCCCGGGCCCCAGAAGTCCTGCTGCAGTCCGCGCTCCCGCGGGCTCTGCCCGCCGGGCTGGGCGGAGTAGACGACGGGGATGCCGAGCGTCCGCGCCTCCTTGGTCAACCGGCCTACGTTGGCGAGGAGTTCGGTCACCGGCGACTGATCCGCGGTGAACGCGCCCAGGAAATAGTTCTGCAGATCGTGTACGAGCAGGACGGCCCGGTCCGGGTCCACGGTCCAGTCGACACGGTTCGCGGGCAGGGTGTCCGCGGTGGGCATGGGGTACGGGGCGATGGCGGGGAGTGCCATGGGGTGAAGGGCCTTTCGGTGTTACAGGTCTGAGGCGGCGGTGCGGAGGTCCTTCTTGGAGACCTTGCCGATGCCCGTCTGCGGGAAGGCGGCGACCAGCTCCACCCGGTCGGGGACCTTGTAGGCGGCGAGACCGCGCTCGCGCACGAACTTCTTGACGGCGACGGGCTTCAGGGGCTCGGCGCCCTCGCGGAGAATGACGTACGCGCAGGTCCGCTCGCCCAGGTAGGCGTCGGGGACGGCGACGACGGAGACGTCGTGGACCGAGGGGTGGGCGAGGATGACGTTCTCGACCTCCTCGGGGGCGATCTTCTCGCCGCCGCGGTTGATCTGGTCCTTGGCCCGGCCCTCGACGACGAGATGACCGGTGGCCGTCATCCGGACGACGTCACCGGTCCGGTAGAAGCCGTCCTCGGTGAAGGAGCGGGCGTTGTGCTCGGGCGCCCGCCAGTAGCCGCGGATCGTGTACGGGCCGCGGGTGAGCAGATGGCCGGTCTCACCGGGAGCCACCTCCTGGTCCTCGTCGTCGACGATGCGGATCTCGTCGTGCGGGGAGATGGGCCGGCCCTGGGTGGTGACGATCGTCTCCACGGGGTCGTCCAGGCGCGTGTAGTTGACCAGGCCCTCCGCCATGCCGAAGACCTGCTGCAGGGTGCAGCCGAGCGCCGGGGCGACCCGGCGGGCGGCTTCCTCGCTGAACTTGGCGCCGCCGACGAGGAGCACATCGAGGCTGGACAGGTTGTGCCGGGTGTCCTGGCCCGCCTCGGTCCAGACGAGGGCCAGCGGCGGCACGAGACCGGTGATCGTGACCCGTTCGCGCGCGATGAGCGGGAACGCCGTCTCCGGATCGGGGCTCGGGCACAGCACCACCTTGCCGCCCGCGTACAGCGCGCCGAGCGAACCCGGGGAACTGAGCGGGAAGTTGTGGGCGGCGGGCAGTACGACCAGATAGACGGAGTTCTCGTCGACCGCGCAGATCTCGTTGGAGCCCCACAGCGAGTACAGATAGTCGTCGTGGGTCCGCGGGATGAGCTTGGGCACGCCCGTCGACCCTCCGGAGAGCTGGAGGAAAGCCAGGTCGGAGGGCTCCGGCTCGGGGTACGCGACCGCGTCGGCGTCGAGCGGGACGTCCGCGAGGCAGGTGTGCTCGCCCGGCTCGCCGACCACGAACACGTTCTTGAGTGTGGGCACTTCGGCTCGTACGCGCGTGGCGAGCTCGCGGTGGTCGAAGCCGGCCGCGACATCGGGGATGACGTACGCGACAGCTTCGGTGAACTCGCAGAAGTAGCGGATCTCGCTCTCGCGGTGCGCGGGCAGCGCGAACACCGGCAGGGCGCCGATCCGGAAGAGCGCGAAGATCACCTCGAAGAACTCGGCCACGTTGGGGAGTTGGACGACGACTCGGTCGCCCTTGCCGAGTCCCCTCGACGCGAACCCGGCGGCCAGACGTCGGGCGCGCTTGTCGAGTTCTCCGTACGTCCAGCGCCGGCCGCCCGCGGGGTCTATGACGGCGACCCGGCCGGGGTGCGCGGCGGCCCGTTCCTGGAGCATCCGTCCGAAGGTCTCGCCGCGCCAGTAGCCGGCGGCACGGTAGCGCTCGGCGAACTCCTCGGGCCACAAGGGCGCGTCAGGGCTGAGCGTCTCGGGGTTGCTCACTGTTCGACCCCCACCGCGTGCAGGAAGGTGCCGAACTTGGCGCCCGTCTCGGCGGTCTCGGCCTGCGGCGACGAGTCGGCGACGACACCCGCGCCCGCGTACAGGCGCAGGCTCCGCTCCTCGGCTTCGGCGCAGCGGATCGTGACGACCCACTCGCCGTCGCCGTTGGAGTCGCCCCAGCCGACCATGCCCGTGTACAGGCCCCGGTCGAAGGGTTCGAGCTCGGCGATGACCTCGCGCGCGGTCGAGGTCGGTGTGCCGCATACGGCCGGGGTCGGATGCAGGGCGCAGGCCAACTCCAGTGCGGATGTGTCGGGTCGGGCCAGGGTGCCGGTGACCGTGGTGGACAGGTGCCACATGGCGGCGGTGTGCACGAGGGTGGGCTGCTCGGGCACGACGAGCTCCGTGCAGTACGGGGCGAGCGCCTCGCGTACCGCGTCCACCACGACCGCGTGCTCGTGCAGATCCTTGGCGGACTCCAGGAGCGCGGCGGCACGCCGTACGTCCTCGGCCAGGTCGTCGCTGCGCGGTGTGGACCCGGCGAGTGGATTGGCGACGAGCCGGCCGCCGGACCGGGAGACGAGCAGCTCGGGGCTCGCGCCGAGCAGGGTGCGGCCCGGGCCCGAGGGCACGGCGAAGGTGTAGCCGCCGGGGTCGCGGCGGGCCAGACGCTGCAGCATGGCCGGGATGTCGAGCGGCCGGGGCGAGCCGAGCTCGAGGGTGCGCGCGAGGACGACCTTGCTGAACTCCCGCGCCCGCATGCGCCGGACGGCCTCGGCCACGGCCGCGGCGTAGGTGTCCGCGGAGGGCACCTGGCGTACGTCCCAGTCGGCCTTCGCGGGCGGTGCGGCCGGGATGCCGACCAGCGGGTCCGTCCGCAGCGCGGGCGCCCAGCGGACGGCCTCCGGCACGGCGAGCACGGCGGGCGCGTCGTGGTCGAACGGCACCGCGCCGATCACGACGGGGGCGCGGTTGCCGGCGCGCAGCTGGGCGTCGAGTGTCGCGGCGACCCGCTGCGGCAACGGCCTTTCGTCGTACGGCACTTCGGCGCGTACGCCGTGGGCGAGCAGGGTCCGGGTGGGCGAGGCGAAGAACCGGGTGGTGCCCGGGCGGTAGGCGTCCAGGAGCGCGGTGGCGGCGCCGACGGATCCGGTGCCGGGGGCGGGGGCGGTCCGTGCTTCGGTGGCGGTGGCGGGCCGCGCTTCCGTGGTGGTGAACTGCCCTGATGGCAGGGGCTGTTCGGACTCTTCGGCGGCCGTCGCGGTCGCGTCGTGGCGAGCGGCCGCGTCGGATATGGCCGGCGCTTCGTGAGCCGTGGTCACCAGGGACTCCAATCGTGTGGGGGGCTTCCGTGCGGTGGTGCGGTGGTGCCG
>NZ_JAAKZW010000131.1 GCF_011044995.1 Streptomyces mesophilus | reverse complement strand
GGGCGGGGCGGGGAGAAAGCCCGCCGCAGGCGCTACGAACCCGCACCCGGCAACGAAGCAGAACCCCGACCGCCGACCCGACCTACGCCCGCGACCGCGCCTTGAACGCCGCCTTACGAGCCTCCTTGGCCACCCGCTTGTCCGGGTGCAGCCGCCCCATCGCCTCCAGGACGTCAGCCGTCGCCGGGTGGTCCACCCGCCAGGCCGTGTCGAAGAACCCGGCATGCTGGGAGGCCAACCCCTCGACCAGGCCCTGGAGTTCCTCCGAGTTGCCCTCCGCCGCCAGCTGCGCGGCCAGAGTGTCGATGGTCAGCCAGAAGATCATGGCCGGATCGGGCGCCGGAACGCCGGAGAAGCCGTGCTCGGTCAGCCAGACCCGGGCGAGACCGCCCAGTTCCGGGTCCCCGAGCACATCCCGCAACGCCGGCTCGGCGGACGGACCCGTCAGCGAGAGCGCCTGCTGGCAGCGCAGCCGCCGCAGCGGGCCGTCCTCGTCGGAGCCGCGGGCCGCCGCGAGCAACTCCCGTGCCGCCGCGACCGGTTCACGTCCGGCGAGCCACAGCTCGGTCTCCGCCTGGGCCGAGGACTGCGGGAACTGGGCCGTCGCGTCGAGCAGGACGTCCGCGCCCTTGTCCGCCAGGTCGCCGACGGCCGGCGCGTCCACGCCCGCCTCCTGCATCCGCGACCGGATGCCGTACAGGCCGAGCGGCGTCAGCCGGACCAGCCCGTACCGGCTGATGTCCTCGTCCTCGGGAACCTCGGCGACCTCGTCACCGGCCTCCGCCATCAACTCCTCGTCCACCGGCTGGAATTCGACCAACCCGATCGGTTCGAGCAGCCGGAACTGGTCGTCGAGCCGCATCATCGCGTCCGAGACCTGCTCCAGGATGTCGTCGGTCGGCTCGCCCATGTCATCCGGCACGATCATGGACGCGGCCAGGGCCGGCAGCGGCACCGGCTCGTCGCCCGGACCGTCCTCGCTGACGGTGAGCAGATAGAGATTGCCGAGCACCCCGTCGAGGAACTCCGCCTCGGCCTCGGGGTCGAAGCCCAGGGCGTCGAGGTCGATCTCGCCGCCCTCGCTGAGCGCGTCCACCAGATCGTCGAGGTCGGGCACGCTCGCGTCCGCGAGCACCGTGTCGAGGGCGGTCTGCCACAGGGCGAGGATCTCGGCGGGCCCGCCCGAGGTGAGCAGCGCAAGGTCCTCGCCGGCGACGACCGTACCGTCCGACTCCTCGTCGCCGTCCGTGACCTCGACCAGGCCGGTGTCGACGGCCACCCGCCAGGCCTCGCTGGCGTACGCGGGGCCGTCCTCGTCGTCCGCCGCGTACCCGAGCAGTTCCGCCGCCGCCGGCAGCTGCTCGTCGACCAGCTCGCCGCCCGCGCCGACCCGGGTCTCGGGCCCGGCCCAGCGGGCGAGCCGTACCGCACGCGCGAGCAGCGGTGCGGCCAGCGCGGCGCGGGCGAGCTCCGCCTCGGGGGCGAGGCGCGCCGGCGGCAGGGTGGTGCGGTCGGGCGTCGGGCTCATGGGCTGGCTCTCCTCGTACAGGTCCCCGTGGGCAACGGCGGGCGGCCCCCAGAGTAGACGGATTTCACCCCAGACCGGCTGGTTCATGGACCCGTCAGGAGCTGTACACCCCCGGAGCCTTGACAACTCCCGTGCGCACGCAAGAGATTGACGCGCGTAGATCTCTGCATGGTCTACGCGCATAGCGCCCGTCGCACCGCACTCGGTACCGGCTTCGGCACCACCTGCAGCAACACCCTGTCGTCGCACCGCTCTCACCCTCATCCGGAGTGATCTGATGCCCGCTCGCACCGCCCGCCCGCACCCGTTCCCGAGAACCGCCACCGTCGTCGCCATCGCCCTCGCCGCCGGTCTGCTCACCGCGGGGAGCGCGCAGGCCGCCCCGGTCTCCGTCCATGACATCCAGGGCACGACCCGTCTCTCGCCGCTGGCAGGCCAGCAGGTCAGCGAGGTCGAGGGGATCGTCACCGGCGTCCGTACATACGGCTCGCGCGGTTTCTGGATCCAGGACCCGAGCCCGGACGCCGACCCCGCGACCAGCGAGGGCGTCTTCGTCTACACGGGCTCGGTGCCCACCGTCCAGCCGGGCGACGCGGTACGGGTGTCCGGCACGGTCACCGAGTACGTCCCGGGCGGTGCGAGCTCCGGCAACCAGTCCCTCACGCAGATAACCAAGCCCACGGTCACCGTGGTCTCGTCCGGCAACCCGCTGCCCGAGGCGCAGGTCATCAACGGGTGGCAGGTCCCGCACCGGTACACCCCCGAGGGTGACCCCGCGGACGGCAACAGCATCAACAAGCTCCCGCTGCACCCGCGTTCGTACGCACTCGACTACTACGAGTCCCTCGAGGGCATGAACGTCGCGATCGGCACCTCCCGCGTCGTCGGCGCCACGGACCCGTACTCCGAGCTGTGGGTGACCGTGAAGCCCTGGGAGAACCCGACGAACCGCGGCGGCGCCCGCTACGGCTCGTACACCTCGCAGAACACCGGCCGGATCCAGATCCAGCAGCTGGCCCCGATCGCCCAGTCGCCCTTCCCGAAGGCCGATGTCGGCGACCGCCTCACGGGCCGTACGGAAGGCCCCCTGGACTTCAACCAGTTCGGCGGCTACACCCTGACCGCCCGGACGCTCGGCACCGTCGAGGACCGGGACCTGGAGCGCGAGCGCACACGCCGCCAGGACCGCGACGAGCTGGCCGTGGCCACGTACAACGTGGAGAACCTGGACCCGAAGGACCCGCAGGCGAAGTTCGACGCGCTCGCGCAGGCGGTCGTGGAGAACCTCGCGAGCCCCGACATCCTCGCCCTCGAGGAGATCCAGGACGACAACGGCGCGACCAACGACGGCACGGTGTCGGCGGGCCAGACCCTCGCCAAGTTCACCGAGGCCATCAAGGCCGCGGGCGGTCCGGCGTACGAGTGGCGCTCGATCGACCCCGAGGACAAGAAGGACGGCGGCGAGCCGGGCGGCAACATCCGTCAGGTCTTCCTCTACAACCCGGACCGGGTGTCCTTCACGGACCGGCCGGGCGGCGACGCGACCACGGCGACTTCGGTCGTACGGGAGAAGGGCCGCGCGGCCCTGACCCTCTCCCCCGGCCGTATCGATCCGGCCAACCCGGCCTGGGCGGACAGCCGCAAGCCGCTCGCCGGCGAGTTCACCTTCCGCGGGCGCACCGTCTTCGTGATCGCCAACCACTTCGGTTCCAAGGGCGGCGACGAGTCCCTGGTCTCCCACCACCAGCCGCCGGTGCGCTCCTCGGAGGCGAAGCGGCTGCAGCAGGCGCAGGCGGTGAACGGTTTCGTGAAGGATCTGCTCAAGGTCCAGCGCAACGCGGACGTCCTGGTCGTCGGCGACATCAACGACTTCGAGTTCTCCGAGACGACCAAGGCGCTCACCGCCGACGGCGCTCTGGAGGCGGCCATCACGTCGCTGCCGCGCGCCGAGCGCTACTCGTATGTCTTCCAGGGCAATTCGCAGGTCCTCGACCAGATCCTGACGAGCCCGTCGATCGACGACTACGCCTACGACAGCGTGCACATCAACGCGGAGTTCGCCGAGCAGAACAGCGACCACGACCCGCAGGTGCTGCGTTTCGAGCCGTAGGCACGGGCCGGTCGCGCCCTGACCACGGACAGCCCTTGACCTCAACAGGACTTCAACTTTCAGGATGGTGATCGCCGACTCGGCACGACGAACCGGAGGATCGCCATGACCTTGCGTATCGACACCGTTCCGAATCTGGACCGACCGGGCGTGGGCGCCGTGCTCGCGAGCACCTGGAACGTGGGCACGCCCGAGCGGCAGGACGCGGCGGTCGCGGCGATCACGAATACGTGGACAGGACAGCAGAGCCGGCCCTGGCCTGCCGACGGGCCGGTCTCCTACAGCGTGTTCAAGGGCACGGACGGCGAGTCGCTGCTGCATCTCTCGCAGTGGCGCGAACTGTCGGACTACGACGCCTTCGTGGCCCGGCACCGCACGGAGCGCAACTCCGAGATCGACGACGCGGTGCCGGGCATCCAGCGGCTGCGGCTCGACAAGTACGAGCTGTACCGGGGAGCTTCACGGGATCCGGACCGGGTGCCCGGGGCGATCGTGACGGTGGAGGTCGAGTTCGACGGTCCGGATCCCGCGCGTCAACGGGCCTGGATCGACACGGTCTTCGAGGCCCTGGGCTCGGACCCCGCCCCGCACCCGGGCGGGCTCTCGGGCCACTTCCACACCAGCTTCGACGGGACGAAGGTCCTCAACTTCGCCCAGTGGACGAGCGTCGAGGACCACATCGACGCCCTCGCGGCCCCCGGCAACGGCGTCGGTTCCTCCACTCCGGAGTGGCAGCGGGTGCACAGCTTTCCCGGGGTCGTCGGGGGCGGGGTACGCCGGTGGCTGCCGGCGGTGAGCCTGAGCGCGGGGTGAGGCTCAGCGCGGGATGAGGCTCAGCGGGGTGAGGCTCACGGCGGCCGAGGCTGGGCGCACGCAGGGGCTCACCACCCGCCGAGGGTCAGCGGAACCGCGAACTGGGCACGGGACCGGGCGAGTCGACCCGGTCCCGGGTCCCGGTCCGCCACACCGAGGCGGTCGCGGTCACGAACGCCGTCAGCGTCTCCTCCGGATCGGCCGGCGTTTCACCGTCACCCTCGTCGTCGTACGCACCGGCGCCGAGGATCTCGGCCGCGAGCTCCTCGGCCGGCCGTTCATCGGCCGGTACGCGCTCGGTCTCGCCCTCCACCACCCGCAGCGTCTCGGCCCAGGGCGCGATGTTCACCTGCGCGAGCAGAGTGCTCACATCGGCCGGAACGACGGGCGGGTCGGTCCAGCTGGTCGCGTGCTCGAACAGGATCTGTCCCCGCGCACGCTCCCGCAGCGCGGACAGCAGGTCCTGGTCGCTGTCGTTCATGTCGTACGCCACGACGAGCGTGTCCGTGCGGGCGGGGTCGAACTCGACGGCGGGCAGGCCGAAGTGGCGCGCGGCCGCCAAGCCCAGAATCCGCGAGGAGCGGTCGGGCAGCAGCGACACCGAGGCCGGTGCGACGGCGGCGGTGCGCAGCACGGTTCCGAGCCGTTCGAGCCCGTGCAGAATCCGGTCGTACGAGTCCTGGGTGTAGGCCCAGCGGCCGGTCATGCCCGCCTCGTACCCCCACGGCGAGAGCGTCAGCAGACAGGCGCCGTGCACCGCGAACTGCCAGCCCCGCAGGTCCTTCGGATCGCGCGGAGCGGCCACACCCAGCGCTCGTCGTCGGGCTCGGGCAGCCGGGCCAGCTGGGCGTCGGCCTGGGCGAGATCCCCGGCAAGGAGGGCGTTGTGGACCAGGAGATACCGGTCCGGCCACGGCCGCAGCGCCGTGTCGCGCTCGGCCAGCACCTGTACCGCCTCCGCATGCCGGTGTTCGTCCTCCAGCGCGGACACCAACTCGGTGAGGATCACGGGGGTGCTGGGCGCGAGGCGCAGTGCCTCGCGCAGGGCGGGGATGGCGAGGAAGGACACCCCGCGCTCGACGCAGCCGTACCCGAAGTCGAAGAGGGCCTGCGCCTGGCCGGGCCGCTTGGCCAGCTTCTTCGCGGCGGCGGCCAGATCGTCGAAGCCGGCCGTCTCGGAGAGCTTGCGTACCACTGTGGCGATCTCGTGCAGCTCGGCCTGGTCCACCGCCGAGCGCAACTGTCGTACGGTTCCGGGAATATCACCTTCGTCCAACAGCTTGCGCGCTTCCTGCAATGCGTTGCTCATACGGGCAAGGTTCCCGGGCCCACGGACGCCCCGCAAACGATTTCGCGCCCCGTGCGAGACTCGCGCCATGCTCCTGCGTCCCGCCGCCCGTGCCGAACTGACCGCCGTCCTCGCCCTGCTCGCCGACGAGGACCGGATCACGGACCCCGCGTCCGTCGTGGTCGACGAGGCGCACGAGCGCGCGTTCGCGGCCATCGAAGCGGATCCGCGCAACGAGATGCTCGTGCTCGTGGACGACGCCGGACTCGTCCTGGGCTGCGCCCAGCTCACGTACATCCCGGGGCTCGGCCAGGGCGGACGGGAGCGGGCGCTCGTCGAGGCGGTGCGGGTGCGGGCGGACCGCAGGGGCGGCGGCCTCGGCGCGGAGCTGATGAAGCTCGCGATCGAGCGGGCCCGGGCGCGGGGCTGCGGGCTGATGCAGCTGACCAGCAACAAGCGCCGGGGCGCCGCCCACCGCTTCTACGAGCGCCTCGGGTTCGCCCGCAGCCACGAGGGCTTCAAGCTGCCCCTCTGACCCCGGGGTCCCCCATGGTCAGAGCAGATGCCCGCCGCCGTCCACCATGACCACCTCGCCCGTGATGTACGAGGCGTTGGCGAGGTCGGTGATCGTCTCGGCGATGTCCTCGGCGGTGCCGACCCGGCGCAGCGGCAGGCGTTCGGCCACCTGCCGCATCGCCTCGTCGACGCCGTCCTGCCCCTCGTACCACGGTGTGGCGATCATGCCGGGGGCGACCGCGTTGACCCGGATCTCCGGGCCGAGCTGCTTGGCGAGCAGCCGCGTCATGTGGTTGAGGGCCGCCTTGCTCACCGCGTACGGGATGGAGCTGCCGTTCGCGTGGATCCCGGCCTGCGAGGAGACGTTGACGACGCTGCCGCGGCCGTGGGCGCGCAGATGCGGGACGGCGGCGGTGATGGTGCGCCAGACGCCGATCACATTGACCTCGTGGATCTCGCGCCACACCTCGGGGCTCGCGGCGGCGAAGTCGGCGTGGTCGATGAAGCGGGTCGTGCCGGCGTTGTTGACGAGGATGTCGAGACGGCCGTACGCCGCCACGGCGGACTCGACCAGACCCTCGGGGTCCTCGGCCACATCGGCCTGGACGTAGACCGCGTCCGGCAGTTCGGCCGCGAGTGCCTTGCCCGCGTCGACGGACCGGGCCGAGTTGACCACGACCCGGACGCCCGCGGCGGCCAGGCGGCGCGCGGTCGCCGCGCCGATCCCCGATGACGAACCGGTGACCAGGGCCACCCGCTGTTCTGTGCTCATGTGCTGCAGCGCCTTCTCTGTTCGGCTCTGCCGCGCCCTGCACGATCATGCCACGCGGCTGCCGGGGGCGGGAGCCGGGAGGGCGCCGGGGCGCCGGGGCGCCGGTCGAGGTTCCCGCCGGATGAGCCGGCGGGCACCTCGGTGCCGCGCTCCCGCACGGCGTGCCCGACGAGGCCGCGTGCGTCCACGGCCGCCACCGCGCGCCGCACCGCGGCTGCGACTGCGGCGTCCACTGCGTGCACGCCCGGCAGGACGCAATTGGCCCGAATCCAGCGCGGACCCCGGGGATAGAGCACTCCCCGGCGGGTACCCGGAGCGGTCCCGACAGTTTGGGAGGCGGGATACGTGAGCGGGCCAGGCAACCGGCAGAAGCCGGACACGGCAAGCGATGAACACCCTTCGGTGGGCGAGCTCGTCAGCCGTGCCTCGGAGCAGCTCTCCACGCTCGTACGACAGGAAATGCAGCTCGCCCGGGCCGAGTTGACCGAGAAGGGCAAACAGGCCGGGCGCGGCGGCGGGCTGCTCGGTGCGGCCGGAGCGGTCGCGTACATCGGTCTCATGGTGCTCGCCGCCGCGGCGGTGGCCGCACTCTCCCTCGAACTGCCCGTCTGGGCCAGTGCGTTGATCGTGTGCGGCGTGCTGTTCCTGATCGCCGGGGCCCTGGCGGCCGCGGGCCGCAAGCGGCTCGGCCGGGCGACACCCCCCATGCCCGAGAAGGCGCTCGACAGCGTCCGGGCCGACGTGGCGGAGATCAAGGAGAGGGCGGCGCGATGACCGAGGACACACCTGCGCACACCGCGAAGGCCCAGGACACGCCTGCACACACCGCGAAGGCCGAGGACACGCCTGCACACACCGCGAAGGCCGAGGACACCTCCGCGCAGACGCCCGAGCAGCTGCGCGGGCGGATCGAGCAGACGCGGAGCGAACTCGGCGCCACCGTCGAGGAGTTGGCGGCCAAGGCCGATGTGAAGGGCCGGGCACGGCAGCGGGTGGCACGGGCAAGGACGCGCATGACGGAGAGGACGGCACGCATGAAGGACAAGGCCCACGGACTGCAGGACAAGGCCGCCGGCACGAAGGCCCGCGCCCGCGGAAAGACGAGCGGAACGAAGACCCAGGCCAAGGGCGCGGCGGCCGGGGCGATGGGCAAGGCGGCCGAGGCCAGGCACCAGGCCGGCGAGCTGAAGACCCAGGCCGTGCACCAGGCGGCGGAGATCAAGGACCAGGCGATGGTGAAGGCGGCGCAGGCCGGCGGGCGGCTGAAGGACGCCACCGCACAGGTGCAGGGCCGCGCCTCCGGCACCGCGCACCGCGTGCAGGAGAGCACCCCGCAGCCGGTGCTCGACGTGGCCGCCACAGTGGCCAAGACCGGACGGCGTCACCCCCGGCCGCTCCTGGCCGTGGGTGCGGGCGCCCTCCTCGCGGCCGGCGTCATGCGCCGGCGGCGCAATGGCCGTACGAGGCGCGGCCATTGAGCCCGGGTGAGGGAAGGGGCGCGGCCCACCGCACGGGTCGCGCCCCGCTCACTCCGGGCACCTCGCGCCCCGCACCCCGGGCACCTCGCCCCCCACCTCTAAGCATCCCTAGCCCTCACCTTGAAGCAGATTTAAGTGGAGCTTCACGGTGAGTCCACCGACACTCATGCCATGACGACCTCCCCTTTCGGCCGCGCCCTCTGCGCGATGATCACGCCCTTCGACGCGACGGGCGCCCTCGACCTGGACGGCGCGCAGAAGCTCGCCGCGCATCTCGTCGGCGAGGGGTGCGACGGGCTCGTCCTCTCCGGCACGACCGGCGAATCCCCCACCACGTCCGACGCGGAGAAGTCCGCCCTCATCCGGGCCGTACGCGAGGCGATCGGCGACCGCGGCACGATCGTCGCGGGTGTCGGCACCGCGGACACCCGGCACACCCTCCGCCTGGCCCGCGAGGCCGAACAGGCGGGCGCGGACGGCCTGTTGGTGGTGTCCCCGTACTACAGCCGCCCGCCGCAGGACGCGCTCGAAGCCCATTTCCTCGAGGTCGCCGACGCCACCGGGCTGCCCGTGATGCTGTACGACATCCCCGGCCGCACCGGCACCCGGATCGAGCCGGACACCATGATCCGCCTCGCCGGGCATGAGCGGATCGTGGCGGTCAAGGACTGCGCGTACGACGTGCTCGGCAGCTCGAAGGTGATCTCCGCGACCTCTCTCGCGTACTACGCGGGCTGCGAGGAGTGGATCCTCCCGCTGTACGCGGTGGGCGGCGCCGGCTTCGTCTCGACGGTCGCGAACGTGGCACCCCGGCTGCTGCGCTCCCTCCTCGACGCGTACGACGAGGGCGACACCGCACGCGCGACGGCCGCCCACCAGCACGTGCTCCCCCTCGTCGAACGCGTGATGGCGGACGGCCTGCCGGGCACCGTCACCGCGAAGGCCCTGCTCGCCGAACTCGGCCTGCCGGCGGGCCCGGTCCGCGGACCGCTGCGGCCCGCGGACCCGGAGCGGGTCCGCGGGCTGCGCACGGCGTACGAAGCCGTTGCGGTCGGCGGGTGGTGAACGGCGGTCAGCGGGTGGTGAACACCGGGCTCCAGCGGCCGGAGGACCCGTCCGTGCCCTTGAGGAATCCGCTCAGCGGAACCACCTTGTCGCTGCCGATGGTGACCATGACGAGCTGCTGCCGGAACTCCCCCGTATCGGGAGCGATGTCCCAGGCGATCAGCCGGTTGTCGTCGGCCCAGGCGAGCAGCTGCTGACCGCGGGTCTTGTGCAGCCGCTTTCCGGTGTACGGGTCGATGATCTCGGACGCGGTGGTCCTCGCGCCGCCCGCGAAACCGCCCGCGGCCAGCTTGCCGTTGGGCGAAAGGCGCGCCTCGACGGACCAGTCCAGGTGCTTCTCGTTCGCGGGGGCGGAGGTCTCCTTGCCCGCGAAGTCGTAGTAGCGGTTGCCGGGCTCGACCATCAGGCCCGAGTACACCAGCTTCCCGGAATCGGTGAAGGCGAAGTCCTGGCGGAGGTTGACCTCCACCATCCCGTGCTCGTCGTGCCGGACGGGGACCTCGCTCCAGGAGCCTTCCCCGGAGTCGACGTCGAGCACATAGAAGCCGGTCCGGTAGGACGTGTTCTTGTCCCAGTCGTAGTCGTTCAGCTTTCCGTCGGCGTTCAGGTCGTAGTCGAGCTTGAACAGCCGGTCGGGGTTCTCGCTGTAGGTCGTGGCGACCACCTTCCGGCCGTCGGGCGAGAACTCGACGCCCGCGACGCCCTGTTCGACCGGGATCCAGCGCTCGATCTCACCGGTCAGCAGGTCGAGCAGCCCGATCCGCCGCGTGGGCAGCTGCTGTTCGAGGACCACGGCGGTGCGCATGCCGGGGGCGACATCCACGACGGACCACTTGTCCGTCTTGACGTACTTTCCGGACTCCTGGTCGAGGAGGTACCACGTCTTGCGGCGAATCCGGCTGTCCTGCGGTGCCTTGACGTTCTCGGTGATCGCGTAGGCGGCGAGCGCGGTCCGCCCCGCGGCGATGAGCTCCCGCGGCGGCGACTGCTTCGGGTGCGCCACGACATCATCGGTCCGGGTCTGGCTCGCGAGCTGCGGGGTGTCGTCCCCGCCGAGCGCCGGCACCGCGAGCACCGAGGCGATCACCGCGGCCGTGGTCGCGAGCGCCGCGCCCACGACCGTCCGGGTTCTGCGCCGGCGCCGTGCGGCGACCACGCGCCCCGCCAGGTCACCGGTCGGCGGCCCGGTCTCCTCCGCCATGTCACGGAGCGCCGAACGCACCATGTCGTCCATCTTCACGGTCCTACCTCCACAGGCCGGGGGTGCACGGGTTCGTCCACTTCGGGTGCGAGCGCGGCGAGTTCGGGAGCGAGGGTGCGCAGCCTGGCCAGCGAGCGGTGCGTCGTCGAACGCACCGTGCCGACCGAGCAGCCGAGGAGCGAGGCGACCTCCGCCTCGGGCAGATCCTCGAAGTAGCGCAGCACGAGCACCGTCCGCTGCCGTGCGGTCAGCCGGCCGAGGGCCGCGCGCAGCACCACGCGCAGGTCGGCGGCCGCCGCCCCGTCCTCGGCCGCCTTGGCCTCGGGCGGTACGGAGACGCTCACCTCACGCCGGCGCCACTTCAGGCGCCAGCGTCCGATCTGCTGCCGGTACAGGACCTGCCGGACATACGCCTCCGGCTCATCGATCCTGTGCCACCGCCCCAGCGCTTTGACCAGGGCGTTCTGCAAGAGGTCCTCGGCGGCATGCCGATCGCCTCCGCTCAGCAGCACCGCGGTCCGCAGCAGCGCGGCGGACCGGCTCTCCACGAACAGACGGAAACTGTCCTCATATCCCGCATCACGGGCACTCATCGTCACCTTCATCTCTCCTGGACCCCCGGGCCCTGGAGGTCTGCTGCTCCTGGTGACGCCTGCGGCCGCCCCCTGCTATGCCTGTGGTCCGCACCATTCTCACGGACCGATGACGTGCCCCTTTTGTCTTCGGGGTCAGGGCGCGACCGGATCAACCGGCAGCCGCACCTGGAAGCAGCAGCCGCCCGTCACGTTGTGCACCTCGGCGCTGCCCCGGTGGGCCTCCACGATGCCGCGCACGATGGCGAGCCCCAGGCCCGCACCAGCGGGCGGGGTGCGGGCGGCGGTGCCGCGCCAGCCGGTGTCGAAGACGCGCGGCAGATCCTCCTCGGGGATGCCCCCGCAGCCGTCGGTGACCGAGAGCACCACCGCGCCGTCCTCGCCGCGCTCGGCGGCGACCGCCACCGTGCCGTCGGCGGGGGTCCGGCGGATCGCGTTGACCAGGAGGTTGGCCAGGACGCGGGTCATCTCCTTGCCGTCGACCTCGACCGGCACTTCGTCGACCCGCTCGCCGATCAGCCGGACCCCGTGCTCGCGGGCGAGCGGATCGGCGCCGGCCAGGGCGTCGCCCACGAGGTCGTAGACGGACATCCGGGTGCGGGTGAGCTGGAGGGCGCCCGCGTGGATACGGGAGAGCTCGAAGAGATCGCCGACCATGCCGTTGAGCCGCTCGACCTCGGTGCGGATCTGCCGGAAGTAACGCTCGGGCTCGGCGGCCATCCCGTCCTCGAGCGCCTCCGCCATGGCGCGCAGTCCGGCGAGCGGGGTGCGCAGATCGTGCGAGATCCAGGCGACGAGTTCGCGTCTCGAGGACTCCAGGGCGCGTTCGCGCTCGCGTGAGGCGGCGAGTCTGGCGCTGGTGGCGGCCAGTTCGCGGCTCAGGGCGTCCAGTTCGGCGGTGGCCGAGGCGCCGGGCGCCGCGAAGCTGCCGCCGTCGCCGAACGAGCGGGCGGCCCGGGCGAGTTCGCGGGAGCGGGCCACCACCCAGCGGCCGAGCAGCAGCGCGGTCGCGAACGAGACCACGGCGGCCATGACGATGACGAGGGTCACCACGGTCAGGTCATGCGGCGACAGGAACATCGCCCAGGCCACCGCGAGCGTCCCGGCCAGCATCGCGGTCACGGCCGTGGCGGCGACGACGGTGAGGGACACGGCGACGGACCGGTGGCGCAGCAGGCGCAGCGCCGTGGCGCCGAGCACTCCGGCGGCCGCGGCGCCGCAGGCCGCGTACAGGGCGATGAGCAGCACCTCACGCATCGGACGCCGCTTCCTTCGCCTCTTCGAAGCGGTAGCCGACGCCCCAGACCGTCCGGATCAGCCGGGGCCGCGCCGGATCGTCCTCGATCTTGCCGCGCAGCCGCCGCACATGAACCGTCACGGTCGACAGATCGCCGAACTCCCAGCCCCACACCTCGCGCATAAGCCGCTCCCTGCTGCAGGCCTCGCCGGGATGCCTGAGCAGATAGGAGAGGAGGTCGAACTCCCGCAGGGTGAGGGCGAGTTCGCGGCCGTCCTTGGTGGCGCGGCGGCCCGACGGATCGAGGGTGATGCCCGCGTACGAGAGAACGGAGGACTCGCCGCGCCGGGGCAGCCGTGCGCGGCGCAGCACGGAGTCGACGCGCAGCACCAGTTCGCGGGGGCTGAAGGGCTTGGTGACGTAGTCGTCGGCGCCCATTTCGAGGCCGAGGATGCGGTCGTCCTCGTCGCCGCGCGCGGTGAGCATGATCACCGGGACGGGGGCGCGTTCGCGCAGGCGGCGGCAGACCTCGAGGCCGTCCATGCCGGGCAGCATCAGATCGAGCACGACCAGATCGGGCGGCCGTTCCCCGGCAGCGCGCAGGGCGGAGGGCCCGTCGGCGAACCGTTCGACGAGATAGCCGGCGCGGTCGAGATAGCCGGCCACGACCTCGGCCACGGTCGGATCGTCGTCGACGACGAGTACGCGGGCCGGTGGTGCGACGGCCGGCTCCTGAGAGGGTGTGCCCTCACCTTCGCGGTGCATGGCGCCAGCTTCGCACCGCCGCGGTGCGGGGGGCACGGAGAGGGCGTCGGCGGGGAGCGACGTCCGCGTTCCGTAAGATCCCGCAGCCGGCCGTCAGTCCGTACCGGGCGCGGACGTCGGGCCGGAAGCCAGACGCTCCACGACCGTCTCCCCCAGCTCGGCCAGGACGTCCAACTGGGCGGGGCTGAGCAGATCGATGAAGTGCCGCCGCACCGAGGCGACATGGGCGGGTGCTGCCGCGTCGAGGGTGCGCATCCCCTGATCCGTCAGGGCCACGACGGCGCCGCGCCCGTCCGTCGCGACCCCTTCCCGTACGACCAGGCCGCGCTGTTCCATCCGGGCCAGGTGATGCGAGAGGCGGCTGCGCGACCAGAGCATACGGTCGGCCAGCTCGCTCACCCGTCGGCGGCGGTCCGGGGCCGCGCCCAGGTTGGACAGCACGTCGTAGTCGGGGTCGGAGAGCTTGCTGTCGTGCTGGAGGTCGCGCGAGATCTGCGCGTTGAGCAGCAGAAACATCCGCCGGTACGCCTGCCAGGCGCGCTGCTCGCGGTCGGTGAGCCACTGAGGTTCCTGCCCTGTCATGCCACTCACCGTACCGCATCTGATTGACACGTCACCTACCCGGGGCTACCTTCATCTCGGGACATAGATGACACGTCAATCACTTGGAGAGGGTCATGGCTGCCGCACTCCGCCTCAGCTCCGGACTCGTCCTCTTCGGCGTGAGCATCGCGCTCATGGTCGCGGCCGAACTCGGCGTCCCGTCCTGGGATGTGCTGCATCAGGGAGTCGCCCAGGCGACGGGGCTGCCGTTCGGCTGGGTCGTCAACGGCGTCGGCGTCCTCGTGCTGCTCGCCTGGATCCCGCTCAAGGTGCGTCCCGGCGTCGGAACCCTCGCCAACGTCCTGGTCGTCGGCCTGGTCGCGGACGCCGCCCTGGCCGCCCTGCCCGATCTCCACGATCCGTGGGTACGCGGCGGTGTCCTTGCCGCCGGCATCCTCCTCAACGCCCTCGCGACCGGGCTCTACGTCGGCGCCGGACTCGGCCCGGGGCCGCGGGACGGCCTGATGACGGGGCTCGCCGCCCGCGGCATCTCGATCCGTCGCGCACGCACCGCGATCGAGGCGTCCGTACTCGCCGTCGGCTGGCTGCTCGGCGGCACCGTCGGCCCGGGCACCGTGCTCTTCGCCGCCGCGATCGGCCCCCTGACCCAACTCGCCCTGCGCCGACTCACGTTCACCGCAACCGCCCGCGCTCCCCGGGCCGCCACCTCGTAAGGAATCCGCCATGACCCGCCGTCTACAGATCCTCTCCGCGAGCACCCGACCGACCTCGGCCGGACGACCGCTGGCTCGCTGGGTCACCGAACTCGCCACCGCCCAGGGGCAGTTCGCCTCCACGCTCGTCGACCTCGGCGAGGTGGGCCTGCCCTTCTTCGACGAACCGGGCCTGCCCGCCGACGGCGTGTACGTCCACGAACACACCAAGGCCTGGAGCGCGACCGTCTCGGCGGCGGACTGCTTCGTCTTCGTCCTGCCGATGTACAACGGCGGCTTCACCGCCCCGCTCAAGAACGCGATCGACTTCCTGTACGCGGAGTGGCGCGACAAGCCGGTGGGCCTGATCAGCTACAGCGCCGGCACCTCGGGCGGGGCCCCGGCCATCGAGATGCTCCACCCCGTCCTCGCCCGCGTGGGCCTGCGCCCCGCCCCGCACACCCTCTCGATCCCGGCGATCGACCAACACGTAGACCCTGACGGCCGGTTCCACCCCACCCCCACCCTCGCCGCCGAGACGAACGCGGTGCTCTGCTCGGTGGCCGGCCTGCTGGAAGCACGGGTGGCGGCCTGAACCGGGACGGCAAACGCAGGGCACCCCTTCCGCATACACAGGCGAACCCGCGGGTTAGCCTCCCCGCATGGGACTCCTGACCAGGTGGCGCAAGGCCCCGTCCGACGACATCGCGCGCGAGGTTCTCCAGGCGATCGCACTCCTGGAGAAGCACACCGCGGAGTCCGCCGAAGCGGCGCTGCGCAAGGCGCTGGACGAGTCCCGTACGGCCTTGGGCCAGCAGCACCGGCTCACTGCGGCAGCCTGGGTCGGCCACGGCGCAGCCCTCTACTACTGCGGCCGCTACGCGGAGAGCGAGGCGACCCTGCGGGAACTCGCCGCCGACCGCGCCCATATACCCGGTGACGAGTGGGCGCTGCGCGCACTGGTCATCGCCCCGCTCGCCATGAGCGCGCAGGGCGGCCACGCACAGGCGCTCGAGGAGATGGACGAGCTCCTGCCCCACATCGTCCGGATCCGCGGCGCCGAGCACTCACTGACGCTCAAGGCCCGCTGCGAGCGAGCCACGATTCTCTGTGACCTCCTGCGGTACGAGGAGGCCGAGCTGGAGGCCCGGGAGCTGATCGCTCTCGCCGACCGCGGCAGGGACCCGAGGTCCCGCCCCGTCTCGCTGAGCGCCCGGGACGCCCTTGCCAAGGCCCTGTCGGGCCAGTCCCGGCACTCGGAGGGCGAGTCGGTCGCACGCGAAGGGCTGCTCAGGCGGCGGCCGCGGACACCGGACGACGTACGATGCGCCGCGGCCCTGCGCCTCACCCTGGTCGCCACACTCAACGGACAGGGGCGCCACGCGGAGGCGCTCACCGAACTCACGGCACTGCCGCTCCCACTGCCCTTCGCCGAGACAGGCGCCCCCGAACTCGCCCGCGCGCAGGCCTACTTGGGCCTCGACCGACGCACAGAGGCGGCACACGAGGCCCGTGCGGCACTCACCTCCATCACCCGCGTACTGGGCCCCGCACACAGACGCACCCAGGAGGCACACGACCTCCTGCACACGCTGAACAGCCCCTGACCGACTCCGCAAGCCCGCACAAAAATCGATCTTCACCCGCTGATCGTGGTGATCGGCCGGACCGTCATCGGCCCACCGCAGTTCTGCCGGCCCGCACGCACGAGCGCCCTCCCGGGCCACCTGGGGCCGGAAGGGCGCTCGACGCTGATCGACAGCAGGGCAGCAAGTGGCCGCCCCACGTGGTCAGTTGTTGCTGTGCAGCACGTCGTTCAGGCCGCCCCACACCGCGTTGTTCGGGCGGGCCTCGACCGCGCCCGTGACCGAGTTGCGGCGGAAGAGGATGTTCGAGGCGCCGGAGAGCTCGCGGGCCTTGACGATCTGGCCGTCGGGCATCGTGACGCGGGTGCCCGCCGTGACGTAGAGGCCGGCCTCGACCACGCACTCGTCGCCCAGCGCGATGCCGACGCCCGCCTCGGCGCCGACCAGGGAACGCCGGCCGATGGCGACGCGCTGGGTGCCGCCTCCGGACAGGGTGCCCATGGTGGAGGCGCCGCCGCCGATGTCCGAGCCGTCGCCGACGACGACGCCCTGCGAGATACGGCCCTCGACCATCGACGTACCGAGCGTGCCGGCGTTGAAGTTCACGAAGCCCTCGTGCATCACGGTGGTACCCGCGGCGAGGTGCGCACCGAGGCGGACACGGCCGGCGTCGGCGATACGGACGCCCTTGGGCGCCACGTAGTCCGTCATCCGCGGGAACTTGTCGACACCGTGCACGACGAGGTGCAGGCCCTCGGCGCGGGCGTTCAGGCGGACCGTCTCGAGCGAGTCGACCGGGACCGGGCCGAGCGAGGTCCAGGCCACGTTGGCGAGGAGGCCGAACAGGCCGTCGAGGCTCTGCTCGTTCGGCTTGACCAGCGTGTGGCTGAGCAGGTGCAGCCGCAGGTACGCGTCGTGCGCGTCCAGCGGCTTGTCGTCCAGGGACGCGATGACGGTACGGACGGCGACGATCTCCACGCCCCGGCGGTCGTCCTTGCGGATGGCCTTCGCGGCACCCTCGCCGAGCAGCTCGACGGCACGCTCGGCGCTCAGCCGCTCGGTGCCGGCCGGGCCGGGAGCGTCGCTGAGCTCGGGGGCGGGGAACCAGGTGTCGAGAACGGTGCCGTCGGCGGCCAGCGTGGCCAGTCCCGCGGCTACGGCACCGGTGGTACGGGGGGCAGTGGTGGTGTCGGTCATGGGCAAAACTTAACCGGCTCGCGGCGACGGAAGCGAACCGGTCTCAGGGTGCGGGCCGGGTTCCCCCGCCTGCCCGTGTCCGCACGAGGGCGTGCCGTACGCCCGCATCCCCCCGGGTGCGGGCGTACGGCACTGGTCCGGCTGTCGGGCCCCTGGACGTCAGGGGCCCGAGAACCTCAGGGCCTGGCGTTCTTCTCGTCGACGAACCTCAGGGCCTGGCGTTCTTCTCGTCGACGAACGTCAGGACCAGGTCGGCGCTGGTGGTCATCACGTCACCGGCCTTCCACGTCCCCGGGAAGAACGCGGTCTCCTCGTTGTTGTCCGTGAAGTCACGGGCCACGACCATCCGGCTTCCCACCACCTGATACGTGTCGGGCAGCATCAGCATCTCGTTGCGGTACCGGTCATCGGGCCCCGGCTTCAGCGTGATCCCCACGGTCTCGCGGCCGGCCGCGTCGGTCACCGGACGGTCGACGAGCCCGATCCCCGGCAGCTTCGCCAGCGCCCGGTACAGCTTGGCCTGGCCCTCGCCCTCCAGAGGCGTGATCGGCGAGCGCGCCAGTGCCTGGGCGATGTAGAAGACGTCCGCCGGCTTCTTCGGGTCCAGCATGTCGAACTGGTTCGGATACGCCTTCTGGTACGCCTTCACGATCCCTTCCGGGTCGTCCGGCAGACCCTTCAACAGAGCGTAGTAGCGAGTCCAGTCGCTCTCCTCGCCCTTCTGGGACCCGGCCGTGAACCAGTCCTCGTCCGTCGTCGACTTCCCCAGCTCACCCGTGTCGCGCTCGACAGAGGCTCCGATGTGCTTCGTGTAGTACCACTGGTCCTCCCGCGGCTCCGCCCCCTTGACCGACTCGGCCGCCCGCGCCGCCGCCTCCAGGAACTCCTGCGCCGTCCCCGGCCGCGCCGTCTGGCTCGCCGCCGGCCGAGGTCCGGGGTCGGACCCGCCCGACGAGTCCGCCACGTTCACGGCGATCACCGCCGAGGCCGCCACCGCCAGCGCCGCCCCGGCCGCGGCGAGGCGCCAGTCGCGCCGCAGCCGTGCCATCCGCCACGCGGAGCCACCGCCCTCCGCCGCGTCGACGAGCCGCATCCGGCCCTGTGCGAGCCGCGCCCGGTCGGGCGTGGGCGCTTCGGACCGCAGTTCACGCACCTTCGTCATCTCGTCCATCACTGCGCCACCTCCGAGGTGTCCACGACGAATGCCGGATCCGCACCGAGCGCGCTGCGCACCTTGCGCCGCGCCCGGTTGAGCCGCGAGCGCACCGTCCCGAGCGGGATGTCCAGGGCTTCGGCGACCTCCGGATAGGAAAGGTCCGCCCAGGCGACGAGCAGCAGGACATGCCGGTCACCGGCCGAGAGCCCGGCCAGCGCGCCCGCCAGGGGTGCATGGGCCGACTGCGCCACGACCCGGCTGTCGGCCCGGTCCACCCAGGACTCGGCCACCGGATCGGTACCGGTACGGGCAAGGGCGCGCAGACCCCGTATCTCCGCGCGCCGTTGCTTGCCGATCAGATTCGCCGCGATGCCGTACAGCCAGGGCCGTGCGTTCTCCCGCGACAGGTCGTAGCGGGAGCGCGTACGGAACGCGGCGAGGAAGGTCTCCGCCGTCAGATCGTCCGCGGCGCCGTCGCCGAGGCGACGGGCCGCATAGCGATGGATGTCGGGCGCGTACCGGTCGTAGAGCAGGGCGAACAACTCCGGCTGCGCCAGCGAGCGGTGGACCACCTCCGCATCGCCCTCGAGCGCGATCGCTCTGTTCACGTGGCCTCCCCCTGCCGAACTGCTCGGGTGTGCTCACCCCCTGTTACCCGCAGCGCAGAAGGCAGTTCACGCGGCCGGTCCGAAGGCAGTTCACGCGGCCGGCCCGCGAGCAGCACCGCACACCCCGCGCCCACCGCCAGGACCGCACACAGCGGCCACAGCAGTCCGGGCGCGGCACCGAGCACCGCGCCGCCGAGGGGCGCGGCAAGGACCGTACCGCTGACCGAGACGCCCGCATACAGGCTCTGGAAACGGCCCTGCACATGCTCGGGCGCCTGGTCGGCGACATAGGCGGTGGCGGTGGTCTTGTAGAGGATCTCGCCGAGGGTGAGCAGGGTCATCGCGGCGATCGCCGAGGCGAGCACCGTCCCCGGGATC
Source organism: Streptomyces mesophilus (assembly GCF_011044995.1). Classification (GTDB taxonomy): domain Bacteria; phylum Actinomycetota; class Actinomycetes; order Streptomycetales; family Streptomycetaceae; genus Streptomyces; species Streptomyces mesophilus. The sequence continues at coordinate 3,026 of NZ_JAAKZW010000131.1, read as the reverse complement.
AGCATCGCGTACCCCGCGCCGACGAGGAGCAGACCGCAGCCGACGATGCGCAGGGGCGGGCGGCTCTTCAGGGCGAGCGCGACGGGGAGTTCGAACAGCAGGATCAGCCCGCCGTTGATGGCGATCATCCAGCCGTACACCCGGGCGTCCATGCCGTGCTCGGCGAGATGGACGGGGAAGGTCGTGTACTGCTGCCGGTAGACGAGGTCGACGACCAGGATCGCGCCGAGCAGCACCAACACCCCGGGCCTGGCGCGCAGTTCGGGCCACAACTTGCCGGAGCCGCGGGCCGCGGGAGCCTTGGTGGCACCCCGGGCCGGCACCATCCGGGCGGTCCAGCAGGCGAAGACCAGCGTGCCGATCCCGTCCGCGACGAACAGCCAGTCGTACGAGATGGAGGTGGCGACGAGCGCCCCGAGCGGCGGTCCGATGGTGAACCCGCCGTTGGACGCGGCCCGGATCACGGCGAAGGCCTGCCGGCGCCCGCCTTCCGGAACGAGGACCGCGACCAGCGCCGAGTTCGCGGCACGGACCACCCCCGTCGCGTACTCGGCGAGCGGCAGCGCGAGGTAGAGGGCGGTGACGGGCAGCAGCGGCAGTACGGCGAGCAGGAGACCGGCGGACACGGCCGCGACCAGGAGAACGCGCCGGTGGCCGAAGCGGTCCCCGTACCAGCCGCCGGTGAAGTTCCCCGCGACCACGCCCAGGCCGCCGAGCCCGCTGATCAGGCCCGCTTCGGTGACGGGCAGGCCGCGCGGGCCGGTCAGATACAGGAAGACATAGACGAACGTGAAGCTCACGAGCGCATTGACGAACACTCCCGCCGCAAGCAGCCATACGGCCCGCGGCACCACCCCACCTATACGCAACGCACCCACCCCAACGAGTCAGTTCTTTTTGGGAACTGACTATGGCAGCATAATGAGCGGCAGGTCAACGGGAGCCGGGCAGCACGAAGGGCGCCGCACGGGACACCGCGAAGGCGCCGCACAGGGCACCGCGAAAGGACGGCCATGGCACGCAGGACAAGCCTCGGTGACGCCGAGTGCGCCATCGCCCAGGCACTGGACGTGGTCGGCGACTGGTGGACGCTCCTGATCGTCCGCGACTCCGCACGCGGCGCCCACCGCTTCGAGGAGCTCCAGCGCGAACTCGGCATGTCCCGCAAGGTGCTCGCCGAACGCCTGAAGCTCCTCGTCGACGCGGGCGTCCTGGAGAAGGTCCCGTACCAGGAGCGCCCGGTGCGCCATGAGTACCGCCTCACGCCCCGCGGCCGCGGCCTGCTGCCGGTGCTGATCGCACTCCAGGACTGGGGAGACACCTGGGTGCTCGGAGAAGGGGAACTGATGGCCACGGCCACCGACACCTCACGCGAAGCCGCACGGATCCACGCACTGCGCGGCACCCGCGTACCGGATGACGTCCACCTCATCGGCAGCGACGGTGAGGTGCGCGATCCGGTGTCCGACCGGACACCGTTCACGGTCCTGTACTGCTTCCCCGGCGCGTACGCCCGCAGCGAGTCCTATCCGCCGGGCTGGTCCGGCATCCCGGGCGCCCCCGGCTGCACCCTCGAATCGTGTACGTACCGCGACCAGCTCGCCGAGTTCACCGCGGCCGGCGCCTCGGTGCACGGCGTCTCGACCCAACGCCCCGACGAACAGCGCGCGTTCGCCGAGAAGGAGCGGCTGCGCTTCCCGCTGCTCTCGGACGCCGACCTGGCGCTCGCGGCGGCCCTGCGCCTTCCGACCTTCCGCGCGGCCGGGGTGAGCCGCCTCAAGCGGCTGACGCTGGTGATCGACCGCGAGCGGGTGATCCGCGAGGTCTTCTATCCGGTCACGGACATCGCGGCGAGCGTGGCCGCGGCACTCGACGCCGTACGGGAGCGGCAGGCTGGTCAGCTGCCCGTACGCCTCGGCGACTGACCTTCACGACCGGGGCCGCTGCTCTCACGCAGCATCCTCCGCAGCATCTCCCGCGTATAGGCCTCGTCGAACTCCCCACCCGTCAGGAGCACTTGCAGGCAGATCCCGTCGAGCAGCGCGACGACCGCCCGCGCCGTGACCCGGTCCACGCGGCGGACGAGGATCTCCTCGACCGAGGCGCACCACTCGGCCGCGACGGGCCGCAGCGCGGGGCGGCGCAGCGCGGCGAGATACAGCTCGTATTCGAGTTCGACGCCGGTGCGGTCGCCGCCGAGCCACTCCCCCGTCAACTGGGCCAGCTCCGCGGCCAGATCGGCATCCGGCGCGAGCAGCGACGCACGTTCGCGCACCGCCTTGCCGAAGCCCTCGTTGGCCTGGCGCAGCGCGGCGACCATCAGATCGTCGAGGGTCTTGAAGTGATACGTGGTGGAGCCGAGCGGCACGTCGGCCTCGGCCGCGACGGAGCGGTGGCTGAGCCCGCCGATGCCCTTCTTCCCCACGACGCGGATCGCGGCGTCGATGATCCGCTGGCGCCGGTCGGGGTCGTATCTGCGGGCCATCAGCGCACCCCGTTCCCGCGGGCCATCAGTGTGCCCCGGCGCCCCATCAGTGTGCCCCGCCGAGATTGAGCAGCACCACACCGCCGATGACCAGGACGATCCCGGCGAGCTTGGCCAGGCTGGCGGACTCCCCGAGGAAGAGCATGCCGATGACGGCGACGGCCGCGGTGCCGACGCCCGCCCAGATCGCATAGGCCGTACCGACCTGCATCGTCTTGAGCGTCTGCGCGAGCAGTGAGAAGGCGAGCAGATAGCCGGCGACCGTGGCCAGCGACGGCCAGAGCTTGGTGAAGCCCTCGCTGTACTTCATGGCCGTGGTGCCGGCCACCTCCGCCGCGATCGCCGCGGCCAGCAGTCCGTATCCCATGTGTACGAGTGTACGCAACGTTGCGTACGGGTGTACATAACCGCGCACGGGACCTTGAGCGGGCCGTTGGGCCCTGTCCGGGGCCGCGGACCCGCCGCGAGGATGGGCCGGTTGACCGGACGAGCCCTGGAGAAGGACGTGTCGCACCCCGGCTGGGCGCCCCTGGCCCCGTAC
>NZ_JAAKZW010000130.1 GCF_011044995.1 Streptomyces mesophilus | reverse complement strand
CCCACCGCCCACGCCGGCCCCGCGCCCGGAGAGGCGACCCCAGCCGCACCCGGCAACGGAGACCGCGCCCCCAGCCGAACCCGCACGGACCGAGCACCCCCGAACCCGCACGGACCGAGCACCCCCGAACCCCCCGTTATCCTGGAGCGTCGTCCGAACCCGTCGATCGCCGAGAGGAGCAGCCGTGCGGATTGATCTGCATACCCACTCCACGGCCTCCGACGGCACCGACACCCCCGCGGAGCTCGTGCGCAAGGCCGGGGACGCCGGGCTCGATGTGGTGGCGCTGACCGATCACGACACCACGCGGGGGCACGCCGAAGCGGTGAAGGCGCTGCCCGAGGGGCTCACGCTCGTGACCGGGGCCGAGCTCTCCTGCCGGCTGAACGGCACGGGCCTGCATCTGCTCGCGTATCTCTTCGACCCCGATGAGCCCGCTCTTCTCGCCGAACGCGAGCTCGTCCGCGATGACCGCGTCCCCCGCGCCCGCGCCATGGTCGGCAAGCTCCAGGAGCTCGGCGTGGACATCGAGTGGGAGCATGTCGCCCGGATCGCCGGGGACGGCTCGCTCGGGCGGCCGCACATCGCCGAGGCGCTCGTCGAGCTGGGCGTCGTGCCCACCGTCTCCGACGCCTTCACCGCCGACTGGCTCGCCAACGGCGGCCGCGCGTACGTCGACAAGCACGAGCTCGACCCGTTCGAGGCGATCCGCCTGGTGAAGGCGGCCGGCGGCGTCACGGTCTTCGCGCACCCGCTCGCCGTCAAGCGCGGCGAGGTCGTCCCCGTGGAAGCCATAGCGCGGCTCGCCGAAGCCGGTCTCGACGGGATCGAGGCCGACCACATGGACCACGAGCCGGCGACCCGCGCCCGGCTCAAGGGTCTCGCCGGTGAGCTCGGCCTGCTCGCGACCGGCTCCAGCGACTATCACGGCAGCCGCAAGACCTGCTTGCTCGGCGAGTACACCACCGACCCCGAGGTCTACGGGGAGATCATCCGCCGTGCGACGGGGGCGTTCCCCGTGCCCGGCACCGGGGGAGTCCCGGCGTAACCCGCGCGCCGCGTCCCTCTCGTACCCCTCGAAGCGCCGACGCCGCGTGCCCGCGTGCTCACCCGCTCACCCTCAACTCCCGCAAGGCTTCCCTGTGTTCGACGCTGCCGTATTCGGCTCCCTCTTCCTGACCCTCTTCGTGATCATGGACCCGCCCGGGGTCACTCCGATCTTCCTCGCCCTGACCGCGGGCCGCCCCGCGAAGGTCCAGCGCCGGATGGCCTTCCAGGCCGTGTGCGTGGCCTTCGGGGTGATCGCCGTGTTCGGCCTGGTCGGCCATCAGATCCTGGACTATCTGCATGTCTCGGTCCCGGCCCTGATGATCGCCGGCGGTCTGCTCCTGCTGCTCATCGCGCTCGATCTGCTGACGGGCAAGACCGACGAGCCCAAGCAGACCAAGGACGTCAACGTCGCCCTCGTCCCGCTGGGCATGCCGCTGCTCGCCGGGCCCGGCGCGATCGTCTCGGTGATCCTCGCCGTGCAGGACGCCGAGGGGTTCAAGGGCCAGTTCTCGGTGTGGGCCGCGATCGTCGCGATGCATGTCGTGCTCTGGGTCGTCATGCGCTACTCGCTCGTGATCATCCGCGTGATCAAGGACGGCGGCGTCGTCCTGGTCACCCGCCTGGCGGGCATGATGCTCTCCGCGATCGCCGTGCAGCAGATCATCAACGGCGTCACCCAGGTCATCCAGGGGTCGTAGGGCCAGGGCAACGGCCCCACCCACGGATACGGATCCGGGCTGATCCGGGCACGCGAAAGGCCCCCGCGCATCGGTGCGCGGGGGCCTCGTACGTCTACGTCTTTATCAACAACGCGAGCAGCTGCACGGCATTACGAAGCCGTGCCTGTGGCCGGGCGGATATAGATGCGCTGGCCGGTAGCGGCGGCCTGCTGCACGATCCGGTTGACGGAGGCGGCGTCTACGACGGTGCTGTCCACGGCGGTTCCGTTGACATCGTCCAGGCGCATGATCTCGAAGCGCAAGGGCTTCTCCCTTCGTCTGGTGATCCTCCTGAAGGAGAACTAAGTGAACTATGTGTGTGTTCGCGCTGCATGTCGCGAGGACTCCCAGCGCGTTACATATGGTCCAACGGCTTGCACCCTACAAACATTCCCTACGCTAAGGAAATTTTTTCCTCGTCTAATTACCTGCGAGTAGCGAGACCGCTTGTGTTCGCAGCGTGACCGGCCGGAGAATGGCTGCCCTATGAACCAAGAAGAGCTGGGTGTGCTGTCGACGCGTATCGATCACACCAATGAGCTGCTGCAACGCATGCTCGCCGAGGTCTCCAAAACTCCTTCTACCCACGCGATCTTCGTCGATGCGGGTTATCTCTACGCCGCGGCCGGCCGGCTCGTCGCCGGTACGGAGGACCGCCGCGCGTTCGACCTCGACGCGGAAGGTCTGATCGACGCGCTGATCGACAAGGCCCGCACGATCTTCGCGGACAGCCGGCTGCTGCGCGTCTACTGGTACGACGGTGCGCGTCGCCGTATCCACACCTCCGAGCAGCAGACGATCGCCGAGCTCCCCGACGTCAAGGTCCGCCTCGGCAACCTCAACGCGAACAACCAGCAGAAGGGCGTCGACTCGCTGATCCGCAGCGATCTGGAGTCCCTCGCCCGGCACCGCGCGATCAGTGACGCGGCGCTGCTCGGCGGCGACGAGGACCTGGTCTCGGCGGTCGAGGCCGCACAGGGGTACGGCGCCCGCGTCCACCTCTGGGGCATCGAGGCGCCCGACGGCCGCAACCAGGCCGAGCCCCTCCTGTGGGAGGTCGACAGCCAGCGCACGCTCGAGCTCGACTTCGTCAAGCCGTACGTCGCCCGCCGCACCGACACCGCCTACGATCCGGCCGCGCCCCGGCCCGGCCGCGAGGACGTCCGCTTCGTCGGTGCGCAGATCGCCGCGACCTGGCTGGGTGCGCGCGGCCGCCAGTCGATGGTCGAGCTGCTGCCCGGCCATCCGTATCTGCCGGGCCCGGTCGACCAGGACCTCCTGGTCGAGGCCGAGCGCCTGCTCCAGTACTCGCTGCGCGGTCAGGCGGATCTGCGCCGCGCGCTGCGGGACGGCTTCTGGGATCACCTCCAGGGGCAGGTCTGAGACCACGCGCAGAGGGCCTGTCCGACCTGGCGTTTTGTCCTCTTCAGGCGGGCTTCAGGTCTGTATGTGATCGTATGGGGGTCGGCGATTCGTCCCGTCGGCAGCACACAGCCATACGACGCGAGGGAGTCCCTGATGACCAGCAGCCGCCGCCCCCTGACCCGCACCCGCAGGCTGTGGGCGATGGGTGCCCTGTCCGGAGCGCTGGTGCTCTCCGTCGCCGCGTGCTCGTCGGACAGCGACTCGAGCGCGGACGAACCGCGCGAGCGCGTGAGCAGCGCCGCGTCCGCCGCTTCCTCCGCCGCGGCCAACGAGCCGGACACGGCCGGTGACGCCTCCGCGGCACAGGACGGCCCGAAGGTCGCGTACGACGACGCGATCGCGGCCGCGCAGAAGGAAGTCCCCGACGCCAAGGTCACCGAGGCCGAGTACGACGACGACGGCGACGGCGACTGGGAGGTCGACCTGATCACGGACGAGCCGCGCGTGCACAACGTGACGGTCGACGCGACCAGCGGCGAGGTCGTCCGCACCCACGAGGACCGGATCCCCGACGGCCAGCGCGACCGCCTGAAGTACCCGCTCGCCAAGCTGGACGCGGCGTCCGTCTCCCTGGACGATGCGGCGGACAAGGCGCTCGAGAACGCCGGCGGCGGCTATGTCTCCAAGATCTCGATCCAGGGCACCGAACAGCGCCCGAAGTGGGACGTCGAGGTCACCGACGGCCGCGTACAGCATGAGCTGGACATCGACGCGAAGACCGGCGAGGTCGTCTCCAAGGAGACGGACCAGGAGGACTGACCCGGGAAGACCGACCGCCCGCGCGATGGGCGGTACGGGGACAGACGGCGGTACGGGGACAGGGGGCGGGGCTTGAGTGACAGTGCGCCGACGGAGGACGGGCTGCCGGTGCTCTGCGCGGCCGTGGCCGCGTACGACCTGGACGTGGCGAGAGCGCTGATCGAGAGCGGCGCGGACCCGGACCTCGCGCTGCCGGACGGAACCACCCCTCTGATCAGGGCGGTTGAGGCCGGTTCGCCGGCGATGGTGGCGGCCGTCCTGGGCCGCGATCCCGGGCTGCGGCTGCCCGCGTCCGTACGGGAGTCGCTGCTCGGCCGGGCGAGGCAGTGGCACGAGCGTGGCGCCGAGGCCGAACTGCGCCGCAGAACGGGCGCGTCGGGCCCTGTGCGGGCCGAGGTCGTGGAGGACGAGTACGACAACGTGACGCAGCTGTCGCTCGCCGGGCACACGGTCCGCGCCGGCCATCTGGCGATCCTGACCGGTCTGGAGTGGACCTTCCGCATCCTGACGCCCGTGGACGAGCTGGTGGCCCGCGCCGTGTCGGCGGGCGATCCGGACGACGTGACGTGGACGGCCGCGCGCTGGGTGCTCGGTGAACGCCGCAGCAGGCAGACCTGGTCGGCGGTGACGGCCTATCGGCATGATCCGGATCCGCTGCATCGTCGTTTCGTCGTCGATGTCCTGCGCTGGTACGTGTTCTCGCAGGGGAGTCGGCGCAACTCCTACGACAAGGAAGCGGCCGAGCTGCTCACCGCCTGGGTCGCCGAGGGCGAAGACGACCCCGAGGTGCTCGCCGCCGTACTCGACGTGCTGAGCGATACGGAGCACGGGGAACTCGAAGCCGTCGGGCTCGGGCACGTGGACCATCCCGCCGCCGTCGTGCGCGCCCGCGTCCCCTCCCTGCTCCTCGACGGGGGAGCGGCGGCCGGTCCTGCCGCCCGGGTCGCCTTGCTGGCTCTCGCGCGGGACGAGGACTCCACCGTACGAGCGCAGGCCGGCTGGTGCCTGGCCGTTGCCCACGACGGCAGCGCCGAGGTGTCGGCCGCGCTCGTGGCCCTGCTCCGGGACCCCGACCCCCAAGTCCGCGCCTTCGTCGCCGAGTACGCTGCGCCCTGCCCCGACCGCACACCCGCCGTCACCGACGCCCTCGCGGACCTGGTGCACGAAGGTGAGCTCAACGCACGGCTCAACGCCGTCCACGGGCTGCTGCTCCGCGACGACCCGCGGACGGACGAGGCGATCGAGAGCCTGGGCACGCTGACCGTCCCGCGCGTCTCGGAGCACGACCACCGGGTCTCTGCCATCTGGACGTGGCGCTGGGAACGGAACCCCTCGAACCCCTGAACCGCCGGGCCGCTCAGCGTTCCCCGAGTCCGTCCCAGAACGCGAGGAGTGCGGCGGCGGTGTGCGCCGGCTGATCGGTGTTGGGGGAGTGCTCGGCCCCGGCGATGACGCTCCGCTCGGCGCCGAGCCGGCGCGCCATCTCGTCGAACAGCGGCACGGGCCAGGTGTCGTCCCGCTCCCCGGACACCACATGCTTCGGCAGCGGTACGGCGGCGAGTTCGTCCACGCGGTCGGGTTCGGTCAGCAACTGGCGTCCCGTGGCGGTGAGTTGAGCCGGGCTGTGGCGCAGCCAGCGGCCGCGCAGTTCGGCGTCCGTATCCGTCTCCTCGGGGGCGTCGAGGGCCTGGATCGCCTCCCACACCTGCGCCATGTCCATCACGGCCAGCGCGTCGAGCAGCAGCTTGGCGCGCTGTTGCTGCGAGGGGGAGATCTGCGCGGGCCCCGAGGACATCAGGGTGAGGGACGCGAAGGGCGAGGCGTCCAGGAGTACGGCCGCGCGGGAGATCTGGCCGCCGAGCGAATGGCCCACGAGGTGGACGGGGCCGGCGTCCAGCGCCTCGACCTGGGCGAGCACGTCACGCGCCAACTCGCCCTGTGCGTACGGCGCTTGGTCGTCCCCCGGGCCCTCGGACTCGTACTGCCCGCGGCCGTCGACGGCAATGCTGCGGTACCCGGCCGCCGCCAGCGGCTCGTGCAGCGCGATGAAGTCCTCTTTGCTGCCGGTGAACCCGGGGAGCAGGACGACGGTTCCTCTGGGTGTGCCGCTCGGCCGTGCGTCGATGACGGCGAAGTCGCCGCGCGCGGTACGGAGGACGGCGGCGTGGGCGCACGGGGGCGGCACGAAAGTGGGCGGCCTGCTCATGGGGCGAGGCTAACCGCTGCGGACGACCACCGGCCTTCAGGGGCGCGGCGAGGGGGAAACGCACCGTGGCCCGGCCCCCGTGAGGGGACCGGGCCACGACGTGCGTGACGTCAGCTCTCGGGCTGCTCGGCCGACGGCTTGCGCGTCCGCGTGCGGCGGCGGCGCGGCTTGGCCGCACCCTCCGCGGACTCGGACTCCGCGGCCACGGCGGCCGGCTTCTCCTCGGTGGCGACGGCGGCCGGAGCCGACTCCGCACCCGAGCGGGTCCGCGTGCGGCGGCGGCGCGGCTTGGCCGCACCCTCCGCCGACTCGGCGGCGGGAGCCTCGGCGGCCGGAGCCTCGGTGGCCGCCGGAGCGGCCGCCTCGTCCACCGTGGCACCGCCACGGGTACGGCGACGCTGACGCGGCGTGCGCGTGCGGGCCGGACGCTCCTCGGTCTCCGTCGCGGCCTTGGGGCCACGACGCGAGGAACCGCGGGAGTTACGGCCGCCCGGCTCGCCCAGGTCCTCGAGCTGCTCCGCGTCCAGACCCGCACGCGTGCGGTCGGCGCGCGGCAGCACACCCTTCGTGCCCTCGGGGATGTCGAGGTCGGTGAAGAGGTGCGGGGACGAGGAGTACGTCTCGACCGGGTCGTTGAAGTCCAGCTCGAGCGCCTTGTTGATCAGCTGCCAGCGCGGGATGTCGTCCCAGTCGACCAGCGTGATCGCGATGCCCTTGGCGCCCGCGCGGCCGGTGCGGCCGATGCGGTGGAGGTAGGTCTTCTCCTCCTCCGGCGACTGGTAGTTGATGACGTGCGTGACGCCCTCGACATCGATACCGCGCGCGGCGACATCGGTGCAGACGAGCACATCGACCTTGCCGTTGCGGAACGCGCGCAGCGCCTGCTCACGCGCGCCCTGGCCCAGGTCGCCGTGGACGGCGCCGGAGGCGAAGCCGCGCTTTTCGAGCTGGTCGGCGATGTCGGCCGCCGTGCGCTTCGTACGGCAGAAGACCATCGCGAGCCCACGGCCTTCGGCCTGCAGGATGCGGGAGATCATCTCCGGCTTGTCCATGGAGTGCGCGCGGTACACGAACTGCGCCGTGTTCCGTACGGTCTGGCCCTCGTCGTCCGGCGCGGTGGCGCGGATGTGCGTGGGCTGCGACATGTAGCGGCGCGCGAGGCCGATGACGGCACCCGGCATGGTCGCCGAGAACAGCATGGTCTGACGCTTGGCCGGAAGGAGGTTGATGATCTTCTCGACGTCGGGCAGGAAGCCCAGGTCGAGCATCTCGTCGGCCTCGTCGAGGACCAGGCACTTCACCTTGGACAGGTTCAGCTTCTTCTGTCCGGCGAGGTCGAGCAGCCGGCCCGGGGTGCCGACGACGATGTCGATGCCCTTCTTGAGGGCCTCGACCTGCGGCTCGTAGGCACGGCCGCCATATATGGCCAGGACGCGCACATTGCGCACCTTGCCGGCGGTGAGCAGGTCATTGGTGACCTGGGTGCACAGCTCTCGGGTGGGGACCACGATGAGCGCCTGCGGCGCCTCGGTGAGGTCCTCGGGCTTGGCCCGGCCCGCCTCGACGTCGGCGGGGACCGTGACGCGCTCGAGCAGCGGCAGGCCGAAGCCCAGCGTCTTGCCCGTGCCGGTCTTGGCCTGGCCGATGACATCGGAGCCGGAGAGCGCTACGGGGAGCGTCATCTCCTGGATCGGGAACGGAGTGGTGATGCCGACGGCCTCAAGGGCCTCGGCGGTCTCGGAAAGGATTCCGAGCTCTCGGAAAGTCGTAGGCGTGTTCAGGATGCTGCCTCTTCTGTGAGACGCGGCACAAGGCGAACGCTGGGGGTCTGACCGGGCGGGACCTGCAAAAAAAAGCAGTCCGCCGGTGGCCGAGCCGGTAGCTTCCGGCCGCTTGGCGCAGGCCGGGTGGCGCGGGACCACAGCCGTCGCTCGAGCGCTCGTGCCGCTGAGGGGCCCCTCTGGGACGTACATCCATGTACGTCATTTGAGGGCTGTCGGGTCGGAGCCGATCGGGCCACCGACCGGGCATCCTCATTCGGGATGGCCCGTCGAGGCGGCCGATCCACTCTCCGTACGTCTCGTACGCAGGGGAAAACCGGCCACGGCTCAGCGGGCGCATTACCACTGTACCCCGAGTACCTGCAGGCGTGTCTGTCAAATTCCTCACGTCACGCTGGTCACAGCCGATGACCAGGGCCTTACGAGGCCCTGCGGGCGGGCTATTGTGCGGTTCATGGAGACGCCTGACAACACCCCGGAAGCCCCGTCGCCGACCGGAATCGCAGCCCAGGACTGGGCCACGGCCAGTGCGGACCCGCAGTACCGCGCCGCGGTCGTCGACCTCCTGGGTGCGCTCGCGTACGGCGAGCTCGCCGCGTTCGAGCGCCTCGCGGAGGACGCGAAGCTGGCGCCGACGCTCGGTGACAAGGCGGAGCTGGCGAAGATGGCCTCGGCCGAGTTCCACCACTTCGAGCAGCTGCGGGACCGGCTCTCGGCGATCGGTGCGGAGCCGGTCGAGGCGATGGACCCGTTCGTGGCCGCGCTCGACGGCTTCCACAAGCAGACGGCGCCGTCGGACTGGCTCGAGGGCCTGGTCAAGGCGTACGTCGGCGACTCGATCGCATCGGACTTCTACCGGGAGGTCGCGGCCCGGCTCGACTCGGACACGCGCAGCCTGGTGCTCGCCGTCCTGGACGACACCGGCCACGCGTCCTTCGCCGTGGAGAAGGTGCGGGCCGCGATCGACGCCGACCATCGGGTGGGCGGACGGCTCGCGCTGTGGGCCCGCCGGCTGATGGGCGAGGCCCTGTCGCAGTCGCAGCGGGTCGTCGCCGACCGGGACGCGCTGTCCACGATGCTCGTGGGCGGGGTCGCGGACGGGTTCGACCTGGCCGAGGTGGGCCGGATGTTCTCGCGGATCACCGAGGCGCACACGAAGCGGATGGCGGCGCTCGGGCTTGCCGCGTAGGTCGGCTCCGGGGCTTGCCGCGTGCCGGCTCCGGGGTTTGCCGCGTAGGTTCCTGCCGGTTCGGCCCGGCCTCAGTGGGCGTGCACGGAACGCCCTGACCGGGCCGAGTTACCCCTTCCCGCAGGCCGCACCAGGAGCGACAGCAGCGCCACCGCGACGACCACCGCACCGCCCAGGACCGGGAGCGCATGGCCGGGGCCCAGCGCGGAGTGGGTGACGAAGGCGCCGAACAAGGCGCCCGCCGCACCGGTCGCGAGGACCAGATTGCGGGCCGGCAGCCGGTGCCCGAGCCGGTGCCCCGCGAGCAGGGCGAGGGCCAGGCCGAGGAGTACGGAGGCGAGCGCTTCCAGGAACATGGGTCCTCCCGCGGCCAGGGTGCAAATCGGTCACAGCCGGTCCTACCCGGGGCGCACGGAATGCAACCCTCCTTTCGCTTCAGGTGAATTGACGCCTGCGGCGACAAGAGGGCGACAAGCGGGCGACAAAAGGGCGGGCCCCGGAGAGTTCATCTCCGGGGCCCGCCCTGTTCATCTGAGGCGGCGCGGCTCAGAGGGCGCTGAAGCCCACCTTGCGCGAGGTCGGCTCACCGAGCTCGACATACGCGAGCCGCTCGGCCGGCACCAGGACCTTGCGGCCGTGGTCGTCCACGAGAGTGAGCAGCTGAGACTTTCCGCTCAGTGCCTCGGACACCGCCTTCTCGACCTCTGCGGCGGTCTGGCCGCTCTCCAGAACGATCTCGCGCGGCGCGTGCTGCACGCCGATCTTGACCTCCACGGCTATGTCCCTCCGACGGTCAGTGGTGCGCGGGCGTCCGCGCCGTACGCAGCACACATTAGCCCGGTGAGGGGACTCGGCAGCGCGCCGCCGTGCACGCTCGCAGCGAACAGCCGCGAGGAATACGGCGCCGGACGCGACCTAGTGCTGGTCCGTGCCGTGCAGCGGGAAGCCCGCCACACCGCGCCAGGCCAGCGACGTGAGGAGCTCGACGGCCTTGTCGCGGTCGACCTTGGACTCGCTGTGCAGCCAGTAGCGCGCCACGACCTGGGCGAAGCCGCCGAGGCCGACGGCGAGCAGCATCGACTCGTCCTTGGACAGGCCGGTGTCCTCCGCGATCACCACGGCGATCGCCTGGGCGCATTCGAGCGTGACCTTCTCGACGCGCTCGCGCACGGCCGGCTCGTTGGTGAGGTCCGACTCGAAGACCAGACGGAACGCGCCGCCCTGGTCCTGGACGTAGGTGAAGTACGCGTCCATCGTCGCGGCGACCCGCAGCTTGTTGTCCGTGGTGGACTCCAGAGCCGCCTGGACCGCCGTCAGAAGCGACTCGCAGTGCTGGTCGAGCAGGGCGAGATAGAGGTCGAGCTTGCCGGGGAAGTGCTGGTAGAGCACCGGCTTGCTGACGCCCGCGCGCTCGGCGATATCGTCCATCGCCGCCGCGTGGTAACCCTGCGCAACGAAGACTTCCTGGGCCGCGCCCAGAAGCTGATTGCGGCGGGCCCGGCGCGGCAGGCGGGTGCCCCGCGGACGGGCCGCGGCCTCGGTCTGCTCGGTGGCTGTCACGCCGCCTCCCCATACATGGCTGTTCCGTGTGCGGTTGTGCTGCCGCTTCGTCATCGTACTTTTCGGTAACCGTCGTGTGCGCGGCTCGGAGGCAGAATTTCATGGACCGGACGCTTGTCCGGCCCGGTGGAAAGCCCCGTAAAGCCTGGATACGAGGGCAAAGCGGCCGCCTGCGAACATCAGTCCGTCAGCGGTAGTCGTCCTCGTCCTGGCTCACCACCCTCGACTGTTCCACGGCGTCGGCCGGGTCGGCGCTGGACGGATCGAAGCGCGGTTCCGGCTCGTCGTCCTGCTGCAGCAGCTCGCGGTGCTGTTCGGCGGCGTCGGCCTCCGGCGCCTCCGGGCCGAGCGCGTCGTCTTCCTCGAAGGTGTCCGGTTCGGTGGGGTCGACCGTCATGACTGGCTCCCTCTCTCGTAAGAAGTCAGGGGCCAGGGCGTGTGCCCATGCTTCCTGGGCGTATGCCCTTCCTCCATGAGCGTAGGAGAGTCCGTTTCCGTGCGCTACGCGATCGTGTGACCGCGAACACGTGATCCAACGCGTGATCGTCTCGTAACATCGCCGTATGTCTTCGACCGAGCTTCCGGGTGCCGTCGCCGCCGCGGTGACCCCGAAAACGCTGCCGGTGCGGGTCGCCGAGGGCGAGAAGCTGCGCCAGGTGTCCCTGCCGGGGCTGACGCTCACGGTGCGTTCGAGACCCCCGGTGCGTGCCGGTCTGGCGCCCGCGCTGTTCGTGCACGGGCTCGGTGGTTCCTCGCAGAACTGGTCGGCGCTGATGCCGCTGCTCGAGGACGTCCTGGACTGCGAGGCGGTCGATCTGCCCGGCTTCGGCGACTCGCCGCCGCCGGACGACGGCAACTATTCGGTGACCGGGCACGCCCGCGCCGTCATCCGGCTGCTCGACGCGAGCGGCCGCGGTCCGGTGCACCTGTTCGGCAACTCGATGGGCGGTGCGGTCGCGACCCGCGTCGCGGCGGTACGTCCCGATCTCGTACGCACCCTGACGCTGGTCTCTCCCGCGCTGCCGGAGATCCGGGTGCAGCGCACCGCGGTGCCGACCGCGCTGGTGGCGCTGCCGGGCGTCGCGCAGCTTTTCGCGCGGCTGACCAAGGACTGGACGCCGGAGCAGCGCACGCGCGGCGTGATGTCGCTCTGTTACGGCGATCCGAAAATGGTCACGCCCGAGGGATTCGCGCACGCGGTGCAGGAGATGGAGCGGCGGCTTCAACTGCCGTACTTCTGGGACGCGATGGCCCGTTCGGCGCGTGGCATCGTCGACGCGTACACCCTCGGTGGCCAGCACGGACTGTGGCGGCAGGCCGAGCGGGTGCTCGCGCCGACGCTGCTCGTCTACGGCGGGCGCGATCAGCTGGTCTCCTACCGGATGGCACAGAGAGCGGCGCGTGCCTTCCGTGGCTCCCGTCTCCTTTCGTTGCCAGAGGCGGGGCATGTGGCGATGATGGAGTACCCGGACGTGGTGGCCACGGCGGTACGTGAACTGCTCGCCGCGCAAGGCGACTTGACGGTGGAGAGCTGAGGCGGGGAGTGGGCAGGCACGCACGCAAGGGCGGCAAGGGCGACAGCGACACGGGCGCCATACCCGTCGTCCCCGGCAGATCCGGGGCTTCCGCCGCGCCTGACGGTACGGGGCGCCGTCGGCGTTCCGGCCCGCCGCCGGGTCCGAACCAGGGGTGGACCGATCCGACCCCGCCGCGTGGTGTGCCGCAGGCGCGTCCGGCGATGACGCCTCCGCACGGAGTGCCCCAGGCCCGTCCCGCGATGACGCCTCCGCACGGAGTTCCGCGGGTACGCCCCGACGGGACCCCGGCCCACGGCACCCCGCGGGTGCCGCCGCCGGGCGCCGGCCGGCCGCATCCGCAGCAGCGGGAGGCCGGGGGCGGATGGGGCGCGATATCCGGGACCGGTGCGCAGCCGCGCGTCGGTCAGACGGGGCCGCAGCCCCGGATCGGTCAGACCGGGCCACAGCCTCGCGTAACCCAGACCGGGCCTCAGCCCCGCGTCACCCAGACCGGGCCGCAACCTCGCGTCACCCAGACCGGGCCGCAACCCCGTATCTCGTCCACGGGCCCGCAGCCCCGTATCCCCGGGCCGCGTGGTGAGTACGTCTCCGCGTTCGACGGGCTGGATCCTTCCCCAAGCTCTCGGCTGCGCTCGAGCAGGGGAGGCCCCATTGACGACGAGCCGGATCTCTTCGATCCCGCCGCGCGTCGCCCGCCCCACGACCCGTACGCCGCCGTGACCGACTTCCGGCACGAGCTGTCCGAGGACGAGGCGCCCGCCGCCGCTCCCGTACAGCCCGATCCGCCGCAGAAGAAGACCAAGGGGCTGACGTTCACCGGGATCGCGGCCGCCGCCGTGACCACCGTGCTCGCCGTGGTCGTCGCCGGTCAGGTGGCCGACGGGCGGGAGCAGGATCCGCAGACGCGGGCCGCCGACGCCCAGGGCGGCGAGCGGGGCGACGCCTCCGAGGCCTCGCGCTCCGACGCACGTCAGGCGCCCGCCGGGCAGCAGCCGCTCTCGTACGAGCAGAAGATGGCGAAGAAGGCCGCGCTGCCGCCGAAGCAGGCGAGCGGGGACTTCGAGGCGGTCGGCGGGCTCGACAAGGCGCCGGGCACCGGGCAGAAGTTCCGCTACCGCGTGGATGTCGAGAAGGGACTCGGCCTGGACGGCGCGCTGTTCGCCGAGGCCGTGCAGAAGACCCTGAACGACGAACGGAGTTGGGCGCACAAGGGTGCGCGGACCTTCGAGCGGATATCCAGCGGCAAGGCCGACTTCGTGATCACGCTGGCCAGCCGTGGCACCACCGCCACCTGGTGCGAGAAGTCCGGGCTCGACACGACACAGGACAACGTCTCGTGCGACTCGGCGGCCACGGACCGCGTGATGATCAACGCCGACCGGTGGGCGCAGGGCGCCGAGACCTATGGCGCCGCGATCTTCGCGTACCGGCAGATGCTGATCAATCACGAGGTCGGGCACCGGCTCGGGTTCAACCATGTGAGCTGCAGCGTGGACGGCGGTCTCGCCCCGGTGATGCAGCAGCAGACGAAGTTCCTGGACCACGACGGCATCAAGTGCAAGGCCAACCCCTGGGTGTATCCCAACAGTTGAGCAATATCATCCCGCATCGTGAGATCGTCGTCTCATTGCTTTGACTTCCCGGCGATGGTCATGGATATTTCTCGCCATGTCGACCCGTCACGCCTCTGCGAGCGCCGCCCTTGAGCTGGCGCTGTTCGGCGTGAGCGCGCTCTGCGCCGCCGACATCCACTGTCGCTGACGTACCCGCCCCTGGCGTGTGCGTCGGTCCGCGACGGTCTCTTTCCGGTCCGTGACGACCACCACTTCACCTCTCCTCAAGGGTTCTTGGCGCTGCTCTGCGCCGGGGCGGAATCCGATGCACCTGCTGTGCCTTCCTGCCCCGTTCCGTGATCCCGAGAGGTCTCCTTGCGATGAGTCGCATATCCGTCATATCCCGCCGTGTCGCCGGCGCGTCCGTCAGCCTCGTCCTGGCCGCGGGCCTCGCCGCCTGCGCGGGCCCCGAGGACTCCTCGGGCGGCGGCGGTTCGGGTGCGGACGGCAAGCCCGCGAAGGGCGGCACGCTCAGCGTCCTCAACTCCAACCCGCAGCAGGACTTCGACCCGGCCCGCCTCTACACATCGGGCGGCGGCAACGTCCCGAGCCTGGTCTTCCGTACGCTCACCACCCGCAACCGCGAGGACGGCGCGCCCGGCGCCGAGGTCGTGCCGGACCTCGCGACCGACCTGGGCAAGCCCAACAAGGACGCCACCGTCTGGACGTACACCCTCAAGGAGGGCCTGAAGTACGAGGACGGGGCGCCCATTACCTCGGCCGACATCAAGTACGGCATCGAGCGGTCCTTCGCGGCCGAACTGTCCGGCGGCGCGCCCTACTTGAGGGACTGGCTGATCGGCGGCGCCGACTACGAAGGCCCGTACAAGTCGAAGAAGGGACTCGACTCGATCGAGACCCCGGACGAGCGCACCATCGTCTTCAAGCTGAACAAGCCGGAGGGCGAGTTCCCGTATCTCGCGACGCAGACGCAGTTCGCGCCGGTCCCGAAGGCCAAGGACAAGGGCACCAAGTACGAGGAGCACCCGGTCTCCTCGGGCCCGTACAAGGTCGTCAAGAACGAGAACGACGGCGAGCACCTCGTCCTCGAGCGCAACGAGCACTGGGATCCGAAGACCGACGAGGAGCGCAAGGCCTACCCGGACAGGATCGACGTCCGCTCCGGTCTCGACTCCGCCGTCATCAACCAGCGGCTGCAGGCCAGCCAGGGCGCGGACGCCGCGGCCGTCACCACCGACACCAACCTCGGTCCTGCCGAGCTCGCCAAGGTCAGCGGCGACAAGAAGCTGGCCGAGCGGGTCGGCACCGGGCACTTCGGATACGTCAACTACCTGGCGTTCAACCCGAAGGTGAAGCCCTTCGACGACCCGAAGGTGCGCCAGGCGATCTCGTACGCCGTGAACCGCTCCTCGGTGATCAACGCGGCCGGCGGCTCCTCGCTCGCCGAGCCCGCGACCACCTTCCTGCCGCCGCAGAAGTCCTTCGGGTACACGAAGTACGACCACTTCCCGGCCGGTGAGACGGGCAACGCGGACAAGGCGAAGGAGCTGCTCAAGGAGGCCGGTCACGAGGACGGTCTGAAGATCAAGCTCACGCACTCCACCGACAAGGACTTCGAGACCAGCCCCGAGATCGCCACAGCGCTCCAGGAGGCGCTGCAGAAGGCCGGGTTCACGGTCGAGCTCGACGGCCTGGAGTCCAACGACTACAGCGAGAAGATCCACAACGTGAAGAGCGCGCCCGGGCTCTTCCTCGCGCACTGGGGTGCCGACTGGCCCTCCGGCGGCCCGTTCATCGCACCGATCTTCGACGGGCGGCAGATCGTCAAGGAAGGCTCGGGCAACTACAACGCGGCCGAGCTGAACGACCCCGCGGTCAACAAGGAGATCGACGAGATCAACAAGCTGACCGACCTGGACGCGGCGGCCGCACGCTGGGGCGCCCTGGACCAGAAGATCGGTGAGCAGGCCCTGACGGTGCCGCTGTTCCACCCCGTCTACAAGCGCCTGTACGGCAAGGACATCAAGAACGTCGTGATCAGCGACTGGACGGGTGTCCTGGACATCTCGCAGGTCTCGGTCAAGTGACCGCGGTTGCCGAGCACTTGTCATGACTGAGGCACTTCTGGTCAAGGAGGCGGGGGCGGTCCAGGCCGCCCCCGCCTCCGGGGCCCGTTCGTTCTGGCGGCGGCTGCGGACGCAGCGCGCCGCCCTCGCGGCGGCGGTGGTCGTCGCCCTGCTCGTCCTGGTGGCCCTTGCCGCACCGCTGCTCACCGCGCTCGCGGGCCAGGACCCGAACGCGTACCACCCGGAGGCCGTGGACTCCGCGGCCGGCGGCGTACCGCTCGGGTCCTTCGGCGGGATCGGCGCCGAGCACTGGCTCGGCGTCGAACCCGGCACCGGACGCGATCTGTTCGCACGGATCGTGTACGGGGCGCGGGTCTCGCTCGGCGTCGCCCTGTTCGCGACCGTCGTCCAGCTGGCGCTCGGTGTCACGCTCGGGCTCGCGGCCGCGCTCGGCAACCGCTGGGTGGACCAGGCGATCAGCCGGTTCACGGACGTGGTCGTCGCGCTGCCGCTGATGGTGATGGCGCTCGCGCTGCTCGCGATCGTCCCGCAGTCGGTGCCGCGCCCCGTCCTGATCGCCGTGGTCGTGGGCCTGGTCGGCTGGTCAGGCACCTCCAAGGTGGTACGCGCCCAGGCGCTCGCCCTGAAGTCGCTCGACCATGTCGCGGCGGCCCGGCTCAGCGGCTGGTCGACCTGGCGGATCGCCCGCCGTGAACTGCTGCCCTCGCTGGCCGCGCCCGTCATCACGTACGGGGCGCTGCTCGTGCCCGCCAACATCTCGGTGGAGGCGGCGCTTTCGTTCCTCGGGATCGGCATCAAGCCGCCCACGCCGTCCTGGGGCCAGATGATCACCGAGGCCGACACGTGGTACGCCACGGCGCCCACGTATCTGCTCATCCCGGCCTCCCTGCTCTTCGTCACCGTGCTCTCCCTGACCGTCCTCGGCGAAGGCGTGCGCGTGGCGCTGGATCCGCGGGCGGAGTCGCGGCTCAAGGTCGGCGCCGCCAAGGCCCGTATGCGCAAGAGGAGTTCGCGATGACCGGCTTCCTGCTGCGACGTGTGGGCGGGGCGCTGTTCGTGCTCTTCGCCCTGAGCGTTCTCGTCTACGCCGTCTTCTACGTGGCCCCCGGCGACGTCGCCCGGATCGCCTGCGGACCGCGCTGCTCCACGGCCCAGATCGACCAGGTGAGCGCGCAACTGCGCCTGGACGACCCGGTGTACGCGCAGTACTGGCACTTCCTCCAGGGCATCGTGGCCGGCCGCGACTACTCCACCGGCACCGAGATCGCCCACTGCGGGGCGCCCTGCCTCGGCTTCTCGTACCAGAGCGACCAGCAGGTCACCGAGTTGATCCTGGCCAAGCTGCCGGTCACGGCCTCGCTGGTGACCGGGGCCTTCGTCCTGTGGATCATCATCGGGGTCGGCACCGGTGTGCTGTCGGTGTGGCGGCGCGGGCGGCTTTCCGAGCGCGTCCTGACCTGGCTCACGCTGGCCGGCACGGCGACCCCGGTCTTCGTGATCGGGCTGCTCCTGATCATCGTCTTCTGCTCGACGCTCGCCTGGCTGCCCTTCCCGCAGTACGTCCCGCTCACCGAGGACCCCGAGCAGTGGATGTGGAATCTGCTGCTTCCCTGGTTCGCGCTCGCGCTGCTCGAATCGGCGAAGTACGCGCGGCTGACCAGGAGTTCGATGCTGGAGACCCTCGCCGAGGACCACGTCCGCACCTTCCGCGCCTTCGGCGTGAGCGAGCGGGCGATCCTCGGGCGGCATGCCCTGCGGGGCGCGGTGGCGCCCGTGATCGCGCTGAGCGCACTCGACTTCGGCACGATGTTCGGCGGCGCGGTGCTCACCGAGTCGCTGTTCGGCATCCCCGGGCTCGCCCGCGAACTCGTCGAGGCCGTACGGACCGTGGACCTGCCCGTGGTGGTCGGCCTGGTCCTCGTCATCGGCTTCTTCGTCGTCCTCGCCAACACCGTCGCCGACGTCCTGTACGCGGTGGCCGACCGACGGGTGGTGCTCGCATGAGCCTGATCGAAGTGACCGACCTGTCCGTGGACTTCGGCTCCGTACGGGCGGTCGACAAGGTCTCCTTCACCCTCGAGCCGGGCGCCGCGCTCGGCGTGGTGGGGGAGTCGGGATCCGGCAAGTCGACGGTCGCGTACGCGCTGCTCGGTCTGCACCGCGGGACGGGCGCGTCCGTGGCGGGCGCGGTCGAGGTCGCCGGCGTCGATGTGGCGGCGGCCTCGGACCCCGAGCTGCGGGCGTTGCGCGGCGGCAAGGCGGCCATGGTCTTCCAGGACCCGCTCTCCGCGCTCGACCCGTATTACGCGGTCGGCGACCAGATCGCCGAGGTGTACCGGGTGCATCGAAAGGTCTCGCGGCGGGCCGCCCGCGCGCGGGCCGTGGAGGTGCTCGACCGGGTGGGGATCGCCGATGCCGCGCGCAGGTCGCGGTCGCGGCCGCACGAGTTCAGCGGCGGGATGCGTCAGCGCGCGCTGATCGCGATGGCGCTCGCGTGCGAACCCCGGGTGCTGATCGCGGACGAGCCGACGACGGCGCTCGACGTGACCGTGCAGGCCCAGATCCTCGATCTGCTGCACGAGCTGCGGGCCGAGACCGGGTTGGGGCTGCTCCTTGTCACGCATGACGTGGGCGTCGCGGCGGAGAGCGTCGACGACATCCTGGTGATGCGGCACGGCAAGGTGGTCGAGCGGGGTCCGGTGGGGGAGGTGCTCGCGGCGCCCTCGCAGGCGTATACGCGGGAGTTGCTGGCGGCGGTGCCGCGGATCGAGGGGGCGGGGCGCGCGTCCGTGCCCGGGCCCCGCTTCGAGGCCGAGGCTGCTGCCCCGGCCGGCGCCGGTGAGCCCGTCCTCGAGGCCCGGGATCTGCGCAAGGTCTACGGCAAGCGGGCCAAGGCCTTCACGGCCGTCGACGGGGTCTCGGTCGCGGTGCACGCGGGCGAAACCCTGGGCATCGTCGGCGAATCGGGCTCAGGCAAGACCACCCTCGGCCGGATGCTCGTCGGGCTGCTGGCCCCGGACGGCGGCAGTGTCTCCCGTACGGCGGAGGTGCAGATGGTCTTCCAGGACCCGGGCTCCGCGCTCAACCCCCGCCGCTCGATCGGCGAATCCATCGCCGACCCGCTGCGGGCGCGCGGCGAGAAGGACGAAGGGCGCATACGGGCCCGGGTGGACGAACTCCTCGTCCGGGTGGGCCTGGAGGCGGCGCACTACGACCGGTATCCGCACGAGTTCAGCGGTGGCCAGCGCCAGCGGGTATGCATCGCGCGTGCCCTCGCGCCGTCCCCGCGGTTGATCGTCTGCGACGAGCCCGTGTCGTCCCTCGACGTGACCACGCAGGCCCAAGTCCTCGATCTCCTTGACGAGTTGCGGCGCGAGCTCGGGCTCGCGCTGGTCTTCATCGCCCATGATCTGGCGGTGGTACGGCAGGTCAGCGACCGGGTCGCCGTCATGCGGCGCGGGCGCGTGGTGGAGTCGGGGACGGTCGCGGAGGTGTACGGCGCTCCCCAGGACCCGTACACGAAGCAGCTGCTCGCCGCCGTACCCGCGCTCGATCCGTCGGCGGCCGCGCTGCGGCGGTCCGAGCGGCGGGAGTTGGCGGAGGTGGCCTGACCCGTACCGCGAGCCTCACCTTGCGTGACCGATTGCGCGCCTAGCGCGATCAAACGCTACCCGGCCAGGAAAGTTACGGCCGTTCACCCCTTCTGGTGGCGCGATGGACAACCGTCCATCGCGCCACCGGCATATCCGCATACGTTCGTTTCGCGGGGGGCGCCCGTGACCACGGAGCCCCAGTCAAAGAAGGATCGGGGGTGTACTCGTGCGCATCGGACTGCTCACGGAGGGTGGCTATCCGTATGTGACGGGTGAGGCCAGGCTCTGGTGCGACCGCCTGGTGCGGGGGCTCGACCGGCATGAGTTCGACATTTTCGCGCTCAGCCGCAGCGCGCACCAGGAGGAACAGGGGTGGATCCAACTGCCGCCCCAGGTGCATCGCGTGCGGACGGCTCCCCTGTGGACCGCCGAGGACGACGGAGTGGTGTACGGAAGGCGGGCGCGGCGCCGTTTCGCCGGGCACTGGGGGGAGTTGGCGGGGGCCATCTGTGCCGAGGGGGGCGCGGCGGAGGACCGTTTCGCCAACGCCCTGTACGGGCTTGCCGACCTGGAGCGCGAAGAGGGCGGACTCGCCCGTGCGCTGCGCTCCGAGGCGGCGGTCGACGCGCTGGAGAAGGCCTGCCGGGCGCCCGGTGCGCCGCGGGCCGCGCGCGAGGCGCGGGTCGCCGACCTGCTGACCGTCACCGGACTGATCGGGCGCACCCTGCGACCGCTCTCGCTCGACTGGTACGAGGAGGTCGAGGGCGGCCTCGGAGCGGTCGACCTGTGCCATGCCGCGTCGGGGGGCGCGGCCGCACTGCCGGGCCTGCTCGCCAAGCACTTCTACGGGGTGCCGCTGCTCGTCACCGAGTACGGAGTGCAGCTCAGGGCGCACTACTTGGGGGCCGCGGGAGCGCTGAGTGCGCCCGCGCGTGCGCTGCTCGCGGGCTTCCACGGCCGGCTCGCCACCGAGGTCTACCGGCAGGCCACGCTGATCACGCCCGGGAACACCCATGCGCGGCGCTGGCAGGAGAGATGCGGGGCCGACAAGGCCAAGCTGCGCACCGTATATCCGGGCATGGAGGCCTCGCGCTTCGCGGAGGTCGGCGAGTCCACCGAGCTCGCCGATCCGGACACCCTGGTGTGGGTCGGCCGGATCGAGCCGTCCAAGGATCTGATCGCGCTGCTGCACGCCTTCGCGGAGATCCGCAAGGAGGAGCCCAAGGCGCGGCTCAGGATCGTGGGCGCGCCCGCGGACGGGCCCGAGGCGGCCACATATCTCGCGCACTGCACGGCCCTTGCGGCGCAGCTCTTCCCCGATGAGGCGGAGGGGGTGCACGCGGTGGGGGACAACCCGGTCTCGTTCGAGGAGATCGGCGGTCCCGAGGTTCCCGAGCTGGCCGACGCCTATGCGGCCGGCAGCGTCGTGGTGCTCTCCAGCGTGGTCGAGGGCTTTCCGATCAGCCTGGTCGAGGCGATGTTCTGCGGCCGGGCCACCGTGTCCACGGATGTCGGCGCGGTGGTCGAGGTCATCGGCGGTACGGGGCTCGTGGTGCCGCCGCGCAATCCGCGCGCGCTCGCCGATGCCTGTCTCGCGCTGCTTCGGGACACCGAGCGGCGGGACCGTCTTGGGGCGGCGGCGCGTGCGCGGGCGCTCGAACTCTTCACGGTGGACCAGAACATCGCGGCATTTCGCGGCATTTACCTCGAGATCGTCTCGCACCATCCCGTACGGCGGGACGCGCTCGACGAGGCCGGGGAGCCGCAGCCGTTCGCCAACCCGGCGGAGGTGTACGTGCCGGGGCGCTGGACGGGGTCCGGGCTGCGGGAGGAACCGGGTGCGTCCGGGCCGAGTTGGGCCCTGGGCGCGGAGGGTCCGTCCGAGGGCGGGACGAATGCGGGCCGGGCGGATGCGGGCCGGACGGATGCGGGCCGCGCGGATGCGGGTCGGACAGATGCGGCGGGCGATGAGCCTGTCGGGGTCGGTGCCGCGGGGGAGGGGGAGCGGTGAGCGAATTCCGTACGGCGTCGAGTGCCGGCCCCGACGAGGCTGTGCCGGACGCTCCCATCACCCCGGCCAGCCCCGGGAGTTGGGACACGCGCTCCGAGGAGGTGTTGTCCGACTCGGCGCTCACGGTGGGCGCCGCAGGTTCGGACGCGCGTGCCGGGTCACGGGTGGCCGATGTGCCCGCCGTCAAGGGCAAGACGCGCAAGCCCGGGGGCCGCAGGGGCGCGGTCGATCCGGTGAAGGCGCTGATGCACCGTCACCGTGAGCTGTGCGAACGGGCGGTGGATCCGCTGGAGATCGCCGCCGGTCTGGAGGCGCATGGCGTCACCGACCGGACCGCGGCCCGCTTCCGGCATCGCGATGTGTTCTCGCTGGCCGAGGAGATGTACGCGCGGGCGGAGCGGGACGACGAGTCGGCGTCGGGTGCGTCCGGAGCGACCGGCGGGTCTTCCGCGGCTGCCTTGTCGCAGTCGGAGGCTCGGGCCGCCGGGCCTCAAGTCCCGGTCGGCTGGGCTGCTTTCGCGATGCTGCCGGGGGCGGTCTGCGCCATGGCGGTGGCCGCGCTCGACCTGACGTCGGGGTCGGCGAAGCTCTTCGCGGGTGTGCTGGGCGCGCTCGCCGTGGGGGTCGCGCTCAGGGTCGCGCTGCGGCAAGGGCCGCTGCGGGTGCTCGGGCGGCAGGTGCCGGCCACGCGGGCGTGGACCGGGTTCCTGCTCGCGTATGCGCTGGTCGGCGAGGGACTGCTCGACGGCGTCCTGTCCGGTGGGCCCGACGGGCCCTGGCCGTTGCGCACGGCGCCCCTGCTCGGGCTCGCGCTCGCCGTGGCGCCCGCGGCCTGGTGTGCGCGGGTCTTCGCGGTGCAGAGCGCGCGGACGCTGGCCGTCAGCCGGGGGCTCGACGATTTCGCCGCCGCCGTACGGCCGTTGCTCTGCGGAGTGTTCGCGGTCTTCCTCGCCGTGCTGACCGGGCTGCTGCTCGCGTCCGGAGCGGTGCTCGGGGAGGGGACGCGGGGCGTGGGTCCCGCGGTGGCCCTCGGGGCGCTGCTGCTGCTCGCGCGGTTGCTCGAGGTGCACGGATTCCCGGACGCGGGTGCGCTGATGCTGGGGGTGGCCTGCGCGGCGCAGACGCTTGCGCTCGCCACGGCGCTCGGCGGTCGGCTCCCGGGCTTCGGCTTCCTGTCCGCGCCGGTCGAGGGCGTGGCCTCCGCGTGGGGGCCGGGGGCGGTGGCCGTTCTGATCTGCGGGGGTGCGGCGGCGGTGCTGCTCGCTCACGCGATGCGGCGGCTTACTCGGGCTTCGGCGCATGCGGAGGTTGTGCGGTGAGGGGGTGGC
>NZ_JAAKZW010000012.1 GCF_011044995.1 Streptomyces mesophilus | reverse complement strand
AGCCACACCCGCACCCGCACCCACCGTCCCCTACACCGAGTGCACCGCCCCAAGAACATCCATCCGCGCCGCCCGCCGCGCCGGCCAGATCGCCGCCAGCACGCCCACCACCAGCGCCAGGACCACGAACAACCCGAGCCGCAGCCACGGCAGCACCGTCTCGTACGCGGGCAACCCCCCACCCGCGACCCCGCTGTTGAGCCACGCCAGGAAGATCCCCGACCCGATCCCGAGCGCCGCGCCGAACAGGCAGATGATCACGGACTCCAGGCGCACCATCTGCCGGATCCCCGCCCGGTCGAGACCGATCGCCCGCAGCATCCCGATCTCCCGCGTCCGTTCGAAGACGGACATGGCCAGGGTGTTCACGACACCGAGCACCGCGATCAGGACGGCCATGCCGAGCAGTCCGTACATCATGTTGAGGACCGTGCCCACAGCCCCGGTCTCCTGCGCGACGATCTGGTCGCGGTCCTGCACCTTGAGCAGCGGACTGTTGCCGAGCGCGTCGCGGATCTTCCCGTCCAGGGACGAAGCCGAAGCCCCGCCGTCCGCCTTCACCAGGACCTCGTCCAGCCTCTTGTCCATGGCGTACGGCAGCACGTCGTCGAGCGTGCCGAGCGCCTCCTCGACCGTACGGTTCTTCTCGAAGACGCCCACCACCGTGAACGTCTTCTCCGTCGCACCCTTGCGCGCCCCGTCCACGAACCGCCCGCCGAGCTCGGCCTTGAACGTGTCGCCCACCACGAGCCCACGCTCCTTCGCCAACTCCTGCGACAGCGCGACCTTCCCGGGCCCGATATCGGTCAACGCCCCCGCCGTGAACCGCAGATCGGTCACCTTCCCGAGCGTGCCCGGGTCCGCGCCGGTCAAGTGCAGATAGCCGCCCGCCGTCTGCCCCATCGCCGAGGCCACAGGTGCGGCGACCGAGACCCCCGGCACCCGCGCCACCTTCTGCGCGGCGTCCGCCTCGATGCCTCGGTACGCGGAGTTGGAGATCCGGTAGTCGGCCGCGAGCCCGGTCGTCGCCTCGGCCGCCACGGCCCGGTCGGCCGACTGCGCGGCCACCGTGAGGCCGGTGATCAGGCACAGGCCGATCATCAGGGCCGACGCGGTCGCGGCGGTACGGCGCGGGTTGCGCAGCGCGTTCTCCTTGGCCAACTTGCCGCTCACGCCGTAGAGCCGCTCGGTCAGCCGCCCGGTCAGGGCGATGAACGGCCGCGAGAGCAGCGGCGCGAGCACGATCAGACCGACGAGGAACAGCCCCGCCCCGAACAGCGCGGTCAGCAGGTCGACTTCGGCGGGCTTCTTCAGGCCGGCCACGTACACCATGAAGGGCATCCCGCCCACGACGAGCAGCGCGCCGAGCACATTGCGCACCTTGAGGCTCCGCGGCGCCGGCGCCGCGTCCACCGTGCTCATCGCCTCGACCGGCGCGATCCGCGCGGCCTTGCGCGAGGGCAGCCAGGCGGCGAACACCGTCACCACGACACCGACGGCCAGGGACCACACGAGAGCCGCCGGCGAGATGACCAGCGGCCCGTCCGGCAGCCCGGCGCCACCCGCGTTGAGCAGCGACGGCAGGACGTACGCGATGCCCAGACCGAGCGCGAACCCGGCCGCCGACGCGGCGAGCCCGAGCAGGGCCGCTTCGACGAGTACGGAGCGTACGACCTGCTTGCGCGAGGCGCCGACCGCCCGCAGCAGGGCGATCTCGCGGGTGCGCTGGGCGATCAGCATGGTGAAGGTGTTGGCGATGATGAACACCCCGACGAACAGCGCGATCCCGGCGAACACCAGCAGCGCCTTGGTCAGCGCGCCGGTGTTCTGCGCGATGTCCCGGGACTGCTGCGCGGCCAGCGCCTGACCGCTGGTCGCGGTCGCGGCCCCGTCCTGCGGCAGTTGCGCACGGACGTCCGCGGTCAGCTTGCTCTCGTCCGTACCGGACCCCGCCCGCACAGTGATCTCGTCGTAGAACCCGGGCGCGGTGAACAGCTTCTGCGCGGTCGCCGTGTCGAAGACCGCGAGGGTGCCGCCGGCCGTGACGCGCGGGTCGTCCGTGGAGACGAGGCCGACCAGCTTCTTGGTGAGCGCGGGCCCGTCCGTCGCGAAACGCACGGTGTCGCCGATGCGGTAGCCGGCCTTCTCGGCGGTCTTCGCGTCGAGTGCCAACTCACCCGCGGAGGCCGGGGCGCGGCCCTTCGTGAGCGGGTAGAGCGGGTCCTTGCCGTCCTTGCCGGGGGCGTAGTTGACCGCCAGGTTGTGCCAGTCGGCGTCGGCGTTGACCGGGTCGCCGTCCTTGGCCGCGAGCGTGGCCCGGCCATTCACCGTGGGGCGTACGGACTCGGCGCCGGGCAGCTCGGCGATGCGCCGCGCGAGCTTGTCGTCGAGCGCGGTTCTGAAAGCGCCGGGCTTCGCCTCGGGTTCGGCGGTGGTGCCGTTGTCCTGCACGGCGACCGCGACCCCGTCGAGGTTCTTGGCGGAGGCGCCCCGGAAGGCGCCCGCGACGGTGTCGCCGAAGACGAGCGTGCCGGAGACGAAGGCGACGCCGAGCATGACGGCGAGCGCGGTCATGACCAGCCGGGCTTTGTGCGCGAGGACGTTGCGCAGGGCTGTTCGCAGCATGGAGGAGGGTCCTAAGGGTGTACGAGGCGAGGGTGTACGAGGGTGAGTCGGCCTGTGCGGGTACGGCTCAGCTGGTCCGTACGACGCCCTCGAACTGCCGCATCCGGTCGAGCACCGTGTCCGCCGTCGGCCGGTGCAGCTCGTCGACGATCCGGCCGTCGGCCAGGAAGATCACGCGGTCCGCGTACGCGGCGGCCACCGGGTCGTGCGTCACCATCACGACCGTCTGCTCCAGGGCATGCACCGACTCCCGCAGGAAGCCGAGGATCTCGGCGCCGGAGCGCGAGTCGAGGTTCCCCGTCGGCTCGTCCGCGAAGATGATCTCCGGCCGCGCGGCAAGGGCGCGGGCCACCGCCACCCGCTGCTGCTGTCCGCCGGAGAGCTGGGCGGGCCGGTGCGTCAGCCGGTCGGCGAGCCCGACCGTGCGCACCACGCGCTCAACCCACTCCTGGTCGGGCGTACGGCCCGCGATGGCGCCGGGCAGCGTGATGTTCTCGTACGCGGAGAGCGTGGGCAGCAGGTTGAAGGCCTGGAAGACGAAGCCCACCTTGTCCCGCCGCAGCCGCGTCAGCTCCCGGTCCTTCAGCTGCGACAGCTCCACCTCACCGATGCGCGCCGAGCCCGAGGTGATCGAGTCGAGGCCGGCCATGCAGTGCATGAGCGTCGACTTGCCGGAGCCGGACGGGCCCATGATCGCGGTGAAGCGGCCCCGCCCGAACTCCACGTCCACCGAGTCGAGGGCGACGACCCGGGTCTCGCCCGCGCCGTACACCTTGGTCAGGCCGGCGGCCTGTGCGGCGGCGGCGACCGGGCGGGCGTGGGCGGGGGCGGCGGCGTACGACATGGGGGCTCCTCGGCCGGGGACACGATGCGTCCAGCCTCCCGTCGCCCACCTGCCCGAATCGTCGCTCTGAGGGCGGGAATCGGGGCTCTGCCGAAGGTCGGGGACGGGGCGCCCGGTAGTCCTTGAGGACGACCGCGGGGCGACTTCGGAGGGACACCGGAGGCGAGCGCGGAAGGACCCCGGACGCGAGCGCGGAATGACCCCGGACGCGAGCGTGGAAGGACCCGGGAGACGACCGCGAAGACGGCCGCGAAGACGCTCGCGGAGGCGGGCAACTCGATGGCCCGGCGACAGCGCCGCTGTGTACAGTGAGGGAGCCTTGTGCGCGCGACCGAGGTCCGCGCGGCGCCCCCTTAGCTCAGTTGGCCAGAGCGGCTGTCTTGTAAACAGCAGGTCGTCGGTTCGATTCCGACAGGGGGCTCTTACGAAGCCGAAGGCCCCGCCCCCGCAAGGGAAGCGGGGCCTTCGGCGTTCCGGGACCTCGGCGCCCCGCCCGCAGGAGTGGCCCTCTTACTTTGGGCAGAGGACAGCGCGCCCAGGATCGCCCGCAGGGCGCACGGAATCGGCACGCGTACCGCCCGATACTGGACACCATGCCGTCCAGCCCTCCCCGCACCACCCCGCGCAGCCCCTTCGCCGACCCCGGCGAACAGGGCCGTCACCTGTGGCGGGCCGCCGCCGAGGCGACGGGCGGCGGCATCCTCGTCCTGGCCACGTACGCGGCGATGACGGGACTGCACGTCGACGTGCCGCACCGCTTCCTGATCCCGGTCACGCTGGCCGCCCTCGCACTCCTCGCGGTCCGCCGCCGCTTCCCCGTGACGGCCGTGCTCGGCCTCGCGGTGCTGCTCGGCGCCGTCCCGTTCTACGGACTGATCGCGGCCGTCACCTCGTACACCGTCACGCGCCGGCTGGCCGACCCGCGCCGCCGCACCCTGCTGCTCCTGGGCGCGACCGCGCTGGCCACGGCCGTCTCCGCCCTGATCACCCCCGCCACACTCCCCGGCGGATACGGCACCGCGTACGGGGCCGCGCTCGGCCTCGTCCTCGCCGCCACCACACTCGTCGTGCCCGGGCTCGTGGGGATCTCGGCGGGACAGCAGGACCGCCTGGTCACCGTGCTCAAGGAGCGCACCTCGGCCGCCGAGGAGGCCCGGCGCAACGCCGAGGACGCCTCGCGCAGCGAGGAGCGCACCCGGATCGCCGCCGAGATGCACGACCTGGTCGGCCACCGGCTCAGCCTGATCTCGCTGCACACCGGCGGCCTGGAGATGGCGCTGCGCGACCAGGACCCGAGGCTCCAGGAGAGCGCGGCCCAGGTGCGCCAGGCCACCCGGGACGCGATGTACGAGCTGCGCCAGATCCTCGGCGTGCTCGGCCCGTTCAGCCGCGACACCGGCACGGAGGCGCTGACCGACGCGACCGGGACGCGCGCCGACATCGAGGCGCTCGTGGCGGAGTCGCGCGGCGTCGGCATCCCCGTCGAGCTCGACTGGCAGGGACCCGACCTCGACCGGCGCGAGGCGCAGGTCCGCCGTGCGGTGCACCGGATCGTGCGCGAGTCGCTCACCAACGTCCACAAGTACGCGACCGGGGCGGCCGTCACGGTCACCGTCACGCACACGGACGATGAGGTGGAGGTCCGCGTACGCAACGCACCCCCCGAACTCCCCGCCGCCGAACCGGCGTCCGGCACCGGCCGCGGCCTGACCGGCCTGCGCGAACGCGTCGAGCTCCTCGGCGGGCGTCTCGACGCGGGGGTGCGGGCGGAGGGCGGCTTCCAGGTGTACGCGGTGATGCCCGCCGTCCCCGACCCCGCGGGGCGCCGCTCCGCGCCCGCCACTGGGGACGGCAGCGGTGCGACGGCGCTGTCCGGGATCCAGGACCGGGTGGGCACCGTCAT
Organism: Streptomyces mesophilus; assembly: GCF_011044995.1. Taxonomy (GTDB): domain Bacteria; phylum Actinomycetota; class Actinomycetes; order Streptomycetales; family Streptomycetaceae; genus Streptomyces; species Streptomyces mesophilus. The sequence continues at coordinate 68,962 of NZ_JAAKZW010000012.1, read as the reverse complement.
CACCGCCCTGCTCGGGCTCGCGGGCGTCGCCGTCACGATGATGCTCGGCGTGATCCTGGTCGAGCAGGCCAGGCCGCAGCCGGAGTACGGCAAACCGGAGGCGATCCACGTCGGCATGTCCAAGTCGCGGGTCGAGCAGCTCACGTACGACAGCGACGTCGTGCGCGCGGCCGCCGCGGACCGTGAACCGGCCCGCCCGACGGGCGCGGCCAGTTGCCTGTACTCCTTCGGCGACGACGAGGACCAGTACAGGACGCAGGGCCTTTTCCGGATCGCGCGCTACTGCTTCGACCCGCACGGGACCCTCACCAAGATCGACGAATTCTCCGTGCCGATGGTGGTCGAACCCTCGGCCACCCCCGCGCCCGACCCGACCAGGGGGACCTCATGACGACTGCGACGACTCCGGTACGCGTCCTGCTCGCCGACGACGAGGAGATGATCCGCCGCGGTGTGCAGCTGATCCTCAGCCATGCCGAGGGCATCGAGGTGGTCGCCGAGGCCGTCAACGGCGAGGAGGCGATCGCGCTCGCCGCCGAGCACCGCCCCGACGTCGCGCTCGTCGACATCCGTATGCCGGTGCTCGACGGCCTGGCCGCGGTCCCCCGCCTCGTCGCCCTGGACCCGGCGCCCCAGGTCGTCATGCTCACCACCTTCGGCGACGACCAGAACGTCGTACGGGCGCTGCGCGACGGCGCGACCGGGTTCCTGCTCAAGGACGAGGGCCCCCAGGAACTGATCAGCGCGGTCCGCGCCGCGGCCACCGGAGACGCGGTCCTCTCCCCCGGCGTCACGGGCTCGGTCATCCGCCGCATGCTCTCCGGCGGCGCCGAGCCCCCGTCCGCCGCCGACCCCCGCATCACCCAACTCACCGACCGCGAACGCGAGGTCCTGTCCATGCTCGGCCGCGGCCTGTCCAACGCGGACATCGCCCGCTCGCTGGGCATCGGAGTGGGCACGGTCAAGACCCACGTGGGCGCGATCCTGGAGAAGACGGGGTCGACGAGCAGGGTCCAGGCGGCACTGCTCGCCCATCAGGCGGGAATCAGCCCCTCCGGCGCTTGAGGAGATCCGAGCGAAGCTCGGATGCGGGGGCCTGGGGCGAAGCCCCCGCGGCCCACCCACCCATGGGGACTGCACAAACCGACAACGACCTCTACCGCGAACCCCGCCCACCAGGTACGGTCGGCCCCAGTCCACCAAATGGACTACACCACCGCGGCACCCGCAAGGATCCCGCACCGGTGCAACCTTTACTCGGATCGTCCGGCACGTTCCTGCCGGTGAAGGGGGCCCTCACCATGGCCACTGTCTCGTTCAACAAGGCGACCCGTATCTACCCGGGTGGCGACAAGCCCGCCGTCGACCAGCTCGAACTCGACGTCCAGGACGGCGAGTTCCTCGTCCTCGTCGGCCCCTCCGGCTGCGGCAAGTCCACCTCCCTGCGCATGCTCGCGGGTCTCGAGGACGTCAACGCGGGCTCGATCCACATCGGCGACCGCGACGTCACGCACCTGCCGCCGAAGGACCGGGACATCGCCATGGTGTTCCAGAACTACGCGCTCTACCCGCACATGACGGTCGCCGACAACATGGGCTTCGCCCTGAAGATCGCCGGCGTCAACAAGGCCGAGATCCGCCAGAAGGTCGAGGACGCAGCCAAGATCCTGGACCTCACCGAGTACCTGGGCCGCAAGCCCAAGGCCCTCTCCGGTGGTCAGCGCCAGCGTGTGGCGATGGGCCGCGCGATCGTCCGTGAGCCGCAGGTCTTCCTCATGGACGAGCCGCTGTCGAACCTCGACGCCAAGCTCCGCGTCTCGACCCGTACGCAGATCGCCTCGCTCCAGCGCCGCCTGGGCATCACGACGGTGTACGTCACCCACGACCAGGTCGAGGCCATGACCATGGGCGACCGCGTCGCGGTCCTCAAGGACGGTCTGCTCCAGCAGGTCGACTCGCCGCGCAACATGTACGACCGCCCGGCCAACCTCTTCGTCGCCGGCTTCATCGGCTCCCCGGCCATGAACCTGGTCGAGGTCCCGATCACCGACGGCGGCGTGAAGTTCGGCAACTCGGTGGTGCCGGTCTCCCGCGAGGCCCTCTCCGCCGCCGCCGACAGGGGCGACCGCACCGTCACGGTCGGTGTCCGCCCCGAGCACTTCGACATCGTCGAGCAGAACGGCGAAGCCGCCAAGTCCCTGACCAAGGACAGCGAGGACGCCCCGGCCGGTCTGGCCGTCACGGTCAACGTGGTCGAGGAGCTCGGCGCCGACGGTTACGTCTACGGCTCCGCCGAGGTGGCCGGCGAGCACCAGGACCTCGTGGTCCGCGTGAACGGCCGTGCGGTCCCGGAGAAGGGCACCGTCCTGCACGTGGTCCCGCGTCCGGGCGAGACCCACGTGTTCTCGACCTCCACCGGCGAGCGCCTCAGCGACTGACGCTCCCGGCTCCTTGCGGCTCCTCGGAGTCACCAACTCACGGCCAAGGCCCCGCACTCAACGGTGCGGGGCCTTTCCCGTACGTACCCGATAACCCTCGCGAGTCGACAAATAGGCTGAAACACCGCCCATTTCGACCCCGTTCGTCAACACGGGATTCGAAAGCCGCCCTCGAACCATCCCTCGTTACGGTGACCAAATGTCGCCAAATCATCACCCACCGCTACTCTCACACGCGTGACGCACTCCAACTCCCACACGCCCCGGCGGCACCGGCAGGGCCCCGCCCGCCGCATCGGCCGCACCCTCGCCCTGGTACTCCCCGTGGTCCTGGTGCTCTCCGGCACCCTCGCGGTGGCGAGCGTCAACTGGACGGGCACCACGCCCTCGACGCTGACGTCGGCCTCCGAGGACATCTCCAAGCCCGCCAAGTCCCGTGCCCCGCAGGATGTACTGCGGGACGTCCTCCTCGCCGAGCTCCAGGAGAAGGACCCGGGCATCGCGCTGACGCACCTCCAGCAGGAGGTCGACCGGCGGCCCTCGCTCGCCAAGCACTGTGTCTCGATCGCCCGCGCCCTCGGTCGCGCCGCGGTCCAGCACTACGGTCCCGCCCGCGCCCAGTCCTTCTCGCGGCCGGTCTGCGACACGGCGTTCGCGGCAGGTGTGGCCGAGACCTCCTGAGCGGAGGCCGGCCCGAGGCCCGGGCCCTGCACACGTAGGGGCTCGGGCCGTGGACAGGCCGTTTATAGGCAGGGCTCGGGCCGTGGTCCTTGCGGGTGACCCGGCAGCGGCCCGGCACAGCCCGCCGCATAAAGTGCGGCCATGACCACGACCGCGCCCAGCGCGACCCCGACCCAGGCTGTCGTTCTCGCCGGTGGACAGGGCTCGCGCCTTCGCCCGTACACCGACGACCGGCCCAAGCCGATGGTCGAGATTCCCGGCACGGGGACCCCGATCATCGGCCATCAGCTGACCTGGCTCGCCGAGGAAGGCGTCACCGACGCCGTCGTCTCGTGCGGCCATCTCGCCGAGGTCCTCCAGGACTGGCTGGCGGCGGCCGATCTGCCGCTGAACGTGACGACGGTCGTCGAGAAGGAACCGCTGGGACGCGGCGGCGGCCTCAAGTTCGCCGCCGCGCATCTGCCCCACCCCGACCAGGCCTGGTACGCCACCAACGGCGACATCTGGACCCGGTTCTCGCTGCGCGCGATGGCCGAGTTCCACACGGAGCGCGCCGCCACGGCGACGCTCGCGCTGGCGCGGCCGCGGATTCCGTGGGGCGCCGTGGAGACCGACTCCTTCGGCCACATCACGGACTTCATCGAGTCGCCCCCGACCTCGTACGAGATCAATGCGGGCGTCTACGTCTTCGCGCCCGAGTTCGCGGCGCTGCTGCCCGATGTGGGCGACCACGAGCGCACCACGTTCCCGCAGCTGGCCCGGGCGCGGCGGCTTGCCGGGTTCCCGATCCCGCAGGGTGCGTACTGGCGCGCCATCGACACGGCGAAGGACCTCACGGAGGCCGCGAAGGAGCTTGCCGCGCTGGGGCGTTGAGCCTTACGCGAACGCAGAGGACCCCGGCCGCGGCCGGGGTCCTCTGCGTTCGCCGGGGTGTGATCAGGCGATGCGCGTGCGGACCGTGGCCGTGTTGTTGGTGGTGACGGACTCCGGCGTCGGAGTGGTGGCGACGACGTCGAATTGGACGTTGCCGCCGCCGTAGGACGGGCCCCGGCCGGCGATCTGCAGGGTCACGCTCCGGCCGGGCTCGAGCGGGCCGGTGGTGACCACGATCCGGCCGTCGACGAGCTGAGCGTCGGCGCTGCCCGCGCTGATGCGGTGGGCGCGGTGCTCGATGCCGTTGGGCAGGTCGGCGGTCGCACGGACCTGCTGTGCCGTGGCACTGCCGGAGTTGGTGATCTCCACCGTCCACAACTGCTCCTGGTCGTGGTCGATGTGGGCCGGTCCGGACGCGGTGACGCGCACGTCGGCCAGCTGCTTCTTCGCCGGGACGCCGCCGCCCCAGGGCTTGCCGTAGTCCTGGTGGTACGTGTCGGTCCAGTTGTCGGCGTAACCGCCGCCGTAGTTGTTCACCCAGGCGTCGCCGTAGCCGCCGCCGTATCCCGCGGACGCGGGCGCCGCGGTCGCCAGGGAGCCGCCGGCGACGGCAGCGGTGACGAGCAGGGCGGCGACGCCGCGGCGGCGCGGGGTGCGGATCGGCTTGGAGAACATGAGAAGACAGCCTCTCGGAGGTCGGGAACGGGAGAAATGAGGGCGCCGCCCACGGACCACTCCGGGACGGCACGAATAAGCCTGACGTAAACCCCGCCCCACTCCCCAAGCCAAAGGTCCTTGATCAAGCCCCTCTTGGTCCCGCACGACCCGACCACTGCCTCGGCCGAAAGGACGAGCCGACGCGGAAGGGCCCGGCACACCATCCGTGTGCCGGGCCCTTCCCCGTATCGCCGAGCGGGTCTCAGCCGAGGAGGCCGCCGATGAGGCCCGGCTCCTCCGCGCCGCCGGAGCCGCCGCCCGAGCCGCCGGGCTCGCCGGACGAGCCGCCGGAGCCGTCCGAGCCGCCGGACGTGGGGCCGCCGCTGGTTGCCGGCGGCTCGGGCTCCGCCTGCGGGGGCGGGGCCTGGCCCGAGCCGGCCGTCTCGCTGGGCTGCTCCGCGCCCGCCGAGCCGGGCTCGCGCACCGACTCGGGCGTGGACTCCGAGTCGGACGGCGGCGCCGAAGTGGCGCCCTCCGTCGGCGACTTGGAGGCCGACGGGCTGTCCTTCGCGTCGCGCCCCTCACGGGACTGGCTGGGCAGCGGCGAGCCGGGCAGTTCGTTGCGCGGCGGCTGGCCGGGACCCGGCACCGTGACGGTCTGCGCGCTGCGCACCGCACCGCCGAGCAGGGCGCCGAGCAGCAGCGTGGCGCCCACGACGAACGTGCCGATGAGCAGCCCGCGGCGCAGCACCCGGCGGCGCAGCTCCCAGAGTTCGGAGCGCGGTCCGAGCGTGCGCCAGGCCTCGCTCGCGAGCCGTCCGTCCACCGAGTACACCGGGGCGCCCGCGATGATCAGCGGCGACCAGGCGGCCAGGTAGATGATGTCCGGCGCGTCGTACGCGGGGACGGTCTTCCAGCTGACGGTGACGAGCAGCGCCGCGGAGAGCAGCGCACCGATCACCGCCGCGACCCGCTGCCACAGGCCGAGCACCGTCAGGACGCCGACGATCACCTGAAGGAAGGCGATGACGAGTCCGGCGCCGACCGGGTGCTGGAGCGCGAAGTCCCGCAGCGGTTCGGCGAGCGGCCAAGGGTGCAGCGAGTTCAGCCACTTGACCATCGAGCCGCGCTCGCCGCCGTCGAAGTAGACGGGATCGCAGAGCTTGCCCAGGCCCGCGTAGATGGAGATGAAGCCGAGGAAGATACGGAGCGGGAGGAGGACGACGCCGAGGTTGAGCCGGCGCCCGGGGTAGTACGCGTGCCGGACCGAGTCGGCTCCGTGGCGGCGCGCACCGGCCTCGTCGTCCTCGTCGAACTCGTCGTCCTCGTACGGGGATTGCGGCTGCGCGGGCCCTTCGCCCTCGGAGCGGAAGAACCCGTCGTAGGCGCTGTCGAAGGCGGAGACCGCCGGGATGAGCCGGGTCTCGTCGCCCTCGGGGTCGCGCGGTCCGACCACCTGCGGTGTCTCGACGGTGGCGTCGGGGTCGAGGCCGTCGAGCCGGTCGAGTTCCTCGACCTGGATCCGCGGGATGACCTGGGTGGCCGCTCCGTCGCCGAACTCCTCGGCCCCCTGCGCCACTTCGGCCCTGCGTGCCGCCTGCAGCAGTCCGGTGGCCGCGAGGTCGCCGGGCTCGCTCTTGCCGCTCCACACGACGGGCGCCCGGCGCCGCACGACGGAGGCGCCGGCGGCCGCGGGGATGAGGCCGGCGACAGAGGTGCCGGCGGCGATGCGCGGGGATCGGGGCAGTTTCGCGCCAGGGAGCTGCACACGGAAGCTTGCGTGATTGACGATGACCTGCGCCGGGTCGCACGGGACCTTCACCATGCTCAGCGCGGGAGCGTCGTCGAATCCCGTACCGGGTGTTCTGGTGTCCACACTCATCTAACCGAGTGACGTCACCTTAGGACACTGCCTTGACCCCGAAGATCTGTCCGTGACCGGTCAAGATCTTTACCTGTGCGGGGCACGGACCCGCGTCGCCGTCTCAGCCGGCCGCGGTGTCGGGCCTTTGGAGCAGGCGCAGTTGGAGCATCAGCGCGAAGCGTGACTCGGGGTCGGTCAGGTCGGCCCGGGCCACTTCGGCGACGCGCCGCAGCCGGTAGCGGAAGGTGTTCTGGTGGACGTACATGGCCGCCGCTGCCGCCGGTATGTCGCCGAAGGCGTTGAGCCAGGCCCGCAGCGTGTCGACCAGGTGCGCGTCATGGCCGCGGTCGTAAGCGAGGAGGCGGGCGAGCGGTCCGTCGGCCCGGTCGCCGCGTTCGGCGGCGAGGTCGGCGAGGTCGAGCAGCAGCGCCTCGATGTGCACATCCGCGATCCGGGCCAGTCGGCGCGGCCCGCCGCCGGCGCGCAGCACGCGCAGGGCGCGGTCGGCTCCTTCGCGGGAGCGCGCCAGGCCGCCGCCGTCCTCGGCGCAGGCCCCGATGCCGATCAGCGGGCGAAGCCGGTCGCCGACGCGGCTGAGGAAGTCGGAGCCGACGCGTACCGCCCGCTCCTCGGCATCACAGGGCACGGGCAGGATCCCGTACGCCACATCGCCGATGAGCCCGGTGGCGGCCCGCGGGTGCACCGCGCTCAGGTGCATCGCGAACGCGTCGGCGAGACGCTGCCGTTCGGCCGCGTGCCGTGCGTGCACGGCGGTGGAGCCGGCTGCCTCGGGCGGGTCCGGTGCGGTCAGGGCGAGCACGACACCGCCGTGGTCGGCGAGGCCGAGCCGGGCCAGGGCCTCGGTGGCGCGCGGCCCGCCTTCGAGCACGGTGGCGACCAGGTCGGCGCGCAGCCGCCGCTCCACATCGGCGCCCGCCCGCTGCCGCAGCAGGTGCAGGGCCACGAGTTTGGCCGCGTCGTGCAGCGCCTCGGTGCGCTGGGCGTTGAGCGGGGTGCGCACGGCGGCCCAGATGGACCCGAGGAGTTCGTCCCCGGCCCGTACGGCGATGGCGACGCGCGGGATGTGGAACTCCTCGGTCGCCGGGGGCTCCACGTGCACCGGCTGGTCGCCGCGGTAGAGCGCGCGGAAGACACCCTGGTCCTCGAGGAAGCGGGTGAAGCGCTCGGGCACTTGGCGGCCCAGGACCGTCTCCACGCGGGAGGGGTCGGCCTCGTCCTGGCGCCCGGAGAACGCCAGGACACGTGAGCTGCGGTCCTCGATGGTGACGGGGGCGTCCAGGAGCGCCGCGACCGCGTTGGCCACGGCGAACAGATCGCCCGAGGGGATGCCGCCCAGGGTCTGCGGGCCCACGTCGCCGACGTCGTCCTCGGCGAGCAGCGAGCGGAGCATGGCGGCCAGTTGGGCCCAGGACGCGCCCCGGGTGAGGGCGAGCAGCGCCACGCCCGACCGTTCGGCGGCCGCGGTCACGGCCGGGTCGGCGGGGGCGGGCGCGCGGACGACCAGGGCGACGGCGCCTGCCGCGCCGAGCTCGGTGAGCAGCCGTACGGTGTCGTCGGCCGTGCGCACGCCGATGCCGAGCACCAGCGCCCGCCGGGGCAGCACCGGTTCGTCCAGCGGGTCGTGGATGACCACCCCGCCGATCGCGCCGGCGCCGGCCGGGTCGCCGCAGACGAGGTCGAGGAGGGTGGTGCCGAGGTCCTCGAGGACGCGCCCGAGGCCGGCTCGCGGCCCCGGACCGCCGTCGGAAGCCCTGGTCATGGCCGTGTCGCGGCCGTATGGACCGCATTCATGGCCGTGTCGCGCCCGTATGGACCGGATTCATGGACCGGATTGTGTGCCGCCTCCTCCCGTGCAGACAAGGGGCTGTCACAGAGAGATCCACTCGGTCGTGACCGTCACTTCCTCCAAGGCCTCGGGGACCGGGACCACTCCGAGGCCCGGCCCGGTGGGGACCGGCAGGTGTCCGTCGTCCAGGACGAAGGGCTCGGTGATGTCGGTGCGGTAGTAGCGGTCGGAGGCGGAGGTGTCGCCCGGCAGCGTGAAGCCGGGCAGCGCGGCGAGCGCGACGTTGGCCGCACGTCCGAGCCCGGTCTCCAGCATCCCGCCGCACCACACGGGCACCCCGTGCGCGCTGCACACGTCGTGGATCCGGCGCGCTTCGAGGTAGCCGCCGACCCGTCCGGGCTTGATGTTCACGATGGAGCAGGCGCCCAGGGTGATCGCCGCGGCGGCGGCGCGGGCCGAGGTGATGGATTCGTCGAGGCATACGGGGGTGGTGATGGCCTTCGCGAGTGCGGCGTGGCCGAGCAGGTCCTCCTCGTCGAGGGGCTGCTCGATCAGGAGCAGTCCGTACGGGTCGAGGCGCGCCAAGTGCCGGGCGTCGGCGAGCGTGTAGGCGGTGTTGGCGTCGGCCTGGAGCAGCAGCTCGTCGCCGAAGTGCTCGCGTACCGCGCGTACGGGCTCGACGTCCCAGCCGGGCTCGATCTTCAGCTTGATGCGTACGTATCCGGCGTCGAGATAGCCGGCGACGGCTTCGAGCAGCTGCGGTACGGAGTCCATGATGCCGACGGACACCCCGCAGGGCACCCGGTCGTGCACGGCGCCCAACTCCCTTGCCAGGGACACCCCTTGGGTGCGCAGATCGGCGTCCAGGACGGCCGTCTCCAGGGCGGCCTTCGCCATCCGGTGGCCGAGGTAGGGGGCGAGCGCGGGGGCGACGGCCGCCGCGTCGAGCTGTGCGCGGCCCGCGAGCGCCGGGATCAGGAAGCGGCGCAGCACGTCGGCACAGCCCGCCACGTACTCCGAGGAGTAGAGCGGACCCTCCATCGCCACGCACTCGCCCCACCCTTCGGCCTCGGTGCCGACGGCCCGCAGAAGCAGGGCCGAGCGCTCGGTGAGCGTGCCGAAGGAGGTGCGGAAGGGCGCCACCAACGGCAGCCGGATCTCGCGGAGTTCGACCCCGGTGAGCTTCACAGTGCGTCCTTTCGTACGAGGAGATACCAGCCGGACCGTTCGAAGCCCGTCACCTGCCAGCCGTCGGCGAGCAGTCCGCCGAGGACGTCGCGTACGGCCGTGCGCCAGGACGCGGCTGCCGCCGGGTCGGCGCGGCGCAGGGCCTCGATGTCCTCGGGCACGGCGACCCGGGCGCGTGGTCCGGTGACGGCTTGGGCGCGGGGCCGGCCGGAGGGGGTGACACCCAAGGCGACGGCGGCCGGTTCGGCCGGTGGGTCACCGGGGCGGGCCACGGCCTCGCCGGGTCGTCGGCCGTGGCAGGCCGCGGCGACCTCGGGGGCGGTGAGCGGCCAGGTGACCAGGAGCCGGTCGGTGTCGTCGGCGCCGTTGATGCCGTCGTCCATCCGCCCGTAGAAGTTGGGCAGGTACTGCGTGGGGCGCCCGGCCAGCTTGCCCAGGTTGAAGTAGGCGTTGCGGCGCACCAGCGGGTCGAAGGTCCAGGAGACCTGGGTGGCCCCGCGCTGCAGTGTCCAGGCGCGCTGGTGCGTCTTGAGGGCGAAGCCGACGCTGCGGCCGCGCATCCGGGCCGAGACGCCGGCGATATGGCTGTGCAGCGCGCCGTCGGGCGGCGGTCCGAAGAAGCCGATGCAGGCGCCCACCAGGTGTTCACCGTCGAAGGCGCCCGCGACGTAACTGCCGGCCTTGTCCATCGCGCGCAGCAGCTCGGGCGTCACCAGGCCGTTCTCGCCGCCGGGTTTCCAGATGCCCTCGAAGAGGGCGCAGACGGCGTCCAGTTCGGGCAGGGCGCTGATCGGCCGCACCTGGCAGCCGGCCGCGTGGGCGGCGCTGTCGGCCGCGTCCTGCGCGTCGGCGTACAGGGCGGTCTGCTGTACGGGCACGGTCAGGGGGATCTCGTTCATCGGCCGATCCCGTCGTCCGCCGCCCGTGGGTTCCGCTCCGCGAGCACGTCGGCCACGAGTGCGGTGAACAAGGCCGTACGACTGGGGAGTTCGGCCACGACCACGTGCTCGTCATCGGCGTGCGCGCCCCCGCCCACCGCGCCGAGTCCGTCGAGGGTGGGAACGCCGGCCCCGGCGGTGAAGTTGCCGTCGGAGGCGCCGCCCACCGCGGCGGAGCCCGGTGCGCCGATGCCGAGCTGCCCGGCAAGGAGCACCGCGCGGCGGTAGAGCGTGGCCGATGCGGAGGCGTCCAGGGGCGGCCGGTTGGGGCCGCCCGTCACCTCGATCGCCGCACCCGGTAGCCGGGGGCCGAGCGCCTTGAGCGCCAGGTCGACCCGCTCCTGTTCCGCCGCGTTGCGTACGCGGACGTCGACGGCGAACCTGCCCTCCGCGGGCACGGTGTTGGTGCTGGTACCGGCGGCCAGCAGGGTCGGGGTCACGGTGGTACCCGCGGCGGGATCGCCGAGGGCGGCGACCGCGAGGATCTGGTGCGCGGCCTCCACGGCGGCGTTCACCCCGCGCTCGGGCTCCAGCCCGGCGTGCGCCGCCTTCCCGCGCAGCACCACCTCGTAGCGCGAGACGCCTTTGCGTTCGGTCTTCAACGCCCCGCCGTCCGCGGACGCTTCGAGGACGAACGCCGCGGCGCAGCCCGCCGCCTCGGACTCGATGAGTTCCCTGGACGACGGTGAGCCGAGTTCCTCGTCGCCGGTGACCAGGAGGGTCACCCCGTCCGGGGTGCCGAGTGCGGCCAGCGCGTGGAAGGCCATCACCAGGCCCGTCTTCATGTCGAAGCAGCCGGGCCCGCGCAGCACCCCGTCCCGCACCCCGAACGGGAGCCGGGCGAGGGTGCCTTGGGGCCACACCGTGTCGTGATGGCCCAGGATCAGCACCCGCCGCGGACCGCCGCCGAGGCGCCAGCGCAGGTGGGTGCGGCCGTCCAGGACGATCCGCTCGGGCTCCTGGCCGAGGCGGTCCGCCCCCATGGCGGCCACCACCTCGGCGGAGCGCGCCACCGCCGCGAGATCGGTCGATGGGGACTCGCAGGTCACCAAGTGCTCGATATCGGCGAGCAGCGCGGGCAGCGCGGCCCGGAACCGGTCGACCAGCGTGGGGTCATCTTGCAGCAGGTCCACGTCAGGACACCTTCGGGGTCGCGCGAACGCCGAAGTGCACATAGCGCTCGCCGGTCGGCAGGCTGTAGAAGGTCACCGGTGTCCAGGCAGCGGAGCCCGGGCGCCGGATCAGGAACACCTCGTCCGTGACCGGCACCAGGTCGAACTCCTCGACCGGTTCGGGCACGAGGGCGGCGAGCGGCCCGGTCACCGTCATCCGCAGCCGGGGCCCTTGTGCGTCGTCCAGGATCTCGATGCGCGCACCCGCCCGCTCGTAACAGCCGACGTGTGCGCTCAGGTCCACCTCGACCGGCGTGGACGGCGGCGCGAGGGGGATGGGCATCTCGATCCCGGCCAGCTCGGCGAAGATCTCCCGGAACAGCTCCAGATACAGATCGTGCGCACCCCCGCCGTTGGTGAGCAGCGTGACCGCGAGATCCTGCTCCGGCAGCACCCGCAGGAACGCCGACTGGCCGAGAGTGTTGCCGTCATGGCCGATCAGCCGGTGGCCGTCCCAGCCGAAGCGGATCCAGCCGAGCCCCCAGGAGTCGCCGAGCGTGTGCGCGTCCGGCAGCTTCACCTGCTCCTGGGTCATCGTGTGCGCGGCGCCCTCGGACAGCACCCGCGTGCCGTCGGGAGCGGTGCCGCCGGCCAAGTGCATCCGGGCAAAGGCCAGGACGTCGGCGGCCGTTGCGGTGATCAGCCCCGCGGGTCCCGCGGAACGGGCGAGGCCCCAGACCGGCACCGTACGCGGCTCTCCGCCGCCGCCCGCGTCATGCCCCATCGCGGCACGGAAGCGCAACGCCTCCTCGGGCAGGGTGACGGTACGGTCCAGACCCAGCGGGGCGCACAGCCGCTCGCGCAGGGCCTGGTCCCAGCTCATGCCGGTGAGCTTCTCGATGACGCGGCCCGCGAGCACATAGCCGGAGTTGCAGTACGAGAAGGTCGCGCCGAGCGGGTGGTTCTGCGCCGCCTCGTCGAGCCGGTCCGCGTACCGCTCCAGGCAGTCGTCGCCGCGCCCGGTGTCGGTGAACACATCGCCGTCGATCCCGCTGGTGTGGGTGAGCAGGTGCCGCATCGTCACCTTCTGCGTGACCTGCGGGTCGGAGAGCCGAAGCTCCGGGAGTACGTCGACGAGGGGCGCGTCGAGGTCGATGAGCCCCTCGTCCGCGAGCTGCATCACCAGGGTGGCGGTCCACACCTTGGTGATCGAGCCGATCTGGAAGAGCGAGTCCTCGGTGGCCTCGACGCCGGTGTCCTTGTTGAGCACGCCGTGGGCGGCGAGGGCGAGTTGTCCGCCGCGCGAGATGCCAAGGACCGCACCCGGCACCCGGTGCCGAGCAGCCAGTTCGCCGAGCCTGCGCTGCCAGTGCGCGGTGTCCAGGGGCGGGCGCCGCCCGGCGGCGTGCTCCTCCACCCAGTCCACGATGCGGCGGCCCAGGTCGGTGCGGTGCGAGGGCGGCCCGTCGAGCAGGAACAGGTGCGAGCCGCCCGGGTAGAGCACGAGCCTTGTGGGCACGCCGCGTTCACGCAGCGCGGTGAACCACTGCTCGGCCTGCCCGGCCGGGCAGAGCTCGTCGTCGGCTCCGTGCACGACGAGGGTGGGGGTGCGGACGTGCTCCACCCTTGCGTACGGGGAGAGTTCGGCGTAGTGCGTACGGTGCTGCCACGGCGGTCCGCCCAGTTCGGCGACCCCCAGCGCACGGGCCTCGTCGCTGGTGCCGCACATGCTGGTCAGATCGCTGACCACCCCGCCGGCGACGGCGGCGGCGAACCGGTCGTCGCGGCCGGTCAGATAGCAGGCCATATAGCCGCCGTAGCTGTACCCGGCGACCGCGAGCCGCCGCGGGTCGGCGACGCCCTCGGCGACCAGCACGTCGAGCGGTTCGAGGAGGTCCTGGGCGTCGGCCCTCCCCCAGGCGCCGACGGCGGCGGTGAAGAACGCCTCGCCGTAGCCGTCGCTGCCCCGCGGGTTGAGCAGCAGCACCGACCAGCCGCGGGCGACGAGTTCCTGGTGGTAGAGGTGGATGGAGTCGGCGGCGGCGTTCCACGCGTTGTGCGGACCGCCGTGGATGTCGAGCAGCAGCGGTCCGGGGCCGATACGGGCCGGATCGCGCAGCAGCCAGCCGTGCACGATGGTGCCGTCCGAGACCGTGAACTCCCGTTCCTCGGGCGCGAAAAGCTCCACATCCGCGAGGCTCTCGCCGTGCGTGGTGAGGACCCGGGTGCGTCCGGTCGCCAGGTCGACCGTGACGATCTCGCCGTACGAGACGGGTGTCGCGAGGACGAGCGCGGCGGTGGATCCGGCGGCCGAGAGCCCGGACACCACCTGCCCCGCACCCGCCATGAGCGGCCGCGCCTCCCCGCGTGCGTCGAGGTCGTACAGGTGGGTGCACCCCCGGTCGCGTACGCAGAACAGCACGCTGTCGCCCGTGACTTGGGGCACCGCACCCGGATAACCGGGGCCGCCGGGCATCACGTTGCGGTCGAGCGCGACGGTGAGGTCGTCCGCCGGGCCGCCGTCGAGCGGGACCCGCAGCAGGCCCGCGTGCCCGATCCGGGTGTCCCCGCGGCCGACGACCAGGAGGGCACTCCCGTCGGCGGTCCAGGTGACGGTGTGCGCCTGCCCCTCGCCGCTGCCCACGAGACGCGGTGCGGCTGCCGGGTGCTGCGCGTCCACCACGTACGCCGCACTGCGCAGGGTCAGATCCGCATCGTCGCCGTACGCCGAAGTGAAGGCGAGCGTGCGCGAGTCCGGCGACCAGGCGGGAGCGCGCACGTCCCAGTCGCCGTGGGTGAGCTGCCGGACGGTGCGGGTGCCCAGGTCGAGGACGTGCAGCTGGTTGCGTACCGCCCCCAACAGGCCCTGGCCGTCCGCCTTGTAGCCGAGCCGGTCCGTGACGACAGGGGCCGCTTCGTACGAGGGCCCCACCGGCGCCGTGAACGCGAGCGCGCTCCCGTCCGGGCTCCACACCGGCGCCCCCGCGCCCAGCGGCAGCCCCGTCACCGGCTCGGGCTCCCCGCCGCCGGCCGGAAGCAGCCACACCTGCCCCGGCCCGTCCCCGCCGCGCAGGAACGCGAGCCACCGCCCGTCCGGGGACCAGGCGGGCGCGGTGTCCGCCGGACCGCGGGTCAGCCGCCGCGCCGGACCGGTGCCGGCCGGCACCGTCCACAACTCCCGGTGATCCCGGTCGTGTTCACGCTCCGCGGTGCGCAGGACGTACACCACACGGGTGCCGTCCGGGGAGAGTGCGGGCTGCTCCGGGAGCGCGATGGCGTACAGGTCGTCGATGCCCAGGCGTCGTGTCATGAGGGGTTCTCCCCTGCCGGACCACGTGGTCATGCGGATCCCCACCTCCGAGGCTGCGAACCGTGCTGCCCGGAAGGTAAAGCAGGAGACGCGGCGGGATCTTCGTCGTCCGCGCCAAGGAGAGACGGCCCTTTTCGTCGCCGGCGACGAACGAGGGCGCGGAGCTGGTGCAACAGCCCCGCGCCCTCAAGTCCGCTGTCCACAGCGTGAGATGGCATTGCCGCGACGTGGGATACATGCCAGCATCCGCGCCATGCTTCGTCAGCTCATTATCAGCTGCGGCGTGCCGGCACCGAGGTGATCCGGAGGCGACCCCTCCGATCGACCCGCCGCCGCACGCAGACCTCTCGCATCCCGCGAGGGGTCTTTTTGCTTTCCCACCCACCTTGATACGAGGAAGCACCCGCCATGACGCCACAGGAACTGTCACCCCAGGACCCGGCCTCCCGCCTCACCGTGACCCTCCGCCACACCCGCGAGGGCCTCGGCCGGGTCGTCACGACCCTGCGCTCCGTGCCGGTGAGCGAGCTGACCTACCGGGTGTCCGAGGACGCCCGCGCCACCGCCGAGATCGTGCTCGCGCCGGCCGACGCCCCGCGGGCCCGCAAACGGCTCGACCGCATGGTGGACGTCCTTGCGGTCACGGAGTCGCCCGCGATGGCGGCCCCGTAACCGCGCGAAGGGCTCAGCTCCTGCGCCGAGCCGCCTCGTACAGCACGACGCCCGCCGCCACACCGGCGTTCAGGGACTCCGCGCCGCCGGGCATCGGGATGCGCACGAGGTAGTCGCAGGTCTCGCCGACCAGGCGGGACAGGCCCTTGCCCTCGCTGCCGACCACGATCACGACCGGGCCGTCGAGGGCCTCCAGGTCACCGACCTTGTGCTCACCGTCGGCCGCGAGACCCACGATCGTCAGGCCCGCCTTCTGGTACGCCTCAAGGGCGCGCGTCAGGTTCGAGGCACGGGCCACGGGCGTACGGGCCGCGGCACCGGCCGAGGTCTTCCACGCGCCGGCCGTCATACCGGCCGCACGGCGCTCGGGTACAACCACGCCGTGCCCGCCGAACGCGGCGACGGAACGGACGACCGCACCGAGGTTGCGCGGGTCGGTGATGCCGTCGAGCGCGACGATCAGCGGCTCCTCGCCCACGTCGAAGGCCGCGGCGGCCAGGTCCTCGGGGTGCGCGTACTCGTACGGCGGGACCTGGAGCACCAGGCCCTGGTGGTTGAGCCCGTTGGTCATCCGGTCGAGCTCGGGCTTCGGCGCCTCCATCAGGTGGATGCCGCCGCGCTGCTGCGCGAGGTGGAGCGCGTCACGCACCCGCTCGTCGTTGTCGATGAACTGCTGCACGTACAGCATCGTCGCCGGCACTCCGTCGCGCAGCGCCTCGTACACCGGGTTGCGCCCCACGACCATCTCCGACTGCCCCTTGCCGCCGCGCCGGGCGACGGGCTTGCGGGCGGCCTGCTTGGCCTTGGCGTTGGCGATGCGGTTCTTCTTGTGCTTCTTGCGCATCTCCGCGGGCGGCGTGGGGCCCCTGCCCTCGAGGCCGCGACGCCGGTTGCCACCGCTGCCGACCGTCGCACCCTTCTTGTTGCTGGTGCGACGGTTCCTGCGCTGGCTGTTCCCGGCCATGACCTACCTGTTTCTGCGTCCGTAAAGCATGAAGTACGTATATGAAGTGTGCCGCCCGGCGGACCGGGCGGCACATCTAGCGCTTGATCAGCGCGGACCGAGCGTCCACCGCGGTCCGTCGGGGCCGTCCTCGATGACGAGACCCGACTGGTTGAGCTGATCGCGGATGGCGTCCGCCGCGGGCCAGTCCTTACGGGCCCGTGCCGACTCGCGCTGCTGGAGCACCAGGCGTACGAGGGTGTCGACGACGCCGTGGAGGTCCTCGCCGCGGTCCGACTCCCCCGCCCAGTGCGCGTCCAGCGGGTCGAGGCCGAGGACGCCGAGCATGGCCCGCACCTCGGCGAGGCGCGCGACGGCGGCTTCCTTGTCGTCGGCGGCAAGGGCGCTGTTGCCCTGGCGGACCGTGGTGTGCACGACGGCGAGCGCCTGCGGCACACCGAGGTCGTCGTCCATGGCCTCGGCGAACGCGAGCGGCACCTCGGCCGCGGGCTCGACAGGGCCCCCGGCCTTCTCCACGACGCGCTGCACGAAGCCCTCGATCCGCGCGAACGCGGACTCGGCCTCGCGCAGGGCCTCCTCGCTGTACTCGATCATCGAGCGGTAGTGCGGGGTGCCCAGGTAGTAGCGCAGCACGATCGGCCGCCAGCGCTGGACCATCTCGGACACGAGCACCGAGTTGCCCAGCGACTTGGCCATCTTCTCGCCGGCCATGGTCACCCAGGCGTTGTGCAGCCAGAAGTTCGCGAACTCATCGCCGTACGCCTTGGCCTGGGCGATCTCGTTCTCGTGGTGCGGGAAGATCAGATCGAGCCCGCCGCCGTGGATGTCGAACGCGGAGCCCAGGTACTTGTGGGCCATCGCCGAGCACTCCAGGTGCCAGCCAGGACGGCCGCGGCCCCACGGGGACTCCCAGTCGGGCTCGCCCGGCTTGGCCGCCTTCCACATGGCGAAGTCACGCGGGTCGCGCTTGCCGGTGATGCCTTCCTCGGCCGGCTGCAGCAGATTGTCCAGCTCCTGGTTGGACAGCTCCAGGTAGCCGGGGAAGGACCGCACGTCGAAGTAGACGCTGCCGTCCGCCTCGTACGCGTGCCCGCGCTCGATCAGGCCGCGCATCATCTCGACCATCTCGGTGATGTGGCCCGTGGCCCGCGGTTCGTACGTGGGCGGCAGGCAACCGAGCGCGGTGTAGCCGTCGTTGAACGCGCGCTCGTTCTCGTACCCGATCGACCACCACGGGCGGCCCTGCTCGCCGGCCTTCGCGATGATCTTGTCGTCGATGTCCGTGACATTGCGGATGAAGGTCACGTCATAGCCGCGGTACGTGAACCAGCGGCGCAGGATGTCGAAGTTGAGCCCCGACCTGATGTGCCCGATATGCGGGGCGGCCTGCACGGTCGCGCCACACAGGTAGATCGAGACGCAGCCCGGCATGAGCGGGGTGAAGTCACGGATCTGCCGGGCGCTGGTGTCGTACAGGCGAATAGTCACGACATCAAGGGTAGTGGGCGCCGGGCAGTGCCCCGCGACCGTTACGGGGCCGCGGGACAACATTGTGATACGGAGCGGCTCAGATCCGGCCGACGACCTTGCGCGGCGTCACGCGGACGACCACGCGCGGGGCATCCTGGGCGGCCGTCGCGTTGAACTCGGCGTACTTCTTGCCGACGTACTTCAGCGCCAGCTCGTCGATCAGCTCCTGCCCGCCCTCTTCCGTCATCTCGGCGGTGCCGCGGATCTCGGCGTAGCTGTACGGGGCGTCGAAGGGCTGCACCACGATGCTGAGCCGCGGGTCACGGCGCAGGTTCTTCTCCTTCTGCCGCCCGAGCGTCGTGGAGAAGAGCAGATCGTCCCCGTCTCGCTTCACCCACACCGGCGACACCTGGGGGCTGCCGTCGGGCTGGATGGTGGCGACGGTGATGAACACGGGGGTGTCGAGCAGCGCCTTGAGTTCGGCGGAGAGTTCGGCGGACATGGAGGGCCTCCGGTGCGGTTCGGGTACTCGTTGACTCCGCAACGACTACCCGAACCTGACGCCCGCATCCAGGTACCGCGCCGCCGGCCGGCCCCTCAGACCCGGACGACCAGCGCGGTCGCGATCGCGGCCAAACCCTCGCCGCGCCCGGTGAAGCCGAGACCGTCCGATGTGGCGGCGGACAGCGACACCGGGGCGCCCGCCGCGGCCGACAGCACCTTCTGCGCCTCGTCCCGGCGCTTGCCGATCTTCGGGCGGAGGCCGACGACCTGCACGGCGACGTTCCCGATCTCGAAGCCCGCCGCCCGCACGATCCGCGCCGCCTCCGTCAGGAGCGTGACGCCCGAGGCGCCGGACCACTCGGGCCGCCCGGTGCCGAAGTGCTGACCGAGGTCACCGAGCCCGGCCGCCGAGAACAGCGCGTTGCACGCCGCGTGCGCCACGACATCCGCGTCGGAGTGCCCCTCGAGCCCCGGCCCGGAGTCCTCCCACAGCAGCCCGCCGACCCACAGCTCACGGCCCTCTTCCGCAGAGAACGCGTGAATGTCCGTACCGATGCCGACCAGCGGCAGTCCGGCGATACGGGGGGCCTCGGCGCTACGGGGAGTCTCGGCGATACGGGGGGTCTCAGAAGCCATCGTTCTTCCTCCTGCGCGCGAGCACGGCCTCGGCGAGGACCAGATCCAGCGGACGCGTCACCTTGAACGCCTCCTCGTGCCCGGGCACCACCACGACCGGCAGACCGAGCTGCTCGACCATGCTCGCGTCGTCGGTGACGTTCTCGGTGACGGTCTCGTGCGCCCGTACGAGCGTGGCGCGCTCGAAGCCCTGCGGGGTCTGCACCGCACGCAGCCGGGCGCGGGCCGGTGTGGACAGCACCGGCTCGGGACCGTCGGCGCGGGGCTCGACCTCCTTGACGGTGTCGGCGAGCGGCAGCGCGGGCACGACGGCGACCGCCCCGTCCCGTACCGCCTCGATCACCGCGTCGACCGTGTCGACCGGAACGAGCGGCCGGGCGGCGTCGTGCACGAGCACCGTGTCGTAGCCGGGCGGCAGCGCGTCGATACCGGCCTTCACGGAGTCCTGGCGGTTCTCGCCGCCGGGCACGACCAGGAAGTCGGTGCGCTCGGGCAGCGTGTGCGCGTCGAGCAGCGTCTTGACCTCGGCGGCGCCGTCCCGCGGGGCGACCACGACGACCAGGGAGACGGCACGGGACGCGGCCATGGCGCGTACGGCGTGGATGAGCATCGGCGTACCGCCGAGCGTCCGCAGCGCCTTCGGGGCGCCGGGTCCCAGGCGCACTCCGCGGCCGGCCGCGGGGATGACCGCGGCGGTACGGGCGGCGCCGGGCGCACTCGGGGGAGCTTGAGTCGTTTCGTCTGACATCAGGTCCGCGTTCAGGTTTGTGTCCTCGGGAGACATGGGTATGGCCACACCGTGCCGGGCGCGACGCCTTGACCGCGACCCCTTCCGTGACACGCGGTCGAGCACCTGGGCGCCAGTGCCCGGGCCCGGCACACATCAACAGCGGGGAGCATTTCGTCGGCACCCGGTAGCGCACTGCCTTCCGAAACGCCGACAAGCATGCCGCAGTGCCCGGCGGCTCGGTCTGGGACCGGCCAGCGGGCACCGCGGCATCATTGTGCAGGTCGCAGCACGCCTACGACCTATGGGGGCGATCGGTGATCCCCCCGACTCTTCGCGTCAGGACGCGAGGACCTCGTCGAGCAGGGCCTCGGCCTTGTCCTCGTTGGTGTTCTCCGCGAGCGCGAGCTCGCTCACCAGGATCTGGCGCGCCTTCGCGAGCATGCGCTTCTCGCCGGCCGAGAGGCCACGCTCACGCTCACGCCGCCACAGGTCACGTACGACCTCGGCGACCTTGATGACATCACCCGAGGCAAGCTTCTCGAGATTCGCCTTGTAACGCCGGGACCAGTTGGTGGGCTCTTCGGCATACGGTGCGCGCAGCACCTCGAAGACCCGGTCGAGTCCGTCCTGACCGACAACGTCGCGCACGCCGACGAACTCCGCATTGTCCGCTGGCACACGAACAGTCAAGTCGCCCTGGGCGACCTTCAGCACCAAGTAGGTCTTGTCCACGCCTTTGATCTGGCGAGTTTCGATAGCCTCGATCAGCGCGGCCCCGTGATGGGGATAGACCACGGTGTCGCCAACCTTGAACGTCATGTGACAGGTACCCCTTCCGTGGCTATCCAGGGTAACACGGAAACGGCGGGTTCTGAATGGCGTTTTCGCAGGTCAGAGCATATCTCGGGGCTTGACAACAGCAACAGGAACGTGCTGCGGAGCCTTTGTGGAGGCAGGTATTCGCAGGTCGGAGCGGCTGTTCAGGGAAGCCGAAACGCATACGTTACAGAGCCCCGGAGCGCCACCCAAGAGGTCGAACGTCCCGGTTTGCGCACGTCCGGACAGCCGGGTTCCGCTACTCCGTTCGGTGAGTCGAGAGACGTACGAGAGTGAAGTGACGGGTGATGCGACGGTCGATGTGACGGTCGTTGCGACGGCAATCCGAATTGATCTTTACCGCCGTCGATACCGCCGCCGTGATCAATTACCGGTGGCCCTCCGGGGGCTTCTCGCCGGGCGCCTATTAGTTACCGGAGAATTCGCCGCGCCGCACACGTGGGGAATATGTGAAATCCGGACCACATCTCGTCGCCGAACTCCCGCACGCCCGGGAGCCGATGACCTGCGCGGGCAAGGGGGCGGGTCGGGTGCGGCGGTCCGACAGCCGGTCGGTAACCTAAGCGCGCTGACAGACTTTCAGGACAGCTTTACGGCCGTCCGTACCGGCACCATCGTCCGTCCCGCCCCTCGCTACAAGGAGTTGCGCCCGCCGTGAGCCGCAGCCTTCGACGCGGCGCCCTCGCCGCCACCGCCCTCGCGTTCTCGATCGCCACGCTGGCCGCGTGCGGTGCCGGCAACGACGCCCAGACCCTCGGCGTCCGCCCGGACAACGCCGCGACCTCCGTCGACGACGGCAAGGTCAAGATCCAGAACGCCGTGGTCATCACCCAGCCCGACCTGGAGTCGACCGGCCCCGCCGCGATCTCGGCGACGATCTTCAACAACGGCACGACGGACCAGACGCTCGAGTCCATCAAGATCGACGGCACCGCCAAGGAGGCCGAGCTCAAGCCGGCCAAGGGCGGCTCGCTGACGGTCCCGGCCGGCGGTTCGCTGGTCATCGGCGGCAAGGACAACGCCACCGCGATGCTCCCGAGCAGCCGTGAGGCCGTGAAGGACGGCAACGCGCAGAAGGTGACCTTCACCCTGAGCGAGACCGGCGACATCACGATGAAGACCTTCGTCGTCCCGGCCACCGGCTACTTCAGCGAGTGGGGTCCGGAAGAGGTCCCCGAGGCTCCGGCGGGCGGCGGTGCCTCCGAGTCCGCCACGCCCACCGGCGGTGCGTCCGCGACCGAGGGCGCCACCGGCGAGCCCACCGACGGCGCGTCCGAGAGCGCGGGCGGCCACGGTGCGGCCGAGGGCACCGGCACGGACGGTCACGGCACGACGGGTGAGCCGGCGGACGGTGCGTCCGAGAGCGCCGCGACCCACTGACCGGCGTACAGCAGCGAAAGGGGGCGCCCGCCGACAAGGCGGGCGCCCCCTTTCACGTACCGCCGCGTCCCACGGCCCTACGGCCTCGGTGCGCGGCTCCCCGTATCGCTGCGGTTTACGGCTCGAACTTGTAGCCCAGGCCGCGCACCGTCACCAGATACCGGGGCGCCCCCGGGTCCGGCTCGATCTTGGCGCGCAGGCGCTTGACGTGGACGTCGAGAGTTTTGGTGTCGCCGACGTAGTCCGCTCCCCAGACCCGGTCGATGAGCTGCATGCGGGTCAGGACGCGGCCCGCGTTGCGCAGGAGCATCTCCAGGAGGTCGAACTCCTTGAGCGGCAGGTCGACCTTGTCGCCGCTGACGGTCACCACATGGCGGTCCACGTCCATGCGGACCGGACCCGCCTCCAGGGCGGCCGGGGTGACCTCCTCCGGCTCGCCGCGGCGGCGCAGGACGGCACGGATACGGGCCACCAGCTCGCGCGAGGAGAAGGGCTTGGTGACGTAGTCGTCGGCTCCTATTTCCAGACCGACGACCTTGTCGATCTCGCTGTCCTTGGCGGTCACCATGATCACGGGGACGTTGGAGCGGCCGCGCAGCTGGCGGCAGACCTCCGTGCCGGGCAGGCCGGGGAGCATCAGGTCGAGGAGGACGAGGTCGGCGCCGTTGCGCTCGAACTCGTCGAGCCCGTCGGGGCCCGTGGCCGCGATGGCGACCTCGAAGCCCTCCTTGCGGAGCATGTAGGACAGGGCGTCGCTGAAGGATTCCTCATCCTCGACGACGAGCACTCGGGTCACGGAAGGACCTCCGGGGCAGGCAGGGGCTCGCGGGTCGCGCGAGCGTCGGGGTGGTTCGCGGAGCGGTCGTGGTGCGTGGGGTGGTGCGGGGAGTCGTGGTGCGCGGGCAGCTCGTGCGAGCCGGTGGACGCTTCGAGGCGGTCCAGGTGGTCGGCGGCGCCCGCGCGGTACGGCTTCCGTTCGCGGACGGAGCCCGCCTCCGGGAGCCGGAGCGTGAAGGTGGAGCCCTGTCCCTCGGAGCTCCATACGGTCACTTCCCCGCCGTGCGAGGCAGCAACGTGTTTGACGATGGCAAGGCCGAGGCCGGTGCCTCCGGTGGCCCGTGAGCGGGCCGGGTCGACGCGGTAGAAGCGCTCGAAGATGCGGTCCTTGTCCTTGTCGGAGATGCCGAGGCCCTGGTCGGTGACCGCGACCTCGACGAGATCGCCGCCCGGAGCATTCACCTTGCGGCCGGCTATCCCCACCCGCGTACGGGCGGGACTGTAGTTCACCGCGTTCTCGACGAGGTTGCCCAGGGCGGCGGCCAGCTGGCCGCGGTTGCCCCAGACGTACAGGTCGGCGGTGCCGCCGGCGGCCATGGTGATCTGCTTGGTGCCCGCCTGGTGGCGGCAGCGGTCGATGGCCTCGGCGACCAGTTCGTCCACGCGTACGGGCTCCGCGTCCTCGAGCGGGTCGTCGTTCTGCACGCGGGAGAGGTCGATGAGCTCCTGGACCAGGTTGGTCAGGCGGGTCGCCTCGATCTGCATCCGGCCGGCGAAGCGCTCCACGGCCTCGGGGTCGTCGGAGGCGTCCATGACCGCTTCGGAGAGCAGGCTCAGGGCGCCGACCGGGGTCTTGAGCTCATGGCTCACATTGGCGACGAAGTCGCGCCGTACCGCTTCGATACGGCGGGCTTCGGTGAGGTCCTCGACGAGCAGCAGCACCAGGCGCGAGCCCAGTGGGGCGACACGGGCGGAGACCGCGAGGGCGTCGCCGCGACCGGTGCCGCGGCGCGGCAGGTCCAGTTCGACCTGGCGTATCTCGCCGTCGCGCCGGGTGTCGCGGGCCATCTGCAGCATGGGTTCGACGGCCAGTTTCCCGCCGCGGACGAGCCCGAGCGCGTACGCTGCGGAGCTCGCCTTGACCACGGCGTCGCCCTCGTCGAGGACGACCGCCGAGGAGCGGAGCACGGAAAGCACCGTGTCCACGCCGGGCGGCAGTACCGGGTCGGTGTGCAGGGAGGTCCGGGTGGGGCGTTTCTGGTCGCGCTCGCTCCAGCGGAACGCCAGCATGGCGATGACACCGGTGCACACTCCGGCGATCGCAGCCGCTGCGGCGACCGCCGCGTTCACGTCCATGCCACCAGGTTAGGCATGGGATCAGGGCCCGCCACAGTCGTCGGGGTGTCTGCTCGAACACTCGTCGCCGAGAGTTCACCGCCGGTAGGCCATTGGTTCATTTGGGTGGCCGAGCTGCGGTGATGCGTCCGGTACGGGGTGGTGTGCGGGGTGCGGACGGTGGTGGAGACAGCGCTCAGAGTTCACCTTGAGGACAGAGACGGTTCATACGGCATGCCGGTCCCGGTCGCGTTCGGCCGGGACCGTGGGAGCGTGGGGTCAGGAGCCTTGTCGGGTCCGGGCCCCGGACCGGGGTGAGAGCCCAGCCCCCGGCACGTATGCAGGTTTGTCAGAGAGGGACTGATCAATGCGGGACGCGTACCACGAGGAACTCGATTCGATCGGCGAAGGCCTCGTCGAAATGGCCCGGCTCGTCGGATCGGCGATCGGGCGCGCGACGACGGCCATGCTGGATGCCGATCTGAAGCTCGCCGAGAGCGTGATCGCCGCCGACCAGAAGGTCGACGATCTGCAGCACGAGCTGGAGGCGCGCGCGATAGCCCTGCTCGCCCGCCAGCAGCCGGTCGCGACGGATCTCCGTATCGTCGTCACCTCGCTGCGGATGAGCGCCGACCTGGAGCGCTCCGGCGACCTGGCCCAGCATGTGGCCAAGCTCGCCCGGCTGCGCTTCCCGGAGCGGGCCGTGCCGCACGACCTGCACGCCACGATCCTGGAGATGGGGCAGCTCGCGCAGCGCCTGATGGCGAAGTCGGCCGAGGTCATCATCACCAAGGACGTCGATCTGGCGCTGCAGCTGGAGCAGGACGACGACGAGATGGACCTGCTGCACCGCACGCTCTTCCAGCATCTGATCGACGAGCGCTGGAAGCACGGCATCGAGACGGCCGTCGACGTGACGCTGCTCGGCCGCTACTACGAGCGCTTCGCGGACCACGCGGTGTCGGTCGCCAAGCGTGTGGTGTACCTGGTGACGGGTGAGCACGCGGATGAGCTGCAGCAGAACGCGTCGGCGCAGGCGCAGGCGGTCGAGGGAGCGTAGGTTATTTGCACCTCCGTGCGCCGTTGATGCGCCGTGTCCGGTGGGCATCAACTGGGCGTAGGCAACTGTGCCTTGAGGAGGTTCGTATGGCTGAGTCCCCCACGCCAGAGACCCAACAGCCCGCCGATACAACGGAGTCGGTCGAAGTCGTCCGGCTGCCGCTCCTCGGTGCCTGCGGCTGCGGTTCGGGGTGCGGCTGCGGCTGCCAGCAGGGGGCACCCTGCCAGTGCGGCGGCTGACGCCGTTCTTGTACGAGGTGAAGGGCCCGCTCCGTTCGGAGCGGGCCCTTCACTTGCGAACCTGCAAGGTTTCTTCAAGGTCGGAACTGCACCACCGGACGACAACTGGGGCTCAGCGCCTCGGCCGCTTCGGCCGCCTCGGCCAAGGAATCAGACGGCTGGGTGCGCGGGTATGACCGGTCGTCGGACGACTGGGACGACGAAGGCACTCTGGGCAC
Organism: Streptomyces mesophilus; assembly: GCF_011044995.1. GTDB lineage: Bacteria > Actinomycetota > Actinomycetes > Streptomycetales > Streptomycetaceae > Streptomyces > Streptomyces mesophilus. The sequence goes on along the minus strand of NZ_JAAKZW010000012.1, from coordinate 43,272 downwards.
GCTGCCCCCGTACAACTCGAAGAGCAACGCCGTCTGCCTGTGGCAGAAGATCCTGTGGGCCGAGGGAGCGAAGTGGCACAGCGCGGACGGCTGGGTTCCCTTCAAGTCCAGCATGATCGACGGCACTTGGGACATCAACGTCCGGTATGCGACGCAGGATCTGCAACGCCGCTGGAGCCTGGGCGCGGACGGCCTGGTGGGCGGCGGGACCTTCGGCCGGGCCGAAAACCACCTCGTCTATGGCAGCGGTAGCACAGACCGCGGCGAGCGACTGGAGCTCACGTACGTGGGCAAGCTCCACAGCTTCGACGTCGTCCGCAACACGGAAGGCAAATACGTCTTCAAGGACCGCCAGGGCGACTGGCGACAGGCCGGCTACGACTACCTGTCCTGCGGCTGACGGACGGCATAGGAACGCGTACCGAATTCGTTTGCGGAATGCCTCCGTCCGGCCGAGGCTGACCCTATGGGCAACAGACAACGGCTGCTGCGCCGGGCCGTGAACGAGCGCTGGGTCGTACGGGTGGAGCGGGAGGGCCTGGTGCCGGGCGAGCCGCTGGTGGGCTTCGCGCTGGCCTCCGGCCGGGACTGGACGCTGCTCCTGCTGGTCACCGATTCCATGCTCGACGGGTACGCGCTGGTCCGCACCCGGGACGTGACCGACGTCCGCACCCGCGGCAAGCGCGACGTGGACCGGCGCTGGACGAAGAAGCACGGCACCTGGCCACCACCGCCGCCCGCCGGCGGATCCTTCGCCCTGGGCGGTACGCGGGAGCTCGTGGCGCAGGTCGCGGCCGCGTATCCCCTGGTGACCGTGTTCCAGGAGGAGTTGGACCCGGACATCGCACTCATCGGCAAGGTGACCTCGCTGGGCAAGAAGTCCCTGCGTCTCCAGGAGATCGACAGCACGGCCGAGTGGCGCCGCACGACGACAAAGCTCCGCTACAACGACATCACCCGCCTCGACTTCGCCGACCACTACAACGGCGTCCTCCTGGACCTGGGCGGCGAGGCGCCACGCCTCACGCAGGGCTGAAGTGAGCCGAATACAGCCTCAGTTCAGGCCGTGGTGAGCTTCTTGCCCGCGGCTCCCGGCCGGGCGGCGCCGTCCACGGTCACGCAGATGCCGAAGACGCGATCGTGGCTGGTCCATCCGTTGGTGCGGCCACGGTTGTTGCTGATCTGCACCCGTTTCCTGGCGGCGTCCACAGCCGACACCAAGTGGAGGTAGACCGTCCCGGCGACACGGGCAAGGACGATGTCGCCGACCTCCAGTTTCGACGGATCCACCGGGGCGACGACCACCTGCTGCCGGCCCCGTATCAGAGGGACCATCGAAGAACCACTGGGCCGGAACACCACGGTGGCCCCACCGGCAACCCTGTCTGCCGCCGCATCCAATGCACCCATCGGACGAGCGTGGCAGATCTCCCTTCCTCGCCCCACTGATTTACGCCTCAAGGCATGGGCTGACAGCCCACAGAGGGCCGGAGACGTCCCAGTCGTCGCAGGAGTCGCCGACCGCTACGGCGCCAGATCATGAAAACGCCCCCGATCCGCGCCCTAAGCGCAGGTCGGGGGCGTGATCGGGAAAGCTACTTCTTCTTGCCCTGGTTCTTGACCGCCTCGATCGCAGCCGCGGCCGCGTCCGGGTCCAGGTAGGTGCCGCCCGGCTTGACCGGCTTGAACTCGGCGTCGAGTTCGTAGGAGAGCGGGATGCCCGTCGGGATGTTGAGGCCCGCGATGTCCTCGTCCGAGATGCCGTCCAGGTGCTTGACCAGAGCGCGCAGCGAGTTGCCGTGCGCGGCGACCAGGACCGTCCTGCCGGTCAGCAGGTCCGGGACGATGCCGTCGAACCAGTACGGGAGCATGCGGACGACGACGTCCTTGAGGCACTCCGTCTGCGGACGCAGCTCCGGCGGGAGGGTCGCATAGCGCGGGTCCTCGAACTGGGAGTACTCGGCGTCGCGGTCGAGCGGCGGCGGCGGGGTGTCGTACGAGCGGCGCCACAGCATGAACTGCTCCTCGCCGAACTCGGCGAGCGTCTGGGCCTTGTCCTTGCCCTGGAGCGCACCGTAGTGACGCTCGTTCAGGCGCCAGGAGCGGTGGACCGGGATCCAGTGGCGGTCGGCGGACTCGAGCGCCAGCTGCGCGGTGCGGATCGCGCGCTTCTGGAGCGAGGTGTGCACGACATCGGGGAGCAGACCGGCGTCCTTGAGCAGCTCGCCGCCCCGGACCGCCTCCTTCTCGCCCTTCTCGTTCAGATTGACGTCCACCCAGCCGGTGAACAGGTTCTTGGCGTTCCACTCGCTCTCGCCGTGGCGGAGGAGGATCAGCTTGTACGGTGCGTCGGCCATGGCTCCGAGCCTAATCGAACCCACGGGCCCCTCGCGCGCGCAGACCGGCCTGCGGACGATTGACGGTTCCTGTTAATCGAGTGGCTCCGCCGCACCCCCCGCTCGTAACGTGTGAGCACGTCAAGCGCCACTTACAGACACCACGCCACCAGCCGTTTCCGGGGGGAACAGTCATGTCCATCGCGAGCATCAAGCGAGCCGCGCGCGAAAGCGTCGCGGGCCTTCCCCGGGAGTTCTGGTGGCTCTGGACGAGCACCCTGATCAACCGGCTCGGGGCCTTCGTCGCCACATTCATGGCTTTGTACCTGACCCTCGACCGGGGCTATTCGGCCTCGTACGCGGGTCTTGTGGCCGCCCTGCACGGCCTCGGCGGCGTGCTCGGCACCCTGGGCGCGGGCGTCCTGACGGACCGGCTCGGGCGCAGGCCCACCATGTTCCTCGCGCAGGGCGCCACGGCCGTCAGCGTCGCGGTCCTCGGCTTCATGGAGCATCCGATCGCCATCGCGGTGGTGGCCGGTCTGGTCGGCGTGGCCTCCAACGCCTCGCGGCCCGCCGTGCAGGCGATGATGGCCGACATCGTGCGCCCGGAGGACCGCGTGCGGGCCTTCGCCCTCAACTACTGGGCGATCAACCTCGGCTTCGCCTTCTCCTCTATGGCCGCGGGCATCGTCGCCCAGTACAGCTACCTCGCCGGCTTCCTCGGCGAGGCGGCGCTGACCATGGCGTGCGCGGTCCTGGTCTTCCTGAAGCTGCCCGAGTCGCGGCCCGAGAAGACGGTCGTGGCCGGAAAGCCCGCCGACCCCGAGGTCTCCATGGGGACCGTCCTCAAGGATGGCCGCTTCATGGGCGTCGTCGGCCTGTCCTTCCTCATCTCCCTGATTTTCACGCAGAGTTACGTGGGTCTGCCGGTCGCCATGGGCGCGGCCGACTTCACGCCCTCGGACTTCGGCATGGTGATCGCGGTCAACGGCGTCCTGATCGTGGCCCTTCAGATCCCCGTGACCCGGTTCATCGAGCACCGCGATCCGCAGAAGCTGCTCGTCGTCTCGGCGCTGCTCGCGGGATACGGCTTCGGCCTCACCGCGTTCGCCGGCTCCATCGGCGCGTACGCCCTCACGGTCATCGTCTGGACCCTGGCCGAGATCATCAACTCGCCCACCCAGATGAGCCTGGTGGTCCGCCTCTCGCCGGTGCACGCCCGTGGCCGCTACCAGGGCATGTACTCGATGTCCTGGTCGGTGGCCGGGCTCGCGGCCCCGCTGATGGCCGGTTTCGTGATCGACCGGTACGGCGCCGACTGGCTGTGGGGCGCGACCGCGGTGCTCGGCACGGTGGCGGCGGTCGGGTACTGGGCGCTGATGCGGAACCTGCCCCAGGAGGACCGGACTCCGGTGACCACGGAGCAGGTTGAGGCCGCCAGGCCGGTTGAGGTCACCGAGCCGGTTGAGGTCGCCGACGTGAAGGCCACGGCCTGAGACCGCGCGGCGCGGCCGCGCCGCTGTGGGCAGTCGTGCCGCTGTGAGCAGCGGCACGACTGCCCACAACCCGTGGGCTCAGCGCGGCTTCGTCAGATGCGTGAACGCGTCCAAGTTCCGCGTCGACTCCCCGCGCGACACCCGCCACGCGTACTCGCGGCGGATCGCCGACGCGAAGCCCAGCTCCAGGAGTGTGTTGAAGGAGCCGTCGGCCTCCTCGAGGACGACGCCGAGCAAGCGGTCGAGCTCGTCCGGAGTGACGGCCGAGAGCGGAAGCTTGCCGGCGAGGTAGACGTCGCCCAGCTTGTCGATCGCGTAACCCACCCCGTACAGACGGAGGTTGCGCTCGAGCAGCCAGCGGTGGACCCCGTCCGCGTTCTCGTCGGGGTGGCGGATCACGAAGGCGTTGAGCGAGAGCGCGTGCCGGCCCAGACGCAGCGAGAGCGTGGTCGACAGCTTGCGCGTGCCGGGCAGCTGCACGACATAGACCCCGGGCTCGGGGGATTCCCAGGCGAGCTCGGCGTCCTTGAGGGTCTGTTCGAGTACCTGACGCGGGTCAGCCATGGTGCGAGCGTACGCGACGGCGCTGCTCGAACAGGGCGGCGGTGTAGACGTCCGCGGTGGCCGAGGCGGCGGTGTCCCAGCCGAAGGAGCGGGCGTGCCGTGCGGCCGCCGCGCCCATCTTGTCGACCAGGTGCGGATCGTCCACGAAGTGCTCCAGCTTCAGCGCGTACGCGGCCGGGTCGTGCCCCTCGACAAGGAAGCCGCTGACCCCGTCCCGTACCGCCACGGGGAGCCCTCCCACGGACGCGGCGATCACCGGGGTGCCGGCGGCCTCGGCCTCGATGGCGACGAGCCCGAAGGACTCGCTGTACGAGGGCATGACCAGGACGGACGCGGCCCGGAACCAGTCCGCGAGCTGTTCCTGGCCGACCGGCGGACGGAACCGTACGACATCGGCGATACCCAGCTTGGCGGCCAGCTTCTGCAGGCCCTCGGGCTTGGCCAGACCGCTGCCCGAAGGACCGCCGACCACCGGCACGACAAGGCGTGAGCGCAGCTCGGGGCGGCGGTCGAGCAGGACGTGGACGGCGCGGAGCAGAACGTCGGGGGCCTTCAGGGGCTGGATGCGGCCGGCGAACAGCGGGATCAGGGCGTCCTGCGGGAGGCCCAGGCGCTGGCGTGCGGCGGCGCGGCCGTCGGCGGGGCGGAAGCGGTCGAGGTTCACGCCGGGGTGGACGACGGCGACCTTGCCGGGATCGGCCGCGTAATGCCGTACGAGCTCATCCGCCTCCTCGTCCGTATTGGCGATGAGGCGGTCGGCGGCCTCGACGATCTGGGTCTCGCCGATGACACGGGCGGCGGGCTCGGGGGTGTCGCCCTCGGCGAGCGCGGCGTTCTTGACCTTGGCCATGGTGTGCATGGCATGCACGAGGGGCACGCCCCAGCGTTCGGCGGCGAGCCAGCCGACGTGGCCGCTCAGCCAGTAATGCGAGTGCACCAGGTCGTAGTAGCCGGGGCGGTGGCCGGCCCAGGCGCGCATCACACCGTGCGTGAAGGCGCAGAGCTGGGCGGGGAGTTCTTCCTTCGCGAGGCCTTCGTACGGGCCCGCGTCCACATGCCGTACGAGGACGCCGGGGGCCAGCTCGACCTTGGGCGGGAGCTGGCCTGTCGTGGCCCGCGTGAAGATCTCGACCTCGATGTTGATCGCGGCGAGGCGCTTGGCGAGCTCGACGATGTAGACGTTCATGCCGCCCGCGTCGCCCGTGCCGGGTTGGTGCAGGGGGGAGGTGTGCACGCTGAGCATCGCGACCCTGCGCGGGCGGCGGCTGCCGCCGGGGAACCTGAGCCGCGGAGTGCCGGACAGTCGGGCCGGCGTCTGGGCGAGCCGTCCGCCGAGCCTGCTCACGTACTGGCTCACGCGCGCGGCCTCCTTCTCACAACAGGACTCTGGAGAGGGCGAGGACCACCCTCCGAACCTCCCGAACACCGGAGGTACCCCTTCCTATTCCACCGACACCCCCAGTCTGCGCGGCCCGCCCCGGTCCCGCCCGGCGGCCGGCAGGTGCGAGCGGGGGACCATATGTACGACCCCGCGTCCGCTTTGCCGGATTCGCCCCCGACAAACGGTCCCCCGAAGTGACCGATACTGGGGGGATGGCCCGCACACCCTCACGTCCCGTTGGGAGCGTGACGCGTGGGACCACGAATCCCAATCGGTTGCGGCGGATGGATCGGTGGATTGTCGGGTGGCATGGGCGTGTGTTGCGCGCCGCCGTGGCGCCGGTCGCTGTGGATCTCGGGTACGGGGCTGCGCCCTGGACCGCCGTGGAGCTGCTGCACCGGCTGCGGACGGCCGCGCCGGGCGTACGGGTCGTCGGGATCGAGATCGATCCGGCGCGGGTCGCGGGCGCGAAGCCGTACGAGGAGGAGGGGCTGACCTTCCGGCTCGGCGGCTTCGAGGTGCCCACCGATCGGCCGCCCCTGCTCATCCGCGCGGCCAATGTGCTGCGGCAGTACGACGAGGATCAGGTCGCCGAGGTCTGGCAGCGGCTGTGCGCGCGGCTCGCGCCCGAAGGGCTGCTCGTCGAGGGGACCTGCGACGAGATCGGACGGCGGCATGTGTGGGTGGCGCTGGGGCCCGAGGGGCCGCGGACGGTGACGTTCGCCACCCGGCTCGGCTCGCTCGACCAGCCCTCCGACCTGGCCGAGCGGCTGCCGAAGGCGCTGATCCACCGCAATGTGCCGGGTGAGCCGGTGCACGCGTTCCTGCGGGACTTCGACCGCGCCTGGGCGGCGGCGGCGCCCTATGCCTCGTACGGGGCGCGGCAGCGCTGGATCCGTACGGTGCGGGCGCTGAGCGCGGACTGGCCCGTGGTGGACGGGAGTTCGCGGTGGCGGCAGGGCGAGGTGACGGTGGCGTGGGGGGCGCTCGCTCCTCGTAGCGGATCCGCATAAGCCCCCGAAGTGGCCCTATTCGCACATATTTTGCCAACCACCACATGAGTGACGCTTCGCTTCCACGGGAACGCAGCGCGGTAGTCATACGTCAGAAGTGACGGGTGGGGAAGCGGAGTTGGTCCCTTGGTGGGGCGGCTTGGGAGTGTGCGCATCACGGGGTTTCCTGAAGCTCCTATTCGTCACTTCAGGCTGTCGTATTCGGCGAAGGCGTGGCACCATCCCGAAGTCGTACGGATTGACTGACGGACCATCAGATCAGGGGGCGTGGGCGTGACCTGCAGGCGAACCTCGACCATTGCGGCCGTGGCGCTGGTCTGCGCCCTCGGACTGCTCGGCGCACCCGGCAGCGCGATGGCCGCCCCCGTGGCCGGCCCGCTCTCCGTGCCGCCCGCGCGGCCCGACGATCCGAAGGCCGGCGCTCCGAAGCCCGAGAAGCGGGATCTGTCGGAAGTGCGCGAGGAGCTCGACGGCCTCTACCACGAGGCGGCGGTCGCGACGGATGCGTACAACGCGGCGGAGGAAGAGGCCAAGAAGCAGTCCGACCAGATCGTCAGGCTGGCCAACAAGATCCAGAAGCTCCAGGGCAAGCGCGACACCCTCAAGGACCGGGCGGGCGCGGCGGCCCGCGCGCAGTACCGCAGCGGCGGTGTGCCGCCCCAGGCGCAGCTGGTGCTCAGCGACAACCCGCAGGAATTCCTCGACGGCGCCCAGCGGGTGCGCCAGGGCCAGCACGCGACCACCAACCTGATCGGCGAACTGAGCACCACCGAAGCGGACTTGCAGCTGTACGCCAAGGACGCGGGCCTGTACTGGCTCGAGCTCGAGCAGCACACCAAGGACCAGGCCAAGCGCAAGAAGAAGATCGAAGCGAAGATCGAGGCCGCCGAGAAGCTGGAGAAGAAGCTCGAGAAGGAGGAGCGCGCCCGCCTCCTCCAGATGGAGCAGGACGCCGAGATCCAGTCCCAGACCGCCTGGCTGGACACCGGAATCCTCAACGACATCAAGGGCAATGCCTCGGCACAGGGCAAGAAGGCCGTGGCGTTCGCGAGCAAGCAGATCGGCAAGCCCTACGTGTGGGGCGCCGAGGGCCCGTCCTCGTACGACTGCTCGGGTCTGACCTCACAGGCCTGGGCGGCGGCCGGGCGGGGCATACCGCGCACCTCGCAGGAGCAGTGGCGGCAGTTGCCGCGCATCAAGGTGCGCGACATGCGGCCCGGCGACTTGATCATCTACCACGCCGACGCCAGCCATGTCGGGATGTACGTGGGCAACGGCGCGATCGTGCACGCCCCGCGACCCGGGCGCAATGTCACGGTGGCGGGGGCCGGTTCGATGCCGATCCTCGGGGTCGTACGGCCGGACAAGTAGGTCGGGTCGTACGCCCGGAAAACAGCCTGCCGCGGCGGGCATCCGACCCCCGCCGAGGTGACCCGGCTCACGTGACCTGTGCCACCCGGGCAACCCGCGCGGCGTGATGTTCGTCATCCCCGTTGAACGCTTCGCGTGCCGCCGCGTGCCCAATTACGGGACGGGACGCGGCATATGACACCGGCTCTTTGCAGATCGCCATTCCAAACCGGTGTCGGCTACCGCTAAGGTCCCCGTCGGCGGAACGTCGTTTCGACTGGTGTCGTACCGCCGCGCCCTCGGGGGGAGGGAAGGAACCAGAAGGATGCCCGTACCCATACCGCGGCAGAGAGCAGTCCCGGCCGTGGAAGGTGGTCAGGCTCAGACCGCACCGGCGCCCGCGCCCGGTGCGGAGCCCCTGTCGGCGCACCCCGCCGCCGAGGAGTTCGCCGAGCACGGCGGCGGTCTGACGCTGCTCGTGATCGAGGACGATCCGGCCCAGACCCTCAGCGTGCCCGCGCTGCTCGACGCGGCGGGCAAGCCCATCAAGGTGCGGACGGCGCGCAATCTCACCGAGGCGGAACGTCTCCTCACCGACGACGTGCACTGCATCCTGCTCGACCTCGCCCTGCCCGCCTCCGGCCGCACGAGCTCATCGGACGGCGCCGAGGACGAGCTGGGGACGCTCAAGCACGTCCTGCGCCTCGCGCCCCGGCACGCCGTGCTCGCGCTCACCGCGAGCGACGACACCGAGCGGGCCACCGAGGCGGTACGGGTGGGCGCCCAGGACTATCTGTTCCGCGACGAGCTGGACAGCCGTGTGCTCACGCGGGCGATCCGCTACGCCGTGGAGCGCAAGCGGGCCGACATGGCCCAGCACCAGCTCACCGAGTCCCGGCTGCGCGCCCAGGAGAACGCCCGCCTGGAGCGCGGTCTGCTGCCCACGCCGCTGCTCGACGGCGCCCCGCTGCGGTTCGCCGCGCGCTACCGTCCGGGCCGCTCGCGCGCGCTGCTCGGCGGCGATTTCTACGACGCCGTACGGACGCCGGACGGCACGGTGCACGCGATGATCGGCGATGTCTGCGGGCACGGTCCGGACGAGGCGGCGCTCGGCGTCGAACTGCGGATCGCCTGGCGTGCGTTGACCTTCGCGGGCCTGTGCGGCGACGAGCTGCTCTCGACGCTTCAGCAGGTGCTCGAGCACGAGCGCCCGGACGACGAGATCTTCGCGACGCTCTGCACGGTCGACATCTCCCCCGACGGCCGCCGCGCGGGCCTGTGCCTGGCCGGGCATCCGTCCCCGCTGATCGCGCGGGCGGGCGGGCTCGCCGAGCTGCTCCCGTACGAGAACAGCGGTCCCGCTCTCGGTCTGCTGCCGCGTGCCCGCTGGCCGCGCCAGCAGGTGGAGCTCGGGGGCGCGTGGAGCCTGATGCTCTACACGGACGGCCTGATCGAGGGCCGCGTGGAAGCCGGCAGCCGGCGCCGGCTCGGGCAGGACGGCATGGTCGCGATGGTGCGCCGCCAGATCTCCGAGGGCCTCAGCGGCGACGGTCTGCTCGAGGCCGCGGTCAACGAGGTCCGCGACCTCAACGGCGGGGAGCTGACGGATGATGTCGCGGTGGTGCTTTTGGAGCGGGGGCCGCGGGCATAAAAGGCGGCGGATCCGTCCCTGGACGGACCCGCCGACTGACTGCTCGATGCTGTGGTGGGGGAGCTCAGCGCCCGCCGTTGTACGGACCGTACGGGCCGTCGCTGCTGGAACCGCCGCGGCGGCCGCCGCCGCGGCCTCCGGTGACCTGCTTGAGCGCGGGGCGGACGTCGACCATGAAGACGATCGTGGCGACCAGTCCGGCGATCTGCAGGAACAGCATCGGCACGACGAGGTTCACCAGGACCACGATGCCGAGGATGATCAGCCAGAAGTTCTTGGTCTGCTTGTCCGCGGCGCGGTAGGCGTCCTCACGGAAGGTCACGGCCAGCACCAGGGCGACGACGGCGAGCACCAGCATCGCCGTGAAGAGCAGCCACATGAAGCCGCCGAACGCCTGCATCAGCACTTCGTCCACCACCTGTGTATCGGGCCACTCGTCGATTGAGCTTCTGCGGCCACCGTACCCGGAGAACGGCCCGGGCACGCCGTTCGTGCCCGGGCCGGTCCTGACGTGCTGGTCGGCCGGTTGCCTACTCGGCGGCCGGCGGGGTCTTCTTCGCCGTGGTCTTACGGGCCGGGGCCTTCTTGGCAGCCGGCTTCTTGGCGGGGGCCTTGGCCTGAGCGGGCTCGGGCTTGGGCTCGGTGGCGACCGGGGTGGGCGCGGGCTCGGGAGTCTCCTTGCCCTCGACCGCGATGGCCAGCTCCTCGATCTCCTCGGCCGCCTCGCCGCGCCAGGTCTTCACGGCCTGCTCGCCGCGCTCGGCGACCTCGTCGTACTTCTCACGGGCCTTGACCGCGTACTCGGCGGCGACGCCGACGCTGCGCAGTGCCAGGTCCTGGGCGGTCTCGCCGAACTTCTTCAGATCGGTGTCGAAGTTCCCGAACACCTCGGTGACCTTGGCCTGGACGACCTCCTGCACCTCCTTGGCGCGGGCGGTGGCCTTCTCCTGTACGGCCTTCGGGTCGGTGCTGCGTACGGCCTCGAAGCGCTCCGGGGCCTCGGCCTGCACCTTCTCGATCAGCTCGGGGACGCGGCGGGCCTGCTGGACCACGAGGTCGGCGGTGCCTGCGGCGAAGTAGAGGGGCTTGGGGTCGGTGACGGCCTTGCGGATGTCGTCGGTGAGGGCCATGACGTACGTACCTCCGATAGGTATGAGGGTGATGGCGTTCATTCGCCGTCGGCCATGCGGGCCTGGTCATCGGCAGTGTCCGTGCCGCTCTGCGCGCCCGTGGGAGCGGTGCCGTTCTCTTTTCTGAACGACTCGTAGATCTGCAGCAGCACCTGCTTCTGCCGCTCGTCGATCGAGGGGTCCGCGAGGATCGCGGCCCGCGTCTCGACCTCGTCACGATTGCGCTCGTCGAGGATCCCGGCCTGCACGTACAGCGTCTCGGCGGAGATCCGCAGCGCCTTGGCCAGCTGCTGCAGAATCTCCGCGCTCGGCTTGCGCAGGCCGCGCTCGATCTGACTCAGATACGGATTGGACACCCCGGCGGCATCGGCGAGCTGCCTGAGCGACAACTGCGCATTGCGCCGCTGCTCGCGCAGGTACTCCCCGAGATTGCCGACGTTGAGCGATGCCATGCCTTGATGCTGCCGCATCCCTGCTAACTATTGCAAGCAGATGCTTGCAAAAGTGGTGCAGGCCACGAACGCGAGTACCCACCTTTTTGTGCGTACTTGGCGCCGGCCGCCCCCTGAACCAAGCTGATCTCAGGCGGTCAGCCGGCCGTCGCCCCGAGGGTGGGGTTGAGGCGGTCCAAGCGGCGGTGGCCCCAGTCCGAGAGGGGGGCCAGGGCGTCGGAGAGGTCCTGGCCGAAGGGAGTGAGGGAGTACTCGGTCCGCAGGGGCAGCACGTCGTGCACCTCTCTGTGGACCAGGCCGTCGGCCTCCATCTCGCGCAGGGCCTGGGTCAGGACCTTCTCGCTCAGGCCCGGCAGCTGACGGCGCAGAGCGCCGGGACGCTGCGGCCCCGATTCGAGGAGCCAGAGCAGCGGCGTCTTCCACTTGCCGTCGATCACCGCGATCGCGGCGGTCACCCCGCAGACGTTCGGGTCCTGGGCGCGGCTGCGCGTCATGAGAGTCCCTTTCGTTGGCATTTACCCGCTTAAGCATTTTGATCAGTACGGGAGTTGAGAAGCGTGTCCGAGCAGTCCCACCAGTCCCCCACCCAGTCCGAACAGCCCACCCCCAGCAGTTCTTCCGCCACAGCCACCACGACCCCCGCTGACACCGCCACCGCCACCGCCACCGTGACCGTTCTCGGCCTCGGCCCCATGGGCCGCGCGCTGGCCGGCGCCTTCCTCGACGCGGGGGTGCGGACCACCGTGTGGAACCGGACGCCGGGCCGGGACCGCGAGCTGGTCGAGCGGGGTGCGATCAGTGCGGCGACCGCTCAGGAGGCAGTGGCCGCAAGCGAGTTGGCCGTGGTGTGCGTCGTGAACTACGACGCCTCCGACGCCGTGCTGCGTACGGACGACGTCACCGCCGCCCTCAAGGGCCGCACCGTCGTGAACCTCACCGCCGACACCCCGGACCGTGCCCGCGAGAGCGCCGAGTGGGCCGCCGCGCACGGGATCCGCTACCTCGACGGCGCGATCATGACGCCCACGACGACGATCGGGACGCCGCACGCGGTGTTCCTGCACGCGGGGCCGGCCGGCCTGTACGCGGAGCACAAGCCCGTGCTCGACGCCCTGGGCGGCACCCACACCCACCTCGGCGAGGACGTGGGCCGGGCGGCGGCGTACGACATCGCGCTGCTCGACATCTTCTGGACGGCGATGGCGGGTTACGCCCATGCGCTGGCCGTGGCGAAGGCCGAAGGGATCAGTGCGGCGGAGCTCGCCCCGTTCGCCAAGGGCATCGGCGAGATCCTGCCGCCGATCTTCGCGGAGGGTGCCGCGGAGGTGGACGGGGGCACCTACTCCGGCGCGGACAACCCGATCACTTCGGCCGCCTCCTCCATGGCCCACATCGTCCACGCCTCGGAGTCCCACGGCATCGACGCGGGCGTGATGCGCGCGGCGGAGGGGCTGGCCCGCCGGGTGATCGGCCTCGGGCACGGGACGGACGGGTTCCTACGGGTCGCCGAGGTGCTGGGGCGGCGCTGAGCGCTGAGGCGCTGAGGCTCCGGAGCGGCGCTGAGCGCTGAGGCGCTGAGGCGCCGGGGCGGCGCTGAGCGCTGGAGCGGCGCTGAGGCGCCGGGGCGGGCTGAAGCACAGGTCCCGGGCGGAGGCACCCACCCCTGTCGCCGAACCCCCTGTTGCCGAACCAGCAAGTGAAGTAGCCCGCCCGCCCCCGCCCTCCCGATGATGGACGCACCGGGCCGGACAGCCGGCCGGGTCCGAGCCGGCTGGAGGAACCGATGGCCGAACAGTTCGCGGAGCACCGTATGGTCCCGACCGAGGACGGCGGCCGGATCCATCTCGTCGAACAGGGCGCGGGGCCGCTGGTGCTCCTGGTGCACGGCTTCCCGGAGTTCTGGTACTCCTGGCGCCGCCAGCTCCCGGCCCTCGCCGCCGCCGGCTACCGCGCCGCCGCGATCGACGTCCGCGGCTACGGGCGCTCCGCCAAGCCGGCCGCCCCCGACGCGTATCGCATGCTGGACCTGGTGGCGGACAACGTCGCGGTGGTCCGCGGACTCGGCGAGGAGTCCGCGACCGTCGTCGGCCACGACTGGGGTGCGACGATCGCCGCGCACTCGGCGCTGCTGCGCCCGGAGGTCTTCCGGGCCGTGGGGCTCCTGAGCGTCCCCTACACCCCGCCCGGCGGCCCGCGCCCCAGCGATGTCTTCGGCCAACTGGGCGGTCCCGACGAGGAGTTCTACGTCTCGTACTTCCAGGAGCCGGGCCGCGCCGAGGCCGAGATCGAGCCGGACGTACGCGGCTGGCTCGCCGGCTTCTACGCGGCCCTGTCCGCCGACACCATGCCGGCCGCCGACGCACCCGATCCGCACTTCCTCGGCAAGGGCGGCGCTCTGCGGGACCGCTTCCCCACGGAGCGTCCGTCCTGGCTGGGCGACCGTGAACTCGCCGCGTACGCAGCGGAATTCGAGCGTACGGGCCTGACCGGCGCCCTCAACCGCTACCGGAACATGGACCGCGACTGGCAGGACCTCTCCGCACACGAAGGCGCCCCGCTCACCCAGCCCTCCCTGTTCCTCGGCGGCACCGAGGACGCGTCGACCACCTGGCTCGCGGCGGCGATCGACGCGTACCCGCACACGCTCCCGGGCCTGACCTCCTGCCACCTCCTCGACGGCGCGGGACACTGGCTCCAGCAGGAGCGCCCGGACGAGGTGAACCGCCACCTCACCGAGTGGCTCGCCACGATCTGAGAGCCGAACTCCCGCAGAGCCTCAGCCCCTGCGCGTCCGGTTCCACTCGTCCTTCATCGCCCACGCATCCGCCACCGGCCCCAAGTGGCCCAGCTTGTCGGGGTTGATGACCGAGCGGATCGCGGCGATCCGGCCGTCCACGACGTCGACCGTCAGCGCCACGGCCACCTTGCCGTCGCGGTCGCGGAACAGCGCGCCCGGCTGGCCGTTGATCTCCTGGACGTCCACGGTCGTGCCGATCGAGAAGATCGGCGGGAACGCGCCGGCGATGAGCCGCGCGACCTTCTCGGAACCATGGATGAACCGCGCCAGCTGCGGCGCCTTGCCTCCGCCGTCACCGACCAACTGGACGTCGGCGGCGAGCAGTTCCTGAAGGCTCTCCACGCTGCCCTCGCGCAGGGCCGCGAAGAACCGCGCCGCCAGCTCCTCGCGCTCCTTGCGGTCGGCGTCGAAGCGCGTGCGCCCCTCGTCCATGTGCTTGCGCGCCCGCGCCGACAGCTGCCGGCAGGCCGCCTCCGTACGGCCGACGGCCTCGGCCACCTCGGCGTACCCGAAGCCGAAGACCTCGCGCAGGACGAACACCGCGCGCTCCAGCGGGCTCAGGCGCTCCAGGAGCAGCAGCGCCGCCATGGACACCGAGTCGGCCAGTTCGGCGGCGCGCGCCGGGTCCTCGTAGGGGTCGCTCAGGAGCGGTTCGGGCAGCCATTCGCCGACGTATTCCTCCCGTCGTACGCGCGCGGAACGCAGCACGTCGATGGAGATACGGGTGACGACGGTGGAGAGAAAGGACTTGAGCGAGTCGGGGCGGGTCGTGGTCGTCTCGTAGCGCAGCCAGGTCTCCTGGACGGCGTCCTCGGCCTCACCGACACTGCCGAGAATGCGGTACGAGATGGAGAACAGGAGCGGTCGCAGCCGCTCGAACTCCTCGGCTCTGCCCCTGAGTTGTGTGTCCGTGCCCGCGCCGGCCATCGCCAGCTCCTCCCCGTCCGACAGCTTCCTCCCAGAGATTACGCCCCCGTCTCAGAACGGCAGGGCCCGGCTGTGCACCACGTCGAGCCGCGACACGGCCCGGGTCAGGACCACATAGAGCCGCTCCGGACCGCGCTCCTCGGCCTCCGCGATCGCGGCCGGTTCCACCGCCACCACGTGGTCGTACTCGAGACCCTTGGCCAGCGAGGCGGGCAGCAGAGTGAGTTGCGCGCCCAACTCTTCGGGACCGGCCACGCGGAGCCCGGCCGCCCTCAGCGCCGCACGCAGCGACGGCAGCTGCGCATCCGCCGCGATCACCCCGACCGAACCCTCCCGGTCCAGCGCCCGCACGACCGCCTCGACGGTCGCGGCGGCCACATCCCGTACGGGCAGCAGCCTCAACTCCCCGTCCGTACGCAGCGACCGGGCCGCCGGCACATCCGCCTCCAGGGCCCCGAGCAGCCGGTTCGCGAGCCCCACCACGGCCTCCGGCACGCGGAAGCCGGTGGTCAGCGGGATGACCTGCGCGTCCGGCTTGCCGAGGTGCGCGAGCAGCGCGGGCCAGGAGCGCGCCGCCCACGGCGTGGTCCCCTGGGCCAGATCCCCGAGCACGGTCAGCGACCCGAAACGCGCCCGCCGCGCGATCACCCGCGCCTGCATCGGCGAGAGGTCCTGCGCCTCGTCGATCACTATGTGCCCGTATCCGTCGGGGTGTTCGATCAGCCCGGCGATCTCGTCGAGGAGTACGAGATCGCCGGCGGACCACTTGGCCGACTTCACGGAACGCGGCGGCTTCTCCCAGGTCAGCGCTTTCAGCTCAGCCTCGGAGAGCAGGCCGCCCGCCGCCGCGGGATCCGTGAGCAGCTCGGCGAGCACCTCCTCCGGCTTGACCCGCGGCCACACCTCGTCGAGGAACCCACGCACCTGCCGGGCCATCTGCTGCAGCCACGCATGGGTGCGGGTGCCGGAGCGCCGCTCGGCCTGATCCCGTACGAGGGCGAGAACGCGTGTCTGCACCCGCTCACGGCCCGTGGCGTACGGCGGGGCCTCCTCGCGTACCTCCGCGACGATCCGTTCGAGCTCACCGAGCGAGACCCGCCAGCGGTACGAACCGTCCACCACCGCAAGGGAGTCGGCGGGCAGCCGCACCCGCGCGTACAGCGCGCGGTGCAGCACCTCGGCCATCCGCGCGTCGTGCTTCACCGCGGCCGCCGCCGGGGAGTCGACGGCGCGCACGGGATGACGCGCGATCTCCTCGTCGACCGTCGACTGCCGCACACCCGCCTCGCCGAGCGAGGGCAGGACCTCCGAGATGTACGCGAGGAAGGTCCGGTTGGGGCCGAGGATCAGCAGTCCGCCGCGCTGGATGCGCCGGGGGTACGTGTAGAGCAGATACGCGGCCCGGTGCAGACCGACCGCGGTCTTGCCGGTGCCGGGCGCGCCCTGCACACAGACGGAGACGGCGAGGTCCCCGCGTACCAGCTCGTCCTGCTCGGGCTGGATCGTGGCGGCGATATCGCGCATCGGACCGACGCGCGGGCGCTCGATCTCCTCGGCGAGGAAGGCGCTCGGTCCGCTCAACTCCTCCCCCTGGCCGAGGAGTTCGTCCTCGAAGCCGGTCAGGTCGGCGGACGCGCCGCGGCTGCCGGGTGCCCAGCCGAAGCGGCGGCGCACCGCGACGCCCTGCGGGTCATGGGCGCCCGCGCGGTAGAAGGCGCGCGAGACGGGGGCGCGCCAGTCGACGACCAGGGGTGGTGCGGCCGGATGCTCGCTGATCCGCAGACGGCCGATGTGGTAGCTCTGCCCGCGGTGATCGCCGGCCACGCCACCGTCGCGTACGCCCGCGAAGTCGAGCCGCCCGAAGAACAGCGGCCCCTCGGGCAGTTCGGTCATCTCCTTGGCCCGGCTGCGCAGTTGATAGCCGAGCACCTCGGCGTCGGCGCCGGACGCGGAGGCGTTCTCGCCGACCACGACCTGTTCGTGCGCCCCCTCGATCATCGCGGTGAGGGCGGTGCGGCAGTGGTCGTGGTGGGCGCGTTCGCGGGTCAGCTCCTGGCCGATCGTGCTCATGCTGCTCACGGTGCTCATCCATCGAGAATAACGTAACCGAGTTACATTTTTTACCGGGTTACATCCAGGGGGTACGCTGGCTCCCATGCCTGAAACCCCCGGCCTGCGCGCACGCAAGAAGCAGCAGACCTTCGACACCATCTCGGAGACCGCCATCGCGCTGTTCCTGGAGCGCGGTTTCGACCGGGTCCCGGTCGCGGAGGTGGCCGCGGCGGCCGGGGTCTCCAAGCCGACCCTGTTCCGCTACTTCCCGGCCAAGGAGGACCTGGTCCTGCACCGCTTCGCGGACCACGAGGACGAGGCCGCCCGGGTCGTGGCCGGCCGCACCGCGGACGAGTCCCCGCTGGACGCGCTGCGCCGCGACTTCCTGGCAGGCCTCGCACGCCAGGACCCGGTCACGGGCCTGTGCGACCACCCCCAGGTGCTCGCCTTCCAGCGCCTCGCGTACGGCACACCGTCGGTGGTGGCCCGCATGCTCGGCTTCCTCACCCGTTCCGAGGAGGCGCTCGCCGAGGCGCTCGGCGGGGGCATCGGGGCGCGGCTGGCGGCAGGCCAGATCATCGCCGTACGCCGGATCCTCGCGGACGAGAACCGGCACCGGATCGCGGCGGGCGAGCGGGCGGCGGAGGTACTGCCGGACGCGGTGGAGGCGGCGGAGCTCGCCTTCGCCCAGCTGGCCTCGGGGCTCGCTCAACTCCCGCTCGAGTCCGATGAGTCGGGCCGCTAGCGAGGCCGCACCGAAGCTCGTACAGGGGTTCATAATTCCGGCCGCAAGGGACACTGCGCGAGGGACACTGGAGGGATGGACTCCCTGCACGGAACCTCCGTGACCCTGCGCCCCGCGACCGCGGCCGACCTGCCGGCGTTCCGCGCCGCGCTCGACACCGCCGAGGTCCGCCGCTGGTGGAACTGGCCGGACCCCGAGGGCGACCTGTCCGAGCCGGACCACCGGCAGCTGGCGATCACGGTCAAGGGCGAGACCGTCGGCATGATCCAGTGGGACGAGGAGCCCGACCCGGACTTCCGCCACGCCACCATCGATATTTTCGTCCACCCCGACCACCACCGTCTGGGCCTGGGCACGGACGCCATCCGCACCCTGGCCCGCTGGCTGATCGGCGTACGCGGTCACCACCGTCTGACCATCGACCCGGCGGCCGAGAACGCGGCGGCGATCACCTGCTACGAACGCCTCGGCTTCCGCCGCGTGGGGGTGCTGCGCAAGCAGTGGTACGACCACGAGCGGGGGCACTGGGCGGACGGTCTGCTGCTCGATCTGCTCAAGGGGGAGCTGAGCGAAGGGAGTTGAGGCCCGGGCTCAGGGCCGGGACTGGCGCTCGATCAGCGCGGCGACCCCGTCGAGGACACACGCGAGGCCGAAGTCGAACTCCGCATCGGGCTCGTCCGCCTGATCCATCGCGCCGGAGTCGAGGAACCGGGTCATCGCGGGGTGGCGCTCGGGGTCGGTCAGGACGCGCAGGCCGCGCGCGTACCGGCGCATCACGGCGTCCGGCGGGAGTCCGGTGTCGGCCATGGCGGCCGCCACGTCCGACATGAGCAGGGCCTCCTGCCGTACGAAACCGGACACGAGCATGATCACGGAGATCTTCTCCCCCTCCGAGAGCCCGGTGTCGGCGAGCACGGCGAGCCCGCGCTCCATCCAGACCACGGACTTGGGGGAAACCGGGGGCCCCGAGATCGGGATCCGCAGCAGCCACAGGTTCTGCTGGAAGATCCGGCGCTGCTCGGCGGCCCACCGCGCGAGTCCGGCCCGCCAGCCCGTCGCGGGGTCCCAGGGGCCGGACGGCACGGGGTACACCGCCTCCTGCATCAGGACGTACAGCTCGTCCTTGGCCCCCACGTACCGGTAGAGCGACATGGTCGCTACGCCGAGCCCTTTGGCCACCCGCCCCATCGAGACGGCGTCGATGCCCTCGGCCGCGGCCAGCTCCACCGCCTGATCGACGATCCGGTCCAGCGAGAGTCCGGGCTTGGGGCCCTTCGACGGGCGCTCGCGCAGCCCCCAGGCCGTCGCGAGGCTCGCGGGCAGACCCGTGTCGTCGTCCACCTGCGCCATGCGCTTCGCCTCCACCCTGAGGTTTCCCCGAGCTTCCCGCTTCGAGCTTGACGCACATCCTATTTCTGCGTAACCCTTACACAGTAAAGCGTAAGGCATACGCAGAAGAGGTGCCGAGCCCCTCGGCGCACCGGAGACGGGGATCACCCATGACCATCACGCGACGGAACGCGGCGAGCGCGGCTGACGCGGCTCACGCGGCTCACGCGGCGAGCTCAGCCGCCGAGCCCGCGCCGGCCATCGAGGCCGCCGGGCTCCGCAAGAGCTACGGCACCCACGAAGTCCTGCGCGGCATCGACCTCACGGTGCCCCGCGGCACCGTGTACGCCCTGCTCGGCCCGAACGGCGCCGGCAAGACCACCGCCGTCCGTATCCTCGCCACGCTCGCCACGGCCGACGGGGGCACGGCCCGGGTGGCGGGCCACGACGTGCGGACCGAGCGGGCGCGGGTGCGCCGGGCCATCAGCCTGACCGGCCAGTTCGCGGCGGTCGACGAGATGCAGACGGGCGCGGAGAACCTGCTGATGATGGCCCGCCTGGCTCCTTCGGCCGCCGGCGCCCGCCTTTCCCGTACCGAGGCCCGCGCCAAGGCCGCCGAGCTCCTCACCCGTTTCGGCCTCACCGACGCGGCCGACCGCCTCGTCAAGACGTACTCGGGCGGCATGCGTCGCCGCCTCGACCTGGCGGCGTCACTGGTCGGCGCCCCCGAGATCATCTTCCTCGACGAGCCCACCACCGGTCTCGACCCGCGCAGCCGCAAGGAACTCTGGTCGCTGGTACGGGAGTTGCGCGCCGGGGGCACCACGGTCTTCCTCACCACCCAGTACCTGGAAGAGGCAGACCAATTGGCGGACCGTATCGCGGTCCTGGACGCGGGCACGCTCGTCGCCGAAGGCACGGCGACCGAACTCAAGCAGCGAGTGGCGGGCCATCGCCTGGACGTGACCGTCGCCGACTCGGAGACGTATCTGCGCCTGGCCCACCACGCCACCTACAGCGACCCTGAGACCCGCGTCCTCGGCATCCCCACCGACGGCAGCGCGGCCGAAGTCCGCGGGCTGCTCGACGCGTTGGACCCGGACCGGACCGCGATCACCAGCTTCACGCTGCACAGCGCCACGCTCGACGACGTCTTCCTGACCCTGACGGGACAGCCGCCGGCCACCGCACCGCAGGACACCGCCGCCATCGCCGCCCAGCCCACCGCTTCCCCTACTGCGCCCCTCAAGGACTCCAGCCATGTCTGACGCCCTCATCATGAGCGGCCGCGCCCTGCGCATGAGCCGCCGCAACGTCGACGCCCTGATCACCTCACTCGCCCTGCCGGTGATGCTGCTGCTGATCTTCGTCTACTTCTTCGGCGGGGCGATCGACACCGGCACGCGATACGTCACCTACGTGGTCCCCGGCGTCCTGCTGCTCTGCGCCGGCTTCGGCTCGTCCAATACGGCCATCGCGGTCGTGGAGGATCTCAAGACCGGCATCATCGACCGCTTCCGCTCCCTCGACATCGGCGGCGCCCCCATCCTGGCGGGCCACGTGGTCGCCTCGGCGGCCCGCAACCTGATCGCCACAGCCCTGGTCTTCGCGCTCGCCTTCGCCATCGGCTTCCGTCCGGACGCCACACTCGCCGGCTGGTTCGCCGCGCTCGGCGTACTCCTCGCCTTCATCCTTGCCCTGTCCTGGCTCTCGGCCGCGGTCGGCCTCCTCGCCAAGTCCCCTGAGGCAGCGGGTGGGTTCACCTTCTTCGTCAGCTTCCTGCCGTATCCCAGCAGCGCCTTCGTGAAAACCGAGGACATGCCCTCCTGGCTCCAGGGCTTCGCGGAGAACCAGCCGATCAGCCAGGTCATCGAGTCCTTGCGCGGCCTGCTGCTCGGCCAGCCGGTGGGCTGGACACCGTGGATCGCACTCGCCTGGTGCGCGGGCATCCTGCTGACTTCGGTGGCGGCTTCGGCTTGGCTGTTCCGCCGGCGTACGGCTTGATCAGGAGCGCCCCCGTACGCCGGTGACAGAAGCGAGACGGCGGAAAGGCAACCGGATACCCCCTCGGCGGCGTATGTCCTACGACGAAGGCTTCCGGTTGCCTCACTCAATGGAGCAATGAATCCTCTGTCTCAGTCGAATGTTTCAAAGTCCACCACTAGGGTGTGCAACACCTCAGCTGCCCCAGGTGGCACCCAGGAGCAATCAGGAGCCTCAAGTGGCCGGAGAATCCGCCCCTTATCCCGCTCCTCCACAAGGCAAGGCGCCCTCTCCGTACGAGCTGCGGGCGGCCTTTGTGGAGCAGGCGCGATGCCACGGGGCGATGACCCGCGGCCACCACAATCGGAACTTCATGATTCCTCTCCCCGAGGACATGGCCGAGCTCCTGAAACAGGCTCCCGGCACCAACGTGATGGTGCGGACCCGGCTGCCCGACGCCCTGCGCGTGGTCATCAGGACCTGGCAGGACGAGGCGAGAATCCTCGATGCGGTCAAGGACGTGCTGCCGCAGGTTCCGCGCTGTCTGGCCTCTCATGAGGACACGGCGATCCACAGTTATGTGGAGGGCGTCCCGCTCTCCAGCGTCTGCGAGAACGGCAAGCCCGTGGACAGGCTTCTGGTGCGGGCCCTGACCGGCGTCCTGGCGGAAATGACGCAGGTGCGCAAGGAGTCGCTGCCGAAGCTGCCGGACAGCTGGCCGCGCAGCCACCGGGACAGCCGTGGCTTCTTACGCAACCTCGCTCTGATGGCGGATGAGCAGATCCGCAAGCCCAACTGGGCCGAATTCGGCGGCCTGTTCGCGGCACTCGGCATCTCGGACGATGCCCTCGCGCAGTTCGCCGAGCGCATCCCCGCCATGTCGCCGCGGCCCTTCAGCCTGCTGCACACGGATCTGCATCGCGACAACATCATCGTCACCTACGACGGCCGGCCGCCGCTCATCTATGTCGACTGGGAACTGGCCTCCTGGGGCGACCCGCTGCACGATCTGGCCAACCACCTGGTGCGGATGCAGTACCCGGAACAGCAGCAGTCCGAGGTCGTCGAAACCTGGGCCGCCGACATGGAACGGGTCAGGCCCGAAGCCACCGAAGGCCTGCCACGCGACCTGCAGCACTACCTCGACTTCGAACACGCCCAGTCGGTGTTTCCCGACGTGATGCGCGCGGCCAACTCCCTGGGTGCGGAGCTGGTGCCCCAGCGTCTTGAGAGGGCCACGCAGCAGGTGGCGCAGGCGCTGCGAAGGGCCACCGCGCCTTTGCAGTTGGCGGATGTTCCCGAGTCGGAGATCAGGCGCGTCCTCTACCGCTGGCAGGCCGCACGCATCGCACGCCGTGGCCCTTCGCCGATGGTACGGGGCATCACGTTCGAGCCCGACGAACGTTTCGAGCACCCGGAATGCGACAGCGACACCGTGCTGGCCGCACTGGAGGCGGAAGGCGCGGCGCCGGCGAACCGGGTATTCAAAGGCACGGCGCATCTCAACACGGTGGTGCAGGTGCCGGGCCGGTTCCGCCCCATCGTCGTACGCCGCAAGGTCGGCGGCGAGGGCCGACGCGAGCAGAGCTTCCTCAGCGAGCACGCGGTCCTGCGGCTCATCGAGCGCTCACCTGCCACCCAGAAGACCGTCCGCGCACCACGCGTCCTCGCGCTGGGCACCAGCAGCCTCAAGGACGCCTTCGCCATCCACTCGTACGAGGGCCCTGAGGACGGACGGGCACCGAACCATCCCGAGCACGGGCTCCTGCCCCACGAGGCCGACAACCTGGTCGACCAGCTCTGCGCCCTGGCGGCCATCGACCAGGACGCCCTGTGGGAACTCGACCCGGCGGCGAAGGATCTGGACTTCTATGCCTGGCTGACCGGGCAACTGGTCCATCTGGTCGCTTCGCTGCCCGCCGAGTCGAAGAAGCTGGCCCGCGCGCTGGGACTGCCCGATGAGTACCGGCTCCAGGACCTCCTGCGCCGCCACAAGGTCACCCCGCGCGCGTTCGCGCTGCTGCACGGCGACCTCAACCCCTGGAATCTCGTCAGGCATGACGGTGAACTCACCATCATCGACTGGGAGATGGCGATGGTGGGCGATCCGCTGTACGACCTCGTACGACACCTGCATCTGACGCCGGTACGGCCCGCGATCAGGACCCGTATGTTCACGCGCTGGCACAAGAAGATGGGCAGGGAGCGCGTCCTCGCCTACACGCAGGGCTGGGAGGCCGACTGGCGCGTGTACCGATGGATCGAGCTGATCCGCTCCGCCTATATCGATCTCGACCGCCTGGTGACCGGTGACGGCCTGGACGCCCCCAACGTCCGGCGCGCGGTCGACCGCTATGCGATGACACTGGCCGATGCGACAGCGGCGCTGGGCCTTCGTTCCCGGCCGACCGCGAATCCCTATCTCGAACGATCGCTGCCCATCGTCGAAGGGACACTCATCCGGGCAGACGGTCTGGAGCCCAAGGGCTCGTAGGGTTCAGACCCCGGCCGGCCTCGACAGCAGCTTCCACAACGAGTCGAACCAGCTCTGCAGGCTGGCCACGAACACGGAACCGGCCGACTTGGGATCGCCCCCCTGTGCGGCGTGATGAGCCAGCGTCGACCCGAGCCCCAGAACGTCCACCACATCCGCCGGAGTGTCATCAAGCAGATTGATCCTGCGCTCGAGGACCTCATAGGGACCGAGCAGCGCCTCACGCCCGTTGAGGACGTAGACCTTGAAGGTCGGTGCCAACGGCACAGTGCGGATTTCGACGGAGACCGTGTCGACCAGCCCCTCCGTCGCCAGTTCGCTCAGCACCCTCTTCAGTGAGCGTGAATGGACGTCGCTGATGGCCCGCAGCCGCTCCTGCGGGCGGGGATCCGGCGGGTTGCCTTTGATCCGCGGATACGGAAGGTAGGTGGACTCGTCCGGGAGCAGCATGCGCACCGTCACCGAGCGCGGCTGGACCTCTCCCGCCCGTACCCTCTCCGCCTGCACCCTGATGTGGGCGTCCAGAGATTCCGACGTGAGCGTGAAGACGTCCAGCGTCACCTCGTCGGCCTCGAAAGCCGCGCCGATCAGCGGCCCCAGCGTCACCCGCCGGCTGCGCCCGTCCCCCGTCACCGAGGGAATCTGCTGCTGCGCCTTCAACGTCTCCGGATGCGCCCGCACACGCGTGCCACTCCCCCGGCGGGACTCGACAAGGCCCTCCGCGGCCAGCTCGTGCAGGACTTTCACCACGGTGTCGCGGGAGACGCCGAGTTCGTCCGCCAACTCCCGTTGGGACGGGAGTTGTTGGCCGACCCGGTAGGTCCCTTCCTTCAGCCGGGACCGCAGTTCCTCCGCCACTTCCTGGAACGTCCTGCCACCACTCTCGCTCACGTCCTTCAACGTACCGTCGGATTACCGGCCACAAACCGCTTTCAGACAAGTTGGCTGCGCAGGTGGCGCCCGAGATTGTCGATCACCAGTCCAGGGGACATACCTTTCAGACAACCAGTCCAGTTGGACTGAAGAGGGGAGGGTTGGCGCTATGGTGAGGTTCCCTGAAATGGTCGAACTGGCCCTGGTCTTCTGGCAGTTGCTCGACCAGATGCACCTGATCGAAGGTGGTCCGGTGATCGTGACCATCGCTCTTGTGGCCACGGCAGTCCGCACGCGCAATTCAGCAGTCGCCTACGCAGCCGCCATGGCCGCACTGGTAGTCCTGGCTCAGGCCTGAGCCGCCGCCTCCCAGACGAGGTCGAGGACCGGGCCCAGGGAGTCGACGACGAGGTCGGCTCCCGCGGAGCGCAGGTGTTCCTGGCGGCGCGAATCGCGGCCGTAGCCGAGGAAGTCGACGCCCGCGGCGCGGGCCGCGTGCAGGTCGGCCGCGGTGTCGCCGATCATCAGGGCCTGGGAGGCCTCGGCACCCAGGAAGTCCAGAGCCCGGTGCAGGCAGTCGGGGTCGGGCTTGAGGTGGTCGACCTTGTGGGTGCGGCCGTGGATGCCGCCGCCGAAGCAGCGCAGCAGGTTGCGCTCGGTCAGGTAACGCTCCACCGCACGCGGCGAGTTGTTGGTCGTCACCGCCAGGCCGACACCCGTGGCGCTCCACGTCTGGATCAGACGGTCCACGTACGGGGTGGGATACGCCTTGACCGTCGCAAGGAGCTCCTCGCGGGTGAGCTCGTCCTCCAGGCCCTCGACCAGCTCGCGGTCCGGGTAGGTGCGGTCGACCTCGCGCAGCAGCGCGTGCGGGTCGTCGCCGTCCCAGGCGGGGTCGACGATGCCCGGTCCGCCGTTCTCGTCGAGCCAGGCGAGCAGGCGCCGGGTCACATCGGCGGCCGGATGTCCGGCGAAGAGCCGGCAGATCGGCCCGTCGAAGTCGAAGAGCACCGCCTGTTTGCCGGTGATCAAATCGCCGACTCTCTCGATCACTTGGGCCGCCTGAGTGGTCTGTGTCGTTTCAGAAGTCACTAAGAGAGTGTCAGGTCCCCGGCGATCGTGTTCCAGAGTGCGTCGAACCACCGCTGCGACTCCTCCACAAATGACGCGTCCTTGCCCCCCTCGCCCGGTTCTCCTGTGGCCGGCTTTTCGAAGGAGAAGAGGAGGGACTTGGTACCCAGGGCGTCGAAGAGCTCCACCATCTCGCTGTCGCCGCCCACGGGCTCCTCGCGCCGCGTCACCATGTAGTACGCGAAGAGGGCTTCCGAGCCGTTGATGAGATAGAGCTTCACGGGCGGAGTGAACGGCAGAGCCTTGAACGTGACCCGTACGTCGACCTCGTGGGTCGAGCGCAGGGCGAGGAGGTTGTGCTTCAGGACCTGCCCCTGGGCGTTGCGCTGGTCGAGCCAGCGCTTGTGGACCGCCTCCACGTCACCCTCGACCGGGACCGGGAAGGCCAGGTCGATGTCGCGGCTCGGCAGCAGCAGCCGCACCTCGATGGACTCCGGGCGCAAGGTGCCCTCGTGGACCCGGCGCAGGGGCTCGCCCAGGGCGATCATCAAGGTCTCGGACGTGAGGCTGAGCGCGTCGATCCGGACGTGCGGACGGCCGAAGGCGCGCACCAGTTGGGGGCCGAGGCCGACCATCGTGGGCTGCGGTCCTGTGGGCGTGGGCAGGGCGGCCCGGGGGGCGATCTGCGGCGGGGCGCCCTTGGTGACGTTCTTGAGCAGGCCGTCGTCCTGGAGCATCTTGAGGGCGAGGCGGACCGTGCCCCGCTCCACGCCGAACTCCTCCGCCAGCCGGCCCTGGGTCGGGAGGCGACTGCCCGGCTGCAGTTCGCCGTTCCTGATCCGGCTGCGGAGTATCTCCGCGATCTCTTGGTGCGAGGGCTTTCTGCCGTTCACCGTCACGCTCTCCTGGGCCTGGGTCACGACCAGAAGGTTACAACTCCCGTTGAGCTGGCGGCAGTTGTTTCGACCTACGAACCAAGGGAAGAAACTTGGTGAGACTAGGAACCAACCACAGCCAAGTTTCCCCGAAGTTGGCAGTCGCTGGTTCGCGTAGCTCCTCCCCACCCCGAAGGAGGAACCACCATGCCGGTCATCGCGCTCCTTGGTGCAGTCTTCGTCATCGGATTCGAGCAGCTGGTGCAGTGGCAGTACGGACCCATGGGCATCATCGGCCTGCTGCTCGTGACCATCGGCATCAAGGCCAAGAGTCCCACCTGCAGCTCCATCGGAGCTGTCATGCTCGCGGTCCTGGTCGCCGGCCCCGCCCTCTGAGCCCCATCGGCCCGGCGGGGCCACCCCATCCGTCAGAACCCGGGGGGCGCCAGCTCCAGCGGCGAACTGATCGTCTCCCACAGCGCGTTGAACCACAGATGCGACTGCTCGACGAAGGTCGTATCCCTCAGGCCGGCGCCCTGCTGGAACGCGAAGAGCATCGACTGCGTCCCCTGGGCGTCGTACATCTCGAGGTACTCGTGATCGATCTCGGCGCCGCGCCTGGTGAGCGTGTAGTACGCGAAGAGCGCTTCCGAGCCGTTGAGGAGATAGAGCTTCACGGGCGGCGTGAACGGCAGCGCCCGGAAGGAGACGGAGACGTCGATGCCGTGCGTGGAGCGCAGCGCGAGGAGATTGTGCCTGAGCACCTGCCCCTGCGCGTTGCGCTGGGCCAGCCACTGCCTGCGCACCGGGTTGATCGCCTCCTGGCCTGCGGATACGCCTTCGACCGGCACCGGGAAGGCGAGGTCGATATGGCGGCTGGGCAGCAGTACCCGGACATTGACCCTGGCCGGTTTCGGCCCCCCTGCGTGGATGTACCGCAGCGGTTCACCAATCGCGAGGGTCAGCGATATGGACGTCAGGCAGATCGCGTCGATCTCCACCTGGGGCGCCGAGAACGCCGAGGTGATCCGGGGTCCGAGGGCGACCGTGGTCGGCATCGGGGCGGCTTCCGCGCCCGCGAAGGAGTGCATCACCTCCGCCGCGTCCACGGCGACCGTCGCGGGGCTCCCCTTGGTCACGTTGGTGAGCAGCCGCTCGGCCTTGAGGATGTCGAGCGCCTGCCGTACGGCACCGCGTTCGACACCGAACTCGTCTGCCAACTTGGCCTGCGTCGGCATCCGTTGGCCCGGCTGCAGCTGTCCGCTGCGGATCCGGGCGCGCAGTTCATCCGCCACCTCACGGTGCGACCTGCGGGCGCTTTCCGCGCTGCGGGGACCGCTGTGGACTTCGTCCTGAGGAGCACGATTCGGGCTCACAACCAAATAGTACAACTTCCCGCCATCTTCGGGGAGTTGTTGGAAACCTGGTTATCGATCGGCCCCAAGGGCAAAAACCCTTTGAGAGTTGGCTACCAACTCCGACAAGCTGGATGCACCCAGAGCAACATGGTCAGACCCTGGACGGTTGGCACCCGACGAAGCGTGACCCGCCGCCAGGCAGCTTCCTCCCCTATCCCAAGGAGGGAACGTCATGCCGCTCATTGCCATCATCATCGCCGGCCTGGCCCTTGCCTTCGAGCAGGCGATCCAGTGGAAGTACGGCCCGATGGGCATCATCGCCTTCGTCGCGCTGACCATCGGCATCAAGGCCAAGAACACCATGTTCAGCAGCATCGGCGCGGTCATCCTCGTCATGCTGCTCGCCCAGTCCGGCTGACCGGGCTCCCCGCCGGAGGGGAGCGGGGAGTCCGGTCGACCGACCGACGGGCGTTCCAGAACACGCCGGAGCACCTCAGAACATGTCAGAACATGTCCGGGCACCACGGTCGCCTGGACGTACGCAGCAGGGCGTCGGCCGCGGCGGCGGCGCCCGGACGCTCCTCGGTCACGGTGCCGAGCGCGGCGAGCCGCACGGCCGACTCGTCACCGAGCCAGAGCGTCGCCAACTCCCTTACGTCCATGGAGAGTTCCGCACTCTCCGTGGTCGGTACGCAGGCCGCACCGTCCGGGCCGGCGTCGAGCCGGTACCGCCCGCCGGTGTAGCCCGCCGGGTCCCTGATCTCCAGGACGAGGGATCCGGCGCCGTTGTACGTCCGCGTCTCCAGCGCCCGTACGGCATCGAGGATCCGCACCCAGAGGAAGTCGGCCTGGGTGACCACCCGGGCGGCGCGGGGGTCCGGGAGGTACAGCGGGATCAACGAGTCGGGGGCCCGGTGGCCGGTGCGGACCTTGAGGATCCAGTCGATGGAGACCAGGTACTGCCACAGCGCGCGCTCGGCGGCCGGCGTGACCGCGTCCAGGCCGCGCACTTTCGCCGTGTTCTGCGGCAGCTTGTTGTCGCTCCAGTGCGGCACCGGCTCGTAGGCGACCAGACCCTCCACTTCGCCGGACGGCGCGCGATAGACGGCGTAGTGCGGTTCGCTCCAGGAGTGGAACTGGTCCTGGAGCAGTCCGGTGTTCTGCTTCCACCAGCGTTCATTGCGGTCGACCGCGCCGGGCTGGCCGACACGCAGCCGTTCATGCAGGTCGGGTCCGAGCTTGCGGACGTCCGCGCCGTCGACCAGATCGATCCGGCCACCGTCGTCGGGACCTGACCAGCGCGGGTCGAGGCCCGCGCGCGGGACGTCGATCTCCCACTGGGTGGTCCAGGTGGCGGGCCCGAATCCGAACCGTCCGTAGATCGGGTACTCCGCGGCGATCAGCGTGGCGACGACGTCACCGCGCTCCTTCGCCGCGTCGAGGTCCTTCGCCATCATCCGGCTCAACAGACCGCGGCGGCGGTGCGTCGGCGAGACCGTGACGTTGGTGACCGCGTCGGCCGCGACCTCCGCGCCGCCGACGGCGGTGAGCTTCTGCGCGAAGGAACGGAAGGTGGCCACACAGCGGCCCTGGTCGAAGGCGCCGAGGGTGCGGGAGAGGTCGATGGAGGAGCGGCGTTCGGCCACTTGCTCTTCTGTGAGGGCCGGACTGCGCAGGAACCCGGTGTTCAGGGCCCGGGCCCAGTCGGCTACGTCGGCGTCTGCGAGAGAACGGATGTCGACCATACGGGCCACGGTAGGCGGGGTGCGGCGCCCGATGCATCCGGGTTTCAGGCGGCCGGGCAGAGCGCCTGGGCGCCGACCGGCGCCTGCGCCCGGACCACGGCGGCCACCGGCGCGGACCCGGGTGCGGCCTGCGCCCGGCTGCGGGCGAAGACCACGACCCGCAGGACCACGAACCGGCCGATGCCCGCGAACCCGGAGGCCGACAGGTAGACGATCTGCTCGAGCACCGCGCCCGGCGAGGCCACCAGCTGCGTCAGGACCAGCATCGCCACGGAGGTCACCGCGTACGCGGCCACCGCGGACCCGGCCGACTGCCAGTGCTGGCGCCAGGTCGCGCGCCCGCCGGCGCCGAAGGTGAACCGCGCGTGCAGCTCGGTGGCGAGCAGCGTGGACGCCACGGTGATGAGCGCGTTGGCCAGGATCCAGGGCATCAGGGAGGCCAGGCCCGCCACGGCGAAGCTGGAGGCGACCCCGACCCCGCCGCCGCAGAGCACGAAGCGCGCGAAGGCCACGAAGGCGCCGGGCGCCTGCCGGCTGCTGCTGTGTCCTGTCTCCACGATCCCCACACCCCTTTGACGGCACCGACGGCTTTTCTGTGACACCGGCGCCCGGTCTCCTGCCACTAAGACCGTGGCCGAGCCCCGAACTAACCGGTGGCGCCATAATGGCACAGTTATGGCGCCATGGCGAGCCACTATTGGCGTCGCGTGCGCCAGAAATGGCGCCACACCGGATCCACCAACAGAAGGCGCAGGTCACAGACGTGCGGCCAAGACGCCACTCGACATCAACTGCGACACCAAGGTGGCGCCACTGCCGCCATGCCGAAACTATACGACTGTTCTATACGAGTGTTCAATACGTGCGTATAGATTCAGGGGCGCCGGGAACAAGAAAGCGTCCGCCGGCAGGTCGGAACCTGCCGGCGGACGCAAGGGGTGTGTGCCAGGACTCAGAAGGCCGCGCGGATCTCCCCCACCGGGATCCCGCCGCCGAGCAGCGGCGCCTCGCCGATCCGTGCCACCACCGACGCGTCGACGCCCATCAGTTCAAGGGCGCGGGAAAGGACCGGGCCCAGCGCCCGGGTCGCACCGTCGTCGATCTTGAACGCGAGCGCACGGCCGTCCGGCAGCGCGACCGCCTGGACCGCTTCGGCGCCCATCTTCGAGAGCGTGCCGGGCACCTCGCGCATCAGCCAGGTGTCCGGGCGCCGGGTGCCCGCGACGTACTCGGGGTGGGCGCGCATGGCGTCGGCGACGCGGCGTTCCGGCGTACCGGAAGGGGCGAGGACGAAGTGGCGGAAGGCGCGGGCCAGACCGGGCAGGGTCAGCGCCATCAGGGGCGCGCCGCATCCGTCCGTACCGATGGACGCGACCCGTTCGCCGGCCGCCGCCTCGACGACCTCACGGGTGAGCTGCTGCAGCGGGTGGGCCGGGTCCAGGTAGGTCTCGGTCGGCCAGCCCGCCTTCACACAGGCCGCCAGCATCGAGGTGTGCTTGCCGGAGCAGTTCATCGTGACCCGCTCGCGGGCGTGCCCGGCGGCCAGATAGGTCTCGGCCTCGACCGGGTCGAGTGGCAGGTCCGGCGGGCACTGCAACTGGGTCTCGGAAAGGCCCTGCTCGGCGAGCATCTTGCGGACGAGGTCCAGGTGGAAGGGTTCGCCGGAGTGGCTGGCCGCGGTCAGCGCGAGCCGTTCGCCGCTCAGGTCGAGGCCCGCGCGCAGGATCGCGGCGGCCTGCATGGGCTTGTTGGACGAGCGGGGGAAGACGGGTGTCGTGATGTCGCCGACCGCGTGCTCCACGGTGCCGTCCGCGGCGAGCACGACCAGGGAGCCCCGGTGATGGCCCTCGACGAAGCCGGAACGTACGACCTCGGCAAGGACCGGAGGTATCGGGGCGGGGGCGGTGGAGGTCATCGTCGGCCTTCCGGTGGTGCGGGCCCGCCCGCCGTGTCACCCCAGGGGCTCAGGAGAGCAGGTCGTCTACTTGTGCTTCGCCCTCACGGTACCTGCGCGCGATCTCCGCGCTGCAATCGTCGGCCGTCCGCTGGAGCGCCTGACGGCGCCGGGAGACCTGCTGTTCATGGCGGACAAGGCGGCCCATCGCGGTGTGCAGCTCTTCGTCCGTACGGGCGTCGAGGTCGCTCAGCTCCACCTCGGCGAGCATCTCGGCGGCGAGCAGCCGGTACTCCTCGCCATGGGGTGTACCGAGCGTGACATGGCGGGCGGAGGAGCGGTGTGTGGAGGGGGCGTCGGCGAGAATCTCGGAGAGCCGCTCCACGATCGCCGGGTCCGGCGCCGCGGCTTCGGGCGCACGGTCGTGCAGCCGACGGGCGAGCTCGGCGCGCAGGATGTCGATCCGGCCCTGGAGCAGCCGGCGCAGATAGCTGAGGTCCGCCTCGTCCTGCTGGGAGGTACGGCGCAGCCTGCGCAGCTCCGGCAGCCTGAGCGCCCCCATGTCGTGCTCGGGAAGCTCGGGCAGAGGGCTGTTCGTGCGCTGGACCGGCGGGCGCGGTACGGCGGCAGCTTCCGCCTGGCCCGTACGGGCTGTCGGCACGGGCCCGGAAGGCTGTCCGGTACTCGGAGTGCTCATGCGACTGTTCCTCCCCCAAGCTTTCGCTTGGCTCGAGCAGGGGGGACCCCCACCCTCGCTCGGTGCGGTGCACCGCGTGTGTGCATCGTGCCACTGAGTGTGGGGGATATGTGGCGGAGTGCACTCGATCGGCCCCGGATAGGTGCATGGCATTACGCGGCGGATGGGGCGCGTGGGGGAACTTCTGCCGTTGTTCACCCGGCAGTTGGCAGCTTTCGCCCTCTCACGGGGTGCTGTTCGGTGCTGCCGTTCGGGGGCACGGCATGATGTGCCGTATGCGTGCGGTGGTGCAGAGAGCGAACGGGGCGAGTGTCGTCGTCCAAGGTGAGAACGGCCCGCGGACGACGGGCGAGTTCAGCGGCGAGGGCCTGTGCGTCCTGGTCGGCGTCACCCATGACGACACCAAGGAGAAGGCCGCCCAGCTGGCCCGCAAGCTCTGGACCCTGCGGATCCTGGCCGACGAGAAGTCCTGCTCGGACCTCGACGCACCGCTCCTGGTGATCTCCCAGTTCACGCTGTACGGCGACGCCCGCAAGGGCCGCCGCCCCACCTGGAACGCGGCCGCGCCCGGCGATGTCGCCGAGCCGCTGGTCGACGAAGTGGTCGCTCAGCTGCGGGCGTTGGGGGCGACGGTGGGGGCGGGGCGGTTCGGTGCGTCGATGCGGGTGTCGCTGACGAACGACGGGCCGTTCACGGTGCTCCTGGAGATCTGACTACGGCTCCACGACGACTTCCTGAGCCGCCGCCGTCGTACCCACGAGCAGCGGGGCGTCCGCGGGGATGTTGCGCTTGATCAGGGCCAGGGCGATCGGGCCCAGTTCGTGGTGGCGGGCCGAGCTGGTGACGAAGCCGATCTTGCGGCCCTCGGGGCCGTCGGACGCCAGGCGGACCTCCGTGCCGTGGCCGTGCAGATGGACCTCGCTGCCGTCCAGGTGCAGGAAGACCAGGCGGCGCGGGGGCTTGCCCAGGTTCTGGACGCGGGCGACCGTCTCCTGGCCGCGGTAGCAGCCCTTCTGCAGGTGCACCGCGCTGCCGATCCAGCCCAGCTCGTGCGGGATGGTGCGGTGGTCGGTCTCGAAGCCGAGCCGCGGCCGGTGCGCCTCCACGCGCAGCGCCTCGTACGCGAGGATGCCGGCCGCGGGGCCGTTCTGCGCCACGTACGACTCCAGCTCGGCGCGCGGCAGGAAGAGATCGCGGCCGTACGCGGTCTCGCGGGCGACCACGCCCTCGGGGACCGCGGCGATCGAGCCGGCGGGCAGGTGCACGACCGCGAACTCCTCGGTGCGGTCGGTCACTTCGGCCCGGTAGAAGAACTTCATCGACTCCAGATACGCGAGCAGCGCCTCGCCCGTGCCCGCCTCGAAGTGCGCCCAGGTGGTCGTGCCGTCGTCGACGAGGGAGAGGTGGTGCTCGATGTGCCCGTTGGCGGAGAGGATCAGGGCCTCGGTGGCCTGGCCCGGCGGGAGCTCGCTGACGTGCTGGGTGAGCAGCAGGTGCAGCCAGGTGAGCCGGTCGTCGCCGGTGACCGTCAGGACCCCGCGGTGCGAGAGGTCGACGACGCCGCGCCCGTCCGCGAGAGCGCGCTGCTCCCCGTACAGCTCGCCGTAGTGCGCGGCGACGCCTTCATCGGCGCCCTCGGCGGGGACGGCGCCGGGCAGGGACAGCAAGGGGCTCTTCATGGTGGTCACTCACGTAACGACGGGGTGGGGGGCGGTTTTATTTCCGGGTCGGTTCCGCGGGACCGGTCCATTTCCCGGGACCGGCGTCCTTCGCCGTGCAGTCCTTGCAGCGGCCGAAGATCGCGAAGTGCTTCATATCGGTGTCGAAGCCGAATTCGCTGTGCAGCTTCGCCTTGAAGTCGGCGGCGACCGAGACGTCCGCCTCGATCACGTTCGTGCAGTCGCGGCAGACCAGATGCAGATGGTGGTGGCGGTCCGCGAGGTGGTACGTCGGGGCGCCGTGCCCGAGGTGGGCGTGGCTGACCAGACCCAGCTCCTCGAGCAGTTCGAGCGTGCGGTAGACCGTGGAGATGTTCACCCCGGACGCGGTCCTGCGGACCTCGGCGAGGATGTCGTCGGGCGTCGCGTGCTCGAGGGTGTCCACGGCTTCGAGGACAAGCTGACGCTGCGGCGTCAGCCGGTAGCCGCGCTGCCGCAGATCGCTCTTCCAGTCGGTGCTCACCACAGGGCCCAGTGTAGGCGGGTACCCCGGGGGTTCAGGCGGCCGCGAACGGGCAAAAGGCGGCACCCGTTCCCGGATGCCGCCTTTGCCCTGAAGCGCCTTGCCTGAAGTGCCTTCGCCCGAAGCTCGAGGGCCTACTTGAAGAACGCGATCCCGTCGTCCGGCAGATCACCGAGGTTGCGCGCCATCTCGGCGACCTCCTCGGGCGTGACGACCTTCTTCAGCTGCGCCGACATGTACGGGCGGAGCGGGACCTCGGGGGTCTGCTTCTCGCCGACCCACATCAGGTCGCCCTTGACGTAGCCGTACAGACGCTTGCCGCCGCTGTACGGACCGGAGGCGGCGGTGCGCGCGATGGCGTCCGTGGCCAGGTCGATCTGCGGCTTCTTGTCGGCCAGCTCGCCGTACCAGACCTCGACGACACCGTCGTCGCGGACCATCACGACCTCGACCTTGCGCTCGGCGTCGATCCGCCAGAACCCGGACTCGGTCTCGAGCGGCTTGACCTTGTTGCCCTCGGCGTCCAGGACCCACGTACGCGACTGGTACTCGAGGAAGTCACGGCCGTCGTGACTGAAGCTGACCTCCTGCCCGAAGTTGCACTGCTCGGCGCCGGGGAAGTCGGAGACACCCGCGCCCGCCCAGTTGCCGAGCAGGAAGGCGAGGGGCACGAGGGAGGGGTTCAGGTCGGACGGGATCTCGATCATCAGTTGCTCTCAGTACGGGGCGTACGGGATGTACGGGCGGCCGGCGCGTACGGGCGTCAGCGCTGACCCTGGTACAGCTTCTTCACGGTCAGTCCGGCGAAGGCGAGAACGCCGACGCAGACCAGAACGAGCAGGGCTGAGAAGAATGCCTCAAGCACGGCGGGTGCTCCTTGTGAGCTGTGGGCAGGTACGGGCCGGGCCCCAGCTTAGTCGGCTGGGGCCCGGGGGTCGCTGTGAGGTGGGCCCTTCGGGGCCCGGCTCAGCTCAGGAGCTGGGTCTGCAGGACGACGCTCTGGTGGAAGGGGGTGCGGTCGGCGCCGCGGCCCTTGTGGGACTGGACGACCAGACCGAGGGTGTCGCCCGAGGCGAGGTAGGCGACGCGGCCGTCGCCCTCCTCATTGGTCTCGTACACGTAGTGCTCGGTGTTCCAGCCTTCGCGCGGGTTCTCCCACCGCTCGTCGATCGCGGTCGAGCCGACCCCTTCCAGGTTGGCGCCCACATCGCCGCCCGGCGCCAGGATCGTGTCCATGAAGGCGTCCTTGTAGCCGACCGAGGGGAAGCGCACCAGGTAGATCCGACTCTCGGTGCCGTTGGGGGCGGTCCAGGAGCGGGCCACGATCTCGCGCGCACCGAAGTCGCGCAGACCGTTCACGATGTCGGTGCGCTCCTCCTTCACGTACTGCTCGGCGAACTCGCTGCTCTTGACCGCCTTCGCTCCCGTGTCGCCCTTCGCACCGGCCGGCGCGGGCAGCAACAGCTCGGTGAGCGCGGCGTGGTGGATCTCGCCCGGGTTGGCCTCGCCGAAGGGCTGCGGCTTCCCGGCCGGCAGCGCGGGGAGTTTCAGTTCCGGGTACTCCCAGCGGCCGTCCGACTGGGTCGCGAGACCCGGCACGTCGGTGCGCTCCATCGTGGTGATGGCGTACGCGGAGCCGGCACCGAGCCCGCCGCAGACAAGGACGGCCAGCGTCCAGCGGGCCACGGCGCGCAGGACGCGCCGGTCCTTGAGCGAGGGCTTCGGAGGCGGGGGCTGCACCCAGGTGGCCGGGCCCTCGGGCTCGACCTGGGTGACACCGCCCCAGGACTGCTGTGCCGGGATGCCCGGCTGCCCGGGGGCGCCCGGGGTCAGCTGCTGGTCGGTCATACGTACTCCCCCGGCGACTTGACGTGGTCGAGCTGCTTCTTCAGAAAGCCCGCGATGTCGGACTTGTTCATCGGCTTCGGGCCGTACACGTACACGCTGACGAAGGCGTCACCGACCTGCGCGCTGCAGAACATGTCGTCCACCTCCACGCCCTTCTCCGCGGGCAACAAGGTGCACTTGGCCTTGGGGTGCCCCTCGATCTTCGGGCCCTTCTTGGCGCCGGGGACCTCCATGGTCAGTGAGGTCATGAAGGATTGGAGATCCCTCAACGCCTTGCGGTCCTTCGCCTTGATGACCGTGGTCTCCACGACGAGGCCGGACTGCTCGTCGACATACGAGCGGCCGGCCACACCCTGCACGCCGAACTTCTCCATCCGCTCGTTGAACTCCCGGCGCTGCTTGCCGGTGAGACCCCGACCGGTCGCCTTGAGCTGCGCGGTGGCCTGCTTGCCCGACAGCGAAGTGTCGTTGCCGTTCTCGTCGACGTCCGGACCGAGGTGGTACCCCTCGGGCACGGGCAGCAGCAACTTGGACAGTTCGGTGTCGTGGCGCCCCCGGTGGGCGTCGCCGGCCGGGTCGCTGCCTTCTTCGTGCTTGCCCCAGTGTGTGGTGGTGACGGTCGTATCGGCCTTGTCCACCGTCGACTTGACGTAGAACCCGGCACCGCCGGCGCTTCCGAGCACGAGGACCACGGGCAGCACCACGGCGGCGATCCGGCGCGCTCGCGGCGAGCGCGCCGAACGCTCGGGGTGCTCAGGGCCCGAGGCCAGGGCGTCAGGCGCGCCGAATCCCAGGGGCTCCGCAGGCGCCGGGGCCTGAGGAGCACCCTGCGCGGCCTCATTGTGCGGTACGTCGTTCACAGTCGTCCCACCTGCCGCTCCGCGAACGAGCGGATGTCCTTCTTGCTGACGGGCTTCGTGTCGAAGATGTGCACTTCGACCATGACGTCACCGCGGAAGGCGGCGGCCTGCGC
The DNA here is from genome assembly GCF_011044995.1 of Streptomyces mesophilus. Classification (GTDB taxonomy): domain Bacteria; phylum Actinomycetota; class Actinomycetes; order Streptomycetales; family Streptomycetaceae; genus Streptomyces; species Streptomyces mesophilus. The sequence continues at coordinate 6,057 of NZ_JAAKZW010000012.1, read as the reverse complement.
GTGATACACGGGCAGGTAGCCAGCTTCCCGTTCCACGGGCATCTGAGCCCACCTGCCGTCCACGCTCCCGCGGAACTCACCGCGGTCGGTGCCGTCGGTTTCCAGGTAGTACATCCGGTCCGCGGCGTTCTCGACGGCCCCGGCGACCCCGTCCTTGCCGAACTGGACCAGCCGGATGGCGACGAACCGCGAGCCCCGCTCCCAGTCGGCGGCGGCGATCCTGCGCACACCGATGCTGTTGAGGTGCTCGAGCATCCGCGGCGGCTCTTCGAACTCCCGGATGTAGCTCCGCACCGTCATCCAGCCGTCATCCGAGAGCGTCCCGCCCTCGAAGGTCGCAAACGACGCGTCCCGGTACCCTGACGGCCGCGGCAACAGCAGCTTCCGCAGATCCCCGTCCGCCTTGTGCCTGCCCCCCGCATCCTTGGCCGTCGCCGAGGACTTCTCCGGGTACGCCAGGTCCTGCTGGCTCAGCGCCGGCAGCGGCGTCGGCTTGCGCTCCGCCTGGACGGTGTAGCCGACGGCCGTGCCGCCCGCGACGCCGAGCAACGCGGCGGCGAAGATCAGCGCGGTCGTCCGGCCGCGCCGGCGCTTCGGGCGCGCGGGCGCATCGGGCACCTCGGGCGGCTGCGCCTGAGGCGGTGTCGGTGGCGACTCGTCGGTCGCCGGCCGGAACTCCGGCATCGGCGGTGCTGCTGGTTCCACGGTCCCCCCAGGACTCCTAGGACTCGCCGATTCCGTATCGGCGCGCCCAGAAGACCCACGGGAATCACCGGGAGTTGTACGTCTCCCGATAACGGTTAGGACACCACCTGACCTGCAAGGAACCACATCACCGCAGAACGCATCGCACCCTCCGCCACCGGGGCACACGCCCGCCAACCGGACCCGACGGGCATACATCCAGTGACCCAGGTCACATCAGGATCTGCGATGAGTTCTCGCGCCCCCGTCCGTCAACACCCCGTAAGCAGCGGCCACTTGGACCGCGCCGACCGGAGCACCACCGATGAGAGGCATACGACCATGAGCGAGCAGAACACCGCCGGTTACTCCTACTCCGTCTCCCGCGAGATCGCCGCCCCGGTGTCCCGCGTCTGGCAGGCCTACACGACCGCGGCCGAATGGCCGGCCTGGTTCGGGGCCGTGGAGGGCACGGTGGAGATCGACGTACGGCCGGGCGGGCCGTGGAAGGCGACGCTCGGGATGCCGGACGGCGGGCAGTTCCCGCTGACCGGTGAGTTCCGCGAGGTCGTGGAGGGCGAGCGGCTCGTGGTGACGATGGATGTGCCGGGCCAGCCGGCCGAGGTCATGGAGGTCGTCTTCGCGGAGTCCGGCACCGGTACGAAGGCCACGATCAACCAGACCGTCGCCACGAAGGAGGGCCACGACCAGGCGCGCGAGGGCAGCGAGATGATTCTGGCGGGGCTGGCGGCTCACTGCGAGGCGTGAGGCACCCGTCTACGGGGGCGGCTTGCGCTTGCCGTCCAGCTCGTCCCACCAGTCGTCGGACTTGGAGTCCCCTGACGGGTCGTCCCACCACCGGTCCTCCGGACCGCGCCGGTTGGCGACGATCGCGGCGACCGGCGGGATCACCATGGCGACCACGCACATCCCGACCGCGACCGGGACCGACCACAACCGGACGACGGCCCACGCCAGCACGAAGAGGCCGATGCACAGCCCCATCATGGCGAAGTAGACGTGCCGCCTTCGCGCGTACATACCTCCAGCGTAGGCCGAACGCACCGCGCAGCGCCGTATGGCGAAAAGCCGGAGGACCGCACCCGTTGCCTGGTAAGCGTCCAACCCCCAGGGGTGCGGCCCTCCGGCCGTATGCGAGGCGGTGTACGGGCCGCCGTCGTTGCGGTGCTCAGACCGCGATCGCGACCTCGGCGAGGCCGCCGGTCTGCGCGACCACCGTGCGGTCCGCGGTGCCGCCGGGCACGAGTGCCCGCAGCGTCCACGTGCCCTCGGCCGCGTAGAACCGGAACTGCCCGGTCGCCGAGGTGGGCACCTCGGCGGTGAACTCACCGGTCGAGTCGAGCAGTCGCACGTACCCCGTGACGGGCTCGCCGTCGCGGGTCACCTGGCCCTGGATGGTGGTCTCACCGGGCTTGATCGTCGAGGCGTCGGGGCCGCCGGCCTGCGCTCCACACATAGGTCGAATCCTTTCGAAGGAAGGTCAGCGGAAGGTCAGTTGGAGCCGAGCTCGATCGGCACGCCGACGAGGGAGCCGTACTCGGTCCAGGAGCCGTCGTAGTTCTTGACGTTCTCGACACCGAGCAGCTCGTGCAGGACGAACCAGGTCAGGGCCGAGCGCTCGCCGATACGGCAGTACGCGATGGTGTCCGTGGCGAGGTCGACCTGCTCGTCGGCGTAGAGCTTCTTGAGCTCGTCGTCCGACTTGAAGGTGCCGTCGTCGTTGGCGTTCTTGGACCACGGGATGTTGCGGGCGCTCGGCACGTGGCCGGGGCGCTGCGACTGCTCCTGCGGAAGGTGCGCCGGGGCGAGCAGCTTGCCGCTGAACTCGTCGGGCGAGCGCACGTCGACCAGGTTCTGGGTGCCGATCGCGCTTACGACGTCGTCGCGGAAGGCGCGGATCGCGGTGTTCTGGGCCTTGGCCTTGTACTCGGTCGCCGGGCGCGCGGCGATCTCGGTGACCAGGTCGCGGGAGTCGAGCTCCCACTTCTTGCGGCCGCCGTCGAGGAGCTTCACGTCCTGGTGACCGTAGAGCTTGAAGTACCAGTAGGCGTACGAGGCGAACCAGTTGTTGTTGCCGCCGTAGAGGACGACCGTGTCGTCGTTGGCGATACCGCGCTCGGAGAGCAGCTTCTCGAAGCCGGCCTGGTCGACGAAGTCGCGGCGGACCGGGTCCTGAAGGTCCTGCTTCCAGTCGATCTTGACGGCGTTCTTGATGTGGTTCTTGTCGTACGCCGAGGCGTCCTCGTCGACCTCGACGATGGCGACCTTGGGGTTGTCGAGGTTGGCCTCGACCCAGTCGGCGTCCACCAGGACGTCATTGCGGCTCATGTGCTGTCTCCTCCGGGGCAGTTACGGCAGGGATGCGGCAAGGCATGCGAAAACGGGGTGCGCGCACGGGCACGGGGTGACCCCGAGCCGTGACGGCTCAAGAGGTCCGGGGAAAGCGGGGGTCGGCGGCCGGACAGGCCGGATGCCCGCTCAGGCGGTGCGACAGAGCATGGCGGCGACGCGGCACAGGTCCACTGCCCGCCGCTTCGTGAAATCCGCCGCCTGTTGCTTCATGGGCCCGATCGTAGGGACGTATCGGTCGCCGTGTCACCGGTCGTCCGTATTTTGATACGCGATCGTCCGCATGTCGGGATCGGGAGGGCCTGAGGCCGGGTTCGACGGGGGGCGGAGGCGGGTGTCGTGCCCGTCACACCGTACGGATGGACGGGTTTGTCTCGCAGTGCGAGATGCGTGCGCGATGCGTGCGAGATGCCTCAGCCGACCAGCTTGACCTTGGTGCCGGTGACCGCGATCTCCACACCCTCCTCGGCCGACCGGACCGACTTGAGGTCGATGCCCGCGGGCAGCCCGTCGATCTTCTGCTTGAAGTCGGTGATCTCGCGCATCTTGCGGTCCGCGACGGAGACGCCGGCCAGCTTGGGCATCGCGTCGGCGTGGACGTAGACCGTGTTGCCGTCCTCGACGGTGACCGTGCTGGTCACACCGATCGGCGGGAGCTTCTTGCCGAACGCGGTGACCTCGATGGCCACCTTGATCTTGCCGTTGTCGGCCGCGGAGAGGCCCACGACCTTGGCCGTCATCCCGGGAGCGACCTGCGCGGCCTCGACCTTCGCGGCCTTCAGGAGTTCGTCGTACGCGATGAGCGCGGAGCCGTCGGCGCTGTCGGCGGTGGCCGAGCTGTAGCTGTCGGAGAACTCGACGCCGCGCATCGTGGCGTCCAGCTCGGCGATACGGATCTTCTTGCCGTCCTCGGCGGGGGCCTCGTAGTCGTCGATGCCGATCGAGACGTCGTCGAGCTTGCCGCCGGCGAGCTGGGTCAGGAAGGGGAAGCCGTTGATGGAGACGTCCGGCTTCTCGGCCAGGCCCTCGCTGACGCGTATCTTGTCCGCCGCCTCGTCCTCGGCGAAGCCCACGGCGATGCGGTCGGCCACGACGAAGAGTCCGCCCAGGATCACGGCGATGATCAGGAGTATTCGCAGTCCGCGCACGGTGTAGCCCCCACCTCAGGTGTCTTTGCGGGGAGCCTAACCGTGTCCCCCGGGGCTACGTCGAACACTCGAGATCTTGTCGAACAGCTGTGACAACGGCGCCGGGGTGGCCCCTCCCTGACAGGAGGGGCCACCCCGGCGCCGTACGGGCCGAGACGGTCAGCCGATCGCGCGCCCCAGGAGATACACCGCGGGCGCGGCCGCGGCGAGCGGCAGCGCGACGCCGGCCGTCATGTGCACGAAGCGCGACGGGTAGTCGTAGCTGGCCACGCGCAGACCGATCAGCGCACAGACACCGGCACCGAACCCGAGCAGCGCCCCGCCGGAGCCGAGACCGGTCATGCCGCCGGCCGCGATGCCCGCACCGGCCGCCGCGAGCAGCGCGACCACCACGGAGGCGACCGACGGCAGCGGCAGCGCGCGGGCGAGCGTGGCGGCCGCGGCCGCGAGCGCGCCGACCGTCGCGGCGTCGGAGGAGGCACCGAGGAAACCGGCCGCGATGATCGCGAGCGCGGCCGAGGCGACTGTGGCCATCAGGCCCTGCATGCGGTCGTCGGCGTCCGCGCGGGAACGCAGCTGGAGCACCAGCGTGAGCAGCACCCAGACGCCGAGCGTGCCGATGATCGCGGCGGGCGCGTGCTCACGGCCGGTCGTGAGCAGCACGAGGTCCGCGGCGAGCGCGCCCGCGAAGGCGAGGGCGATGCCCTGGCGCGCGGGCCACATCCCGTTGAGCCGGAACCAGCCGGCCGCGGTCAGCGCCTGGAGGACGAGCAGCGGGACGAGCAGGGCGTACGGGCCGATGGCCGCGCCGCCCGCGAGCAGCAGACCGATCCCCGCGGTGATCCCGGCGGGCTGGATGCCCGGCGCGATGATCGGCGAACGCCCTTCGGCGCGGGCCCGCTGGGCGTCGGTGATCCGCTGATTGCCCACGACCGTGGCGGGCCCGTAGGCGGGCCCGCCTACGGGAGCCGGCTCGGCGGGGGCCGGGGTGTACGTCTGCTGGTGCTGCTGCGCGGCCGGCTCCGCAGGCGCCGCACTGTAGGCGTACGCGTCGGCGGCGCGCTCGTCGTAGGGGTACGCGGTCCCCTGGTCGGCGGGGTGTGCGGACGCCTGGTCCGCGGAGTACGCGGGCTGCGGCTCGCCGTACTGGGCCGCGTACGGGTCGGTGCCCTGCTGCGGGTACTGCTGCTGGGGGTACGGGGCCTCCGGCGGCAGCGGGCCCGCGCCGTAGTTCTGCGGCGGCAGATACGCGGTGTCCGCCGCGGGGGCCTGGGTGTGCGGGTGCGCCTGGGTCTCCCAGGTCTGGCCCTGCCAGCGCTGGGTGTGCGGCGCCTCGTCGTAACCGGGCGTGCCCGTGTCCGAGGGCCACTGCGGGTCGGGCTGCTGCGGTTGCTGCTGCTGCCCGTACGGGTCGTACGAACCCTGCTGGTTCTGGTCGTTCATCGTGTACGGGTCACCCTCCTGCGAACGGCGGGAGCACCTCGACCGTGCCGCCCTCGGCAAGGCGTACGGTCTCATGTCCTCGGGTACCCACGGGGTCGCCGTCGATGAGGAACGAGCATCGCTGCAGGACGCGGACGAGTTCGCCGGGGTGTCGGACCCGGGCCGCGTCGAGGGCCTCGGCGAGGGTCTCGGCGTCGTAGGGCTCCTCTGCGAGGCCGGCGGCGGATTTGGCGGCGGCCCAGTAGCGGATCGTGCCGTTTGCCATGCGACGGCCCTCCTTTCGTTCGCATCCCATGATGCGGGGTGCGTGGGGGTGCTCGGGTCTGGGCGGGTTTTCTGCTGCGGGTGGGGCGCCTGCGGCGGGCCGTTTCCCCTACCCGCCCCTTCCCGGAACTGGGCTGTCTCTTATACA
>NZ_JAAKZW010000129.1 GCF_011044995.1 Streptomyces mesophilus | reverse complement strand
ACCCGGCCCACCACAACGCGCGGCCCGCCCCGGCCCCCCGCACGATGCGAAAGGGACCGCCGGCCGGCGGCCCTTCACGGTCTGTGCCTCGGGAGGAATTCGCCATGACCGTCAGCCTGGAGCAGCTGCGTCGCTGCCATATCGCCGTCGACCTGGGCGCCGCGCGGACGCGGGTCTTCGTCAAGGGGGCGGGGCTCGTCGTGGACGAGCCGAGCGTGTGCGCCGTCAACACCCGTACGGGAGCGCTGATCGCGGTCGGCGAGTTCGCCGAGCGCATGACGGGCCGCACCCCCGCGTACATCCGTGTGGTCCGTCCGGTCTCCGGCGGCACCGTCGTGGACATCGAGATGTGCCGGCGGATGCTGGGCCATCTCCTGGACGACAAGCTCCGCCGCACCCTGCGCCGCAAGCCCCGGCTTCGCGCCGCGGCCTGTGTCCCGCACGACGCCGATCCGCTCGCGCAGCGCGCGGCCACCGAGACGCTGATCGGGCTCGGTGCGCGCCGGGTCGAGCTGGTGGACACGCTGATCGCCGCGGCGGTCGGCTGCGGGCTTCCGGTGGAGCGCCCCGAGGCCACGATGATCATCGTCTGCGGTGCGGCGACCACCCAGGTCGCGGTCCTCTCGATGGGGGCGATCGTGACGGCCGACCGGATCGCGGTGGGCGGCGACGCGATCGACCACGCGGTGGTCCAGCATCTGCGCCAGCAGCACGAGTTGATGCTGCCGAGCCAGTCCGTACGTCCGCTGCAGCTGGCCCTCAGCGGCAACGGTCTGACCCCGCACGGCCCCGAGTCCACCGAGATCCACGGCCGTGACGTGGCCACGGGTCTGGCGCGTTCGGTCCAGGTGCAGACGGCCGCGGTACGGGACGCCATCCACACCCCGCTGACCGCCGTGCTCGACGGCATCGGCCGGGTCCTTCGCGACTGCCCGCCGGATCTGGTGGCCGACCTCGCGGACCGCGGGATCATGATGGTCGGCGGCAGCGCCCGGCTGCCGGGCCTGGACCAGATGCTGCGCAATGCGACCGGGATGCCGGTGCACATCGCCGAACGCCCCGACGTCTGCGCGATCCTCGGCCTCGGCGCGATGCTCGAGGGCCGTATCGAGCCGATGCAGCTCAACCCGCTCGCGGACTGAGCACCCCTCGCGGACCGACTCTTTCCGAACCTTCTGGAGGCGCCCGTCGTGTCGCAGTCCGTACAGTTCATCGGCGCCCTGCTGGTCCTCGCGTCCTGTCTGCCCGCGCGCCTGGGGCGCCTGGCACCAGGGGCGACACCGCGGCTCTGGCTGCGGTTCGTGGGGGCGTCGCTGATCACGATGGACGCGTTCGCCGAGCAGCAGTGGGGTTTTCTGCTGCTCGGCGGTGCCTGTGCGCTCTACGCGCTCGTCGGTCTGGTGGACTGGGCCCGCGGCCGCCCGTCGGCCGGCCGCGAACCCGCCTGACCTGCGGCGGGCGAGCGACCAGGAGGGTACGGGGATGAGCGACGACAGCGTCGGTACGGGGAGCGGCGAGAGCATCGGCAAGGGGACCGGCGAACGTGCCGGTGAGGGCGGGCGCGAGGGCGAGCGCGGGGCCGGGCACGAGGGCGAGCGCGGGGCCGAGCGCTCCCTGAGCGCCCCGGTCGAACCCCTCCTTGAAGCGGTCCTGAGCGTAGGCGCCGATCTCGAACTGCGCTCCACGCTCCAGCACATCGTGGACGCGGCCACCCGTATCACCGACGCCGAGTACGGCGCCCTGGGCGTGGTCGACCCCGAACAGGCCCGCCTGACCGAGCTGTTCACCACCGGTATGGACGACGAGACCCGCGAGCGGATCGGCCGGCTCCCCTGCGGTGAACGCGGTGTGCTCGGCGCCCTGATCAAGGAACCGCGGCCGCTGCGCCTCGACGACCTCACCGAGGACCCGCAGTCCTGCGGCATGCCGCCCGGCCATCCGCCGATGCACAGCTTCCTGGGCGTCCCGATCCTGGTCCAGGGCGAGGTGTTCGGGAACCTCTACCTCGCCGAGAAGCGCGGCGGCCCCTTCACGCTCGGCGACGAGCAGGCGCTGCGGATCCTCGCCGCGCAGGCCGGTATCGCGATCGGCAACGCCCGCCTGTACGAGAACGCACGGCAACGTGAGCGCTGGATCGCGGGCTCGGCCACCGTGACGACCGCACTGCTCGGCGGTGACGCCCCGGACGACGCCCTCATGGTGGTGGCCGAGGAAGCCCGCAAGCTCGCCGACGCCGTGGCCGGGGTGATCCTGCAGCCCATGCCGGACGGCGGCATGGAGATCGTCACGGCGTCCACGCACGAGGACCCGGGCGACCTGGTCGGCACGGTGATCCACCCGGGCAGCACAGTGCTCGCCCAACTCCTCGGCGGCGAGCCGGTGTTCGTCGAGGACTCGGCCACCGACCCGCGGATGACCACCGAGGTCCGCAAGCTGTTCGGCCCGAGCATGCTGCTCCCGCTGCAGAGCGACGGCCTCCTCATCGGCACGCTCGCCCTCCCCCGCGCCCGCGGGGCCCGCCGCTACTCCGCCCTGGAGCGGCTGCTCGCCACCCAGTTCGCCCACCAGGCCGCGCTCGCCCTGGTGCTCGCCGAGGCGCGCGTCAGCAGGGAACGTCTCGCCGTCTTCGAGGACCGCGACCGTATCGCCCGCGATCTGCACGATCTGGTCATCCAGCGGCTCTTCGCTACCGGGATGATGCTGGAGTCCGCCCAGCGCAGGGCTCGCGTCGACGATGTGCAGGGCACCATCGGCAAGGCGGTGGACGAGCTGGAGTCCACCATCCAGGAAGTACGCACCGCGATCTTCGCCCTCCAGCAGCCGCCCGCGGACGCCCCCACCACGTTCCGCGGCAAGGTCCTTCGCGAGGCGGCCGGCGCCGCGGCCGCGACGGGCATCACGCCCTCGACGCACTTCAACGGGCCGGTCGACGCCGCTCTCGGCGAGCCCACGGCCACGCAGCTCCTGACGGCGCTGCGCCGCGCCCTGGCCGCGGCGTCCCGGCGCACCGGGATCTCCCGTATCGAGATCACGGTCGACTGCGCGGCCGAACTCCCGGACGGACGCGCGGCCGTACGCCTGACGGTGTCCGACGACGGCCGCACCGAGGACGGCACGTCCCCCACGACGGTGACCTGGCAGGCCCCGCTGTAGCCGCGGGCTTCACTTCGACGACCGACGACCGGGCCCACCCGCCTCCTGGCCCTATGCCGTCGGCTGGCCCGACTTGCCCTGCACCACCAGGCCCAACTGGTGGGCGATCAGGGCGGCTTGGGTGCGGTTCTCCACCTTCAGCTCGGTCAGCAGCCGGGAGACATAAGCCTTCACGGTGCCCTCCGCCATGAACAGCTCGCTGCTGATCCGGGCGTTGCTCGCACCGCTGCCCAGGAGCGCGAGCACGTCGCGCTCCCTGCCGTTCAGGGTGCTGACGCGCTGACGGGCCTGCCAGATCCCCGGATCGGCCTTGTCGACGGACCGCCGGATCAGCATGCGCATGATCTCCGGGGCCACCACCGGGTCGCCCTCGGCGACCGCGAGCACCGAGCGGATCAGGTCGCCGGTACGGGCGCTCTTGAGGATGAACCCGTCGGCGCCGGCCTGGAACGCGGCGACACAGCTCTCCTCGTCACCGATCGCGGTGAGCATCAGGATCCTGGGCCGCGGCGAGAGGTCCTGCAACCGCCGGACCGCGGTGATGCCGGACACCTTGGGCATGTTGACGTCCATGAGGACGACGTCGGGGCGCACCCGGGCGCAGACCGAGACCGCCTCCGCGCCGTCCGCGGCCTGGCCGACGACCACGATGTCGTCGGTCGTGTCGAGCAGGGCCTTGACTCCCTCTCTGACCTGCGGTTCGTCATCCACCAGCACTACGTCGACCGGCATTGCGCACTCCCTGTGCTTCATCGGTATCTCCATGCTCACCGGCTGCCTGACCGGCCGCACCTCGGCTCCGGTCCGTGACCGCCGTCAGCGGCAGCTCGGCCCGTAGTTCGTACTCCCCCTCGGCGGTGGGCCCGCAGGTCAGCTCGCCGCCCTGATGCGAGGCCAGCTCCACGAGTCCGGCCAGCCCGTGCCCGCCCCGCGGCAGGGGCGAGGCTCCCGCAAGCCCGGTACGGGCGCCGGCGTTGCGGACGCTGACGCGCATCCGCGCCTCGTCCCGCTCCAGCGTCACGGTCACCGGGGCACCCGGCGCGTGTTTGACGGCGTTGGTCAGGCCCTCGAGGACGACCCGGTAGCAGAGCTCGTCCACCGCGCACGGCACGGCCGGGGCCGTTACGCATCCGCGCTCCACCAGCCGGACGTCGACGCCGTGTCTGCGGGTCCGCTCCACGAGCTGTGCGATCTGGTGACCGGGCTGCGCCTGGTCGGCGGGCTCGCCCGGCTCCTTGAGCGCCTGCACGATCTCGTGCAGCCGGCCGATGGCCTCCCGGGCCAGTTCGGCGAGGCCTTCGGCCGCGGTCCGGGTGGCCTGGTCGGGCGCTTTGGCCGCGAGCAGATTCGCCTGGAGCGCCATGAGCGTCACCTCGTGCCCGATGTGGTCATGGGCGTCGCGGGCCACTCTGCGGCGTTCCTTCTCCGCCTTCCGTTCGGCCTCCCGCAGCGTCTCGCGCCGTACGTCCTCGTACCGCATCTGCGCGCGCAGGGAGGCAAGGAGTTCGCTGACCCGGTAGTTGCGCACGACGATGCCCGCCGCCGCCGGAGCGACCACCTCGAGGGTGGAGGCCCGGATCGTCAGGAGCACCATCTCCCAGTCGTCGAACGGTGCGTAGCGGATGTCGACGTAGGCGAAGAAGGTCTCCCGTACCAGGAAGGCCACGGCCACCCAGCAGAGCGTGGTGCGCAGGGTGCGGTAGCGCCCCACCGCGTAGAGGGAGAAGGCCACGAGGATGTCGGCATGCGCCAGGAACAGGACCGCGAAGCCTGCGAGCAACGGGACCTCGGGCCAGCGGCGGCGCACCAGCAGGAACAGCGAGCCCGCCGCCGACACCAGGAGGGGCCAGCTCCACAAGGGAGTCCAGTCCACCCAGGGCCGGATCAGCGTGTTGGGCAGGCTGATGAGAAAGGCGAGCGCCACGGCCGCCCAGTCCCCGCCACGGCCCGCGAATCGTCGCCTCTGCATGCCTCGACCATGCCCTGACCTGCGGTTTCCAGGAATGGGACACGCAGGTGCGGTGCCCCGGGACCCACTGGATGCGTTACGTCCTTCCCGCTGCTCGCGGCATACGGGCGATACGGCGCTCAGCGCAGCCGCACCGCGAGAATGGCCACGTCATCGGGGCCGACGCCCTCGTCGAGGCAGTCGTGCATCAGCCAGGCGCACAGCTCGCCCACTTCGGTGGGGGCCGCGAGCGCGGACTGCCGCAGCCGTTCGAGACCGACGCCGAGTTCCTCGCCGCGGCGCTCCACCAGGCCGTCCGTGTAGAGGATCAGCAGGCTGCCCGGGGCCAGCTCGACGGCCTCCTGCTCCGCCGACCAGTCGTCCACGACCCCGAGCGGCACCCCTTGCCCGGCGCGCAGGAAGCGTGCCCCTTCACCGTCCACGAGCAGCGGCGGGCAGTGGCCCGCCGAGGCGAGGACCGCGCGGCGCGCGGCCGGATCGATATGGGCGTACAGGACGGTCGCCATGTCGGTCAGGCTCATGTCGACGGTCAGGGCGTTGAGGTCCGTCAGGACCGCGGCCGGGTCCTGCCCCTCGACCAGTGCGTAGCTGCGCAGCGCGGTCCGCATCTGCCCCATCGCCGCGGCGGCGCCGAGCCCCTTGCCCATCACGTCGCCGAGCGCGAGCCCCGCGGTGCCGTCGTCGAAGGCCACCACGTCGTACCAGTCGCCGCCGGCCTGCATGCCCTGGGCGCCCGGCAGACTGCACGCCGCGATCTGCAGCCCGGGCACGTCCGGGAGGCGGGGGGCCAGCATGCTCTGCTGGAGCGTGCTCGCGATGGCGTGTTCGCGCTCGTAGAGATGGTTGTTCTCGGCGATCTGACCGGCGAACCTGCAGTACGTCTCGGTGAGCTGGCGCTGGCGCGAGGTCGGCCGGCCCGCCTGCGCGAACGCCCAGGCGACCGCGGCCACGGGTTTGCCGCCCGCGCCGGGCAGCGCCAGTGCGTACAGGGCGCGGAACCCGGTGCTGCGGGCGAGGTCACGCAGTTCCTGGCCGATCGAGGGGTGGTTCAGGACGTCCTCGATGATGGTGCTGCCGCCCTCGGACAGGATGTCCGCGACCAGGAGGTGCTGGGGTCCGATCTCCTGCAGCGCCTGATGCATTTCGGGCTTGCCGGGCGGTACCCCGTGGACCGCACGGGTCCGCATCTGCCCCTGCTCGTCAAGGACGCGGGCCACTCCGAATTCGGCGTGCAGAAGCTGGGCGCCCTCCGCAAGGACACGCTCCAGGGTGTCCTCGAGGGAGGCGTCCTCGGTCAGTTCCTCGGTGAGCCGGTGCACCCAGGTCAGATCGTCCAGCTGCTGGCCGAGCCGGCGGTTGGCCTCGTCCAGTTCCAGGGCGGCGTGCCGGCGGCTGGAGATGTCATGGATGTACGCGACCGCGACCGGGCCCCTGCGGGGACAGTCCAGCGGAGTGGTGGTGATGTCCATCCAGCGCACCGGCTCGCCAGGGATCCGGTACTGCAGCTCGGCGCTGGCCGGGCGGCGGGTGCGCAGCGTGATCCCGAGCGGCGAGTCCTCGAACGCGAGGGGCTCGCCGTTGCGGTCGAAGATCGCCGTCGAGGCGGCGTAGAGCTCGCCGGGCCCGGTCGACACCCGGGTGCCGAATATGTCGCCGAGCTTGGCGTTCGCGTACAGGGCGGTCCCGCCCTGTACGGCGGAGGCGATGAGGATGCCGTGCGGGGCGCCCTCCATGATCTGAAGGATGGGGGTGTCGTCCAGCTGCTGCTCATGCTGCTCCTGCAGCTCCGGCAGTTCGGGCAGTTCGGGCAGCTCATGCAGCTCGTGAGCAATGCGCGTGGTGGCAGCCAGCACAACGTCTCCTTCATGCCTAAAAAGTCACTTTCCGGACATTTAGACCATAAAGCATAAGGTCCCGGCGAAATCTGGACTAAAGTCTCGACCGTCCTCAGTGGCAATCACTCAGTGGCAGTCAGCGGTAGTAGGGCTCGACCGCGGCCCGCGCCTCCTCGAGGAGCGCGGGGCCGTCCTGAGGCACCGGCGGCCTGCCGCTGCCCGGCCTGATGTCCAGGAGCTGTTCGCCGGACAGGGCGAAGACGACCCGCCCCAGCCCCGCCCACTGGATGACCGCGGCGCACATTCCGCACGGCTGGCAGCTGGTGTACAGCGTGGTCTCCGCGGCCGTGGCCGCGTCCAGTTCCCGCGCGGCCCACCGCGCCAGCTTCAGTTCCGGGTGGGCGGTGATGTCCCGGTCGGTACGGGTCGTGTTGCGCTCCTCGGCCAGCACCGTCCCGTCCGGTCCCGCGAGCAGCGATCCGAACGGCGGGTTGCCGCTTTCGCCGGCCTGGGCCGCGAGCGCGATGGCGCCTCGGAGAAGGATGTGGTCATCGGATGCGGTCATGACAGCTCCTGTTTCAGTGGGCGATGTTTCAGTGGGCGAGGGGACGGACCCGGTGCAACACGAGCACAGCGGCCACGAGCCCCACCGCGACCACCCCGGCCGCGACCCAGAAGGCCAGCTGGAAACCGCTGTTGAGGGCGGCCACGGAGGAGGCTCCCCCACCCGTCAGGGACCGTGTCCGTGACGCCGCCAGCGTGGTGAGCACCGCGAGCCCGAGCGAACCGCCCACCACCTGCGTGGTGCTGAAGAGCCCGGAGGCGAGCCCGGCGTCCTCCTTCCGGACCCCTGCCATCGCGAGCGCCGTCACCGCGGGCATGGCCGCGGCGAATCCGCCGCCCAGCAGGAGGAGTGCGGGCAGCACATCGACGACGTACGCCCCCTCGGCCGGCGCCCGCCCGAGGAGGGCGAGACCGGCGACGATCAGCGCCAGCCCCGCGGGCAGCACCCGGTGCGCTCCGAAGCGGCCGATCATGCGCGCGGACAGTCCCAGCATCAGCACACCGATGACGACGGGCGCGGGCAGGAAGGCGACACCCGTCAGCAACTCGTCGTAACCGAGGACCTGTTGGAGATAGAGCGCCCCGATGAACTGGAAGCCGTACATGCCCGCGATCATCAGGACCTGGATGGCGTTGGCACCCGACAGCGACCGGGAGCGGAACAGGCCCAGCCGGACCAGCGGACGGGCCGCCCGGGCCTGGCGCACCACGAACGCGGCAAGGAGCGCCGACGCGAGCACGGCGAGGGCGGCCGTGGTGGTGCCGGCGTGGGTGCCCGCCTCGACGATGGTGAAGACCGTGAGCATCAGGGCGCCGGTGATCAGCGCGGCGCCGGGGAAGTCTGCACCCGCCCGCAGCCCCTTGCCCCGATCGGCCTCCAGCACGCGGAACGCCGCGACCAGCGCGACCGCCCCGATCGGCAGATTGATCAGGAAGATCCAGTTCCAGCCGAGCAGTTGGGTGAGCGCACCGCCGAGGAACGTGCCGAGCGCCCCGCCCGCCGCCCCGGCCGCACTGAACACCGCGATGGCCTTGGCCTGTTCGCGGGCCCCGGGGAAGAGGGCGACCAGCATGCCGAGCACCACGGCCGAGGTCATCGCCCCGCCGACGCCCTGCAGCGCGCGGGCCGCGATCAGCGTCCAGGGCTGTGTGGCGATCCCGGCGAACAGGGAGGCGGCGGTGAACACGGCGAGCCCGGACGTGAACATCCGCTTGCGACCGACCAGATCACCCAGCCGCCCCGCGAGGAGCAGCAGCCCGCCGAAGGGGATGAGATACGCGTTGACCACCCAGGCGAGCCCGGCCGGCGTGAAGCCGAGATCGGCCTGGATGGCGGGCATCGCGACCGTGACCACATTGCCGTCGAGGATGGTCATCAGTGCGGCGGCCGTGAGAACGACGAGCGCCGCCCGGCGCGGGTCGCGCGTCCGGCGGACGCGCGTACGACGGGCGCTCTCCACGGGTCTGGATCCGGTCCTGATATCTGTTGTGCGCATGCCAAAAGCTCCAATGTGCTTGATGCGTAAGGGGGTTCATGCCGCGGGTGCCCCCGCCGAAGAGCAACCCCTACGGCCGGGCGGCGGGACGCAGGTCGAGCACCACGGCGCCGGTGCTGAAGCTCGTGGTGCCGGCCAGAGTCCATGAGGTGCCGGGAGTGCCTTCGGGGAACAGCCGCTTGCCCTTGCCGGCCACGACCGGGTGGATCCACAGCTTGAGCTCGTCGATCAGCCCGAGTGCGATCAGAGAGTTCTGCAGACGCCCGCTGGCGTAGAGGAGGATGTCGCCCGCATACCGGTCCTTGACCTTCGCGATCTCCGCGGCCAGGTCACCGCGCACCACGGTGGCATTCCACTCCCCTTGTTCCAGGGTGGTGGACACCACGTGCTTGGGGAGCGCGTTCATCCGGACGGCGAACCCGCCCTCGGACTCCTCCATCAGCGGCCAGGCGGCGGCCATGGCCTCGTACGTGGTGCGGCCGAGCAGCAGGGCATCGGCCGCGAACAACTGCCCGTGCGCGTACTTGGCATGGTCGCTGTCGAAGTAGGCCCCGGCCCAGGACGGGTTCTCCATGACGCCGTCCAGCGAGACATAGGTCAACGCGACGATCTTGCCCACAGGTTGCTCCTCGGGACAGGTACAAGGCTCGGGAAACGGCGCGGTCCGGGCACGGGCCAGGCGAGGAACACTTGGTTCCCTTACGGCGGATTCCGGCCGCCCGCACCGTCCTGACCAGGCTGCCCGCCGGAAACCGGCCGATCAACGGGCGATACTGGAACCCACGTTTAACGAGACTCAACACGGGGGCACGGTGCTCGAACGTCTGGAGCTGGAAGCGTTCCTCACACTGGCCGAGGAGCTGCACTTCGGACGTACCGCCGAACGTCTGCACGTGACCACCGGCCGCATCAGCCAGACGATCAAGAAGCTGGAACGGCACATCGGGGCGCCGCTGTTCGACCGCACCAACCGCAGTGTCGGCCTGACGCCGATCGGCCACCGGTTGCAGGAGGATCTCCGGCCCGCCTACGAACAGATCCAGGCCGGCCTCACCCGCGCGATCGACAGCGCCCGGCCCGCCCCGAGTGGGCTGCGGATCGGCTACGTCGGCGCCATAGCCGGCCAGGTCGTCTACCAGGCCCACCATCTGTTCCGGTCACGGGAGCCGGGCTGTCGCGTGCAGATGCGCGAGGTGCAGCTCATCGAGGCCGTGGCGCGGCTGCGGAACGGGGAGGTCGACATCCTGGTCGTGCACCTGCCGATCGCAGGGCCCGACCTGATCACGGGCCCGGTGATCATCTGCGAGTCACGGATGCTGGCGATCTCCACCGACCACCCCTTGGCCCGCCGCACGAGCGTCACCATGGAAGACCTCGTCGATGTCCCCCTCGGCCGGGTCGCCGGCGTCGGGCCCGGCGACTGGCCCTCGGACCGCTGGCCCGATCGCACGCCCCAAGGGCGTGCGATCCCCAAGGGGCCCGAGGTCGAGACGTTCCTGGAAGCTCAGCAGCTGATCGGCGCGGGCACCTGCGGAGCCATCGTCGGCGCGCATGTCACCCGGTTCAACACCCGGCCCGACATCACCTACGTCCCGTTCTCCGACGCTCCGCAGATCGACTGGGCCCCGGTCTGGCTCAAGTCCAACAACACCCCTGCCAACCGCGCCTTCGCCCGTACCGCCCTGGAAGTGGCCCAGCGCGTCTACGTCGCCGCGACCCACTGACCCCTCGGCGGTCCCCACGGCGCGAAAAAGGCCCCCACCTCCGGTGGGGGCCCGACGTCGCCCCTGCTTAAAACGTTCCTGCAAGGGCAACACATGGTGGGGCGGGTGGGACTCGAACCCACGGCCGACGGATTATGAGTCCGCTGCTCTAACCGGCTGAGCTACCGCCCCTTAGCGGCGTGTCGCGTACACATGTACGCGCCGTCTGCCGCAGCATAGCCGGTCATACGATCTCCCGCGCCGGATGGCCTGCTCTGCCCTGAGCTGCGGACGACGGTCCACATCTGCACAGGACTTGCATCCGGACCGGCCGGTTCCCGCGGGCATGAAAAAGGACCCTCAAGGGGTCCCTTTCCGGCTGCTCTCCCGACTGGACTCGAACCAGTAACCTGCCGGTTAACAGCCGGCTGCTCTGCCAATTGAGCTACAGGAGATCGAGCTCCCCCGACTGGACTCGAACCAGTAACCTGCCGGTTAACAGCCGGCTGCTCTGCCAATTGAGCTACAGGGGAATGCCTCGTGTGCAACAAGCTCACCTACCTGGGTGTTCCCGGGGCGGCGTGTGCTCGCTGCGACACATACATTAGCGCAAGCAGGGGGGTGCTCCGCCAATCGGTTCCGGGTAGGGGCGCAGAGACCGGACGCTACGAAAGGGTGGCAGCCATGCGTTACAAGCTCACGTTCGTCGCCGGACTGGCCCTCGGGTACGTGATCGGCACCCGTGCGGGCCGCGAGCGCTACGAGCAGCTGAAGAAGTCGGCCCGCCAGGTCGCGCAGAACCCCGCCGTCCGCAACACCGTCGAGTCGGCCGCCCAGAGCGGCCGCGAGGTGGCCGGCAAGGCCTTCGCGTCGGTGAGCGAGAAGGTCGGCGACAAGATGCCGGACTCGGTCGCGGACCGGGTGCGCTCACTGCGCGAGAAGTCCCGCGGCGGTGCCGAGGACGACTGGGGCACGAGCAACACCTGAGGTACCGCGTACGGAGCCCGGGGCGCCGGCCGACACGTCGGCGCCCCGGGCTCCGTCGTGCCGTGACCTCGACTGCCGCGAACATCACACTCCGGCCCGTCGCCACCCCCGCCGCGTAAGGCAAACTTCACCGCATGGGGATAGTCGCCGGGCTGGACAGCTCTTCCGAGTTCACACGCATCGTGGTCTGCGACACCGACACCGGTGCCGTGATCAGGCAGGGCTATGCCCCGCATCCGCTGGAGGGCAGGCCCTCCGATGTCGATCCGCAGGCCTGGCTGCTCAGCCTCGGTGAGGCCGCGGCCGGGGGGCTGCTCGAAGGGGTGCAGGCCATCGGGGTCTCCGCCCAGCAGAACGCGCTGGTGGCGCTGGACTCGCACGGCAACACCGTGCGGCCCGCGCTCGTCGGCGGGGACAAGCGGGCGCAGGTCGCCGCGGCGGATCTGATCGACGGTCTCGGCGGACGGCAGGCCTGGGCCGAGGCCGTGGGCTGTGTGCCGGCGGCTCAGCACCCGGTGACGAAGCTGCGCTGGCTCGCGCGCAGCGAGTCCGAGGCCGCGCAGCGCGTGGCGGCCGTGATGCAGGCGCACGACTGGCTGGTGTGGCAGCTGCTCGGGCGGCCCGCCCGCAGGACCGCCGACCGCGGTGGCGCTTCCGGTACCGGTTACTGGTCGGCGGCGACCTCCTCGTACCGCCCGGATCTCGTCGAGCTGGCGCTCGGCCACCAGACCGCGCTGCCCGAGGTGCTCGGCCCGGCCGAGGCCGCGGGGACGACGCCCGAGGGGCTGCTGATCTCGGCCGGGACCGGCGAGACCATGGCGGCCGCGTTCGGGCTGGGGATCGGGGTCGGTGACGCCGTCGTGTCGCTCGGGGCGTCCGGGTCCGTGATGGCCGTGCACCACGAGGCGCTTGTCGACCCGACCGGGATGATCACCTCGCTCGCCGATGCGACCGGGATGCACCTGCCGGTGGTGCACACGCTCAATGCCGTACGGGCGCTGCGCGGCACCGCCGATCTGCTCTCCACCGACCTCGACGGGCTCTCCGAGCTCGCCCTGAAGTCGACGCCGGGGTCGCACGGTCTGGTGATGCTGCCGTATCTGGAGGGCGAGAAGACGCCGCAGCTGCCGCACACCGCGGGCACGCTGCACGGGCTTCGGCGTGAGTCGATGAAGCCGGAGCATCTGGCGCGGGCCGCGTTCGAGGGCATGCTGTGCTCGCTCGCGGACGCGCTCGGTGTGCTGCGGGCGCGCGGGGTGGAGGTCCGGCGGGTGTTCCTGCTCGGTGCCGCCGCCGAGCTGCCCGCCGTACAGGCCGCCGCCCCGATGCTGCTCGGTGCGCAGGTCGTCGTGCCGCAGCCCGCGGACTACGCGGCCCTCGGCGCGGCCCGGCAGGCCGCCTGGGCACTCGGCGTACAGCAGGGCACGCTGCACCCGTCCGCTCCCCCGGCCTGGCAGGGTGCGGCGACGCAGGTCTTCGAGCCGGGTGAGGAGCTCGCCGTGGGGCAGGCCGTGCGCCAGCAGTACACGGCGGTGCGGGAGCAGACCCATCCGGAGGCTTTCGGGTCCTTGAAGGTCTGAGCGGGTCCGAGGCCTGGGCTCGGGGGCGGGCGGGGTTTCTTGACCCACGCTTGAGTAATTCGGTTGAGCTCCGGCCGGTGGAGTGTCGCAGGATGGCGGTGGAGTGGACCGCCCGGGCCACAGAACACAGACTCCGGCTACTGCGATAGGTATCGCGTGCTCATACGACTCCTGCGGGAACATCTCGCTCCGTACAAAAAACCCATAGCCCTCCTGGTGCTGCTGCAGTTCCTGCAGACCTGCGCCACGCTCTACCTGCCCACCCTCAACGCGGACATCATCGACAACGGTGTCGTGGCCGGGGACACGGGCTACATCCTGACCTTCGGTGCCGTGATGATCGGGATCACCGTGGTGCAGGTGGTGTGCAACGTCGGCGCCGTGTTCTACGGCGCGCGGACCGCCGCGGCGCTCGGCCGTGACGTACGGGCCGCGATCTTCGACCGGGTGCAGTCGTTCTCGGCCCGCGAAGTGGGGTACTTCGGGGCGCCGTCCCTGATCACCCGCACCACGAACGATGTCCAGCAGGTGCAGATGCTGGTCCTGATGGCGTTCACGCTGATGGCCTCGGCGCCGATCATGTGCGTCGGCGGCATCGTGATGGCGCTCTCCCTCGACGTACCGCTCTCCGCGATCCTGGTCGCGGTCGTGCCGGTGCTCGGGATCGCGGTCTCGATGATCGTGCGCAAGCTCCGTCCGCTGTTCCGCACCATGCAGGTGCGGCTCGACACCGTGAACCGGGTGCTGCGCGAGCAGATCACCGGCAACCGTGTGATCAGGGCCTTCGTGAAGGACGGCTACGAGAAGGACCGGTTCAGGAAGTCCAACGAGGAGCTGACCGAGGTCTCGCTCGGGACCGGCCGGCTGCTCGCGCTGATGTTCCCGATCGTCATGACGACGGTGAACATCTCGTCGATCGCCGTGGTCTGGTTCGGTGCGCACCGGATCGACAGCGGCGGGATGCAGATCGGTGCCCTTACGGCGTTCCTCGCGTATCTGATGCAGATCGTGATGAGCGTGATGATGGCCACGTTCATGTTCATGATGGTGCCGCGCGCCGAGGTCTGCGCCGAGCGGATCTCCGAGGTGCTCGACACCGAGTCGAGCGTGGTGCCGCCGAAGGATCCGGTGCGGGAGCTCAGGCGCCACGGCCACTTGGAGATCAGGGACGCGGGCTTCCGCTATCCGGGCGCCGAGGAGCCGGTGCTCAAGGCCGTCTCGCTCGTGGCGCGGCCCGGTGAGGTGACGGCGGTGATCGGGTCCACGGGCAGCGGCAAGTCCACGCTGCTCGGGCTCGTACCGCGGCTGTACGACGCGACCGAGGGCGAGGTCCTGGTCGACGGGGTCGATGTGGGCACCCTTGAGCCGCAGTTGCTGGCGCGGACCGTAGGTCTCGTACCGCAGAAGCCGTATCTGTTCTCCGGGACCGTGGCGACGAATCTGCGGTACGGGAATCCGGACGCGAGTGACGAGGAGCTGTGGCACGCGCTCGAGGTGGCGCAGGCGGCGGACTTCGTGCGGAAGCTGGAGAACGGGCTCAACGCGCCCATCGCGCAAGGCGGGACGAATGTGTCGGGTGGTCAGCGGCAGCGGCTGGCGATCGCGCGGACGCTGGTGCAGCGGCCGGAGATCTACCTCTTCGACGACTCGTTCTCGGCGCTCGACTATGCGACGGACGCGGCGCTGCGGGCGGCTTTGGCGCGGGAGACCTCCGAGGCCACCGTCGTGATCGTGGCCCAGCGCGTGTCGACCATCCGCGACGCCGACCGGATCCTGGTGCTCGACGAAGGACGGGTGGTCGGGGTCGGCCGGCATGACGAACTGATGCAGGACAACGGGACGTACCGAGAGATCGTGCTCTCCCAGCTCACGGAAGCGGAGGCTGCCTGATGGCCGGGCCGGCAGGGCGGATGATGGCCGGTGGCGGGCCCGATCAGCGCTCCATGGACTTCAAGAACTCGGGCAAGCGGCTGCTCGCGCAGTTCAAGCCCGAGCGCTGGACGATGTACGCGATGATCGTCGCGGTCATGCTGAGCGTGGGCCTGTCCGTGGTGGGCCCGAAGATCCTCGGCCATGCCACCGACTTGATCTTCGCGGGCATCGTCGGGCGCGATATGCCCGAGGGCGCCACCAAGGACGACGTGCTCGCGCAGATGCGGGCGAGCGGTGACGGCGGCCAGGCGGACATGCTGTCCGGGATGGACTTCACGCCGGGCAAGGGCATCGACTTCGATGCCGTCGGCGAGACGCTGCTCTTCGCCCTGATCGTGTTCCTGATCGCCGGCGCCCTGATGGCGGTGGCGACGCGGCTGGTGAACCGGGCCGTGAACATGACGGTCTACCGGATGCGCGAGGACCTCCAGGCGAAGCTGTCGCGCCTTCCGCTGTCGTACTTCGACAAGCGGCAGCGCGGTGAGGTCCTGAGCCGGGCGACCAACGACATCGACAACATCGGGCAGACGCTGCAGCAGACCATGGGCCAGCTGGTGAACTCGCTGCTCACCATCGTCGGTGTGCTGGTGATGATGTTCTGGATCTCACCGCTGCTCGCCCTTGTGGCGCTGATCACCGTGCCGCTGTCGTTCGTCGTGGCGAAGACGATCGGCAAGCGCTCGCAGCCGCACTTCGTGCAGCAGTGGAAGTCGACCGGCAAGGTCAACGCGCACGTCGAGGAGATGTACACCGGGCACAACCTGGTGAAGGTGTTCGGCCGCCAGGACGAGTCGGCGCAGCAGTTCGCGGAGCAGAACGAGGCACTGTACGAGGCGTCGTTCAAGGCGCAGTTCAACAGCGGGGCGATGCAGCCGCTGATGTTCTTCATCTCGAACCTCAACTACGTGCTCGTGGCTGTGGTGGGCGGGCTGCGGGTCGCGTCGGGTTCGCTGTCGATCGGTGACGTGCAGGCGTTCATCCAGTACTCGCGGCAGTTCTCGATGCCGCTGACGCAGGTCGCGTCGATGGCGAACCTGGTGCAGTCCGGGGTCGCCTCGGCCGAGCGGATCTTCGAACTCCTCGACGCCGATGAGCAGTCGGCGGATCCCCAGCCCGCCGCACGTCCGGATGTCCTGCACGGCAGGGTGTCCTTCGAGGACGTGTCCTTCCGCTACGAGGAGGACAAGCCGCTCATCGAGGACCTGTCCCTCACGGTGGAGCCGGGGCACACGGTCGCGATCGTCGGACCGACGGGCGCGGGCAAGACCACGCTGGTGAATCTGCTGCTGCGGTTCTACGAGGTCACCGGGGGGCGGATCACGCTCGACGGGGTCGACATCGCGCGGATGACCCGCGACGAACTGCGCACCGGGATCGGCATGGTGCTCCAGGACACCTGGCTGTTCGGCGGCACGATCGCGGAGAACATCGCGTACGGCGCCCCGAAGGACGTCACGCGCGACGAGATCGAGGACGCGGCCCGTGCGGCGCACGCGGACCGGTTCATCCGGACGCTGCCCGAGGGCTACGACACGGTGATCGACGACGAGGGCTCGGGCGTGAGCGCCGGCGAGAAGCAGCTGATCACCATCGCGCGGGCGTTCCTGTCCGACCCGGTGATCCTCGTCCTCGACGAGGCGACCAGTTCGGTCGACACCCGTACCGAGGTCCTGATCCAGAAGGCGATGGCCCGCCTCGCGCACGGCCGTACGTCGTTCGTGATCGCGCACCGGCTCTCCACGATCCGGGACGCGGACACGATCCTGGTGATGGAGAACGGCTCGATCGTCGAACAGGGCACGCATGACGCGCTGTTGGCGGCCGACGGCGCGTATGCGCGGCTGTACAAGGCGCAGTTCGCGGAGGCGGTCGCCGAGGTCGAGTAGGTCGTGGCCGAGCAGGTCCTGGTCGGCCAAGTCCTGCGGAAGCCTGGACCGCGCTGTCGTCGGCGCCGCACTCTTGGAGCATGCGCAAGGGTGCGGCTGCCGTGGGCAGCGCGGTCTTCTTCGTGGTGGCGCCGGGCAGCGTGGCCGGGCTCGTGCCGTGGCTGCTCACCGGATGGAGTGCGGGCGGGCCCTGGTGGGGGCCGGTCCGGGTGACAGGCTGGGCGTTCCTCGGCGTATCGGCGGCGCTGCTGCTGCACGCCTTCGCGCGCTTCGCGCTGCAGGGGCTCGGCACCCCCGCGCCGGTCGCGCCCACCGAACATCTGGTGGTGACCGGCGCGTACCGCCATGTGCGCAACCCGATGTACGTGGCCGTGGCCGCCGTGATCCTGGCGCAGGGCTTGGTGCTCGCCCGGCCGGTGCTGCTCGGCTACGGGCTGCTCGCCTGGGCCGTCATGGCCGCGTTCGTCCGCGGCTATGAAGAGCCCAAGCTGCGCGAGCAGTTCGGCCAGGAGTACGAGGACTACCGGGGTGCCGTACGCGGGTGGGTGCCGCGGCTCGTGCCCTATCGCGCCGGTCACGCGGACCGGTCCTGGTAGTCCCCGGTCGGGGGCGTCACATTCGACCCCGGTCAGGGGGCGTCATGTTGGACCGGGACACCCCGCCTTCAGTCCAGATAGCCCCTGAGCTGGTCCGCGAAAGCGTGGTCGCGGAGCTTGTTGAGGGTCTTCGACTCGATCTGGCGGATCCGTTCGCGGGTCACGCCGAAGATCCGGCCGATCTCCTCCAGGGTGCGCGGGCGGCCGTCCGCGAGGCCGTAGCGCAGTTGCACGACCTTGCGTTCGCGCTCGCCGAGCGTGGAGAGCACGGCCTCCAAGTGCTCGCGGAGCAGCAGGAACGCGGCCGATTCGACGGGTGAGGTCGCGTCGCCGTCCTCGATCAGATCGCCGAGCGCGACATCGTCCTCCTCGCCGACGGGCGCGTGCAGCGAGACCGGTTCCTGGGCCAGGCGCAGCACTTCGCTGACGCGTTCGGGCGGCAGGTCGAGGTGGTGGGCGACCTCTTCGGGCGTGGGCTCGTAGCCGCGCTCCTGGAGCATGCGCCGCTGCACGCGGACGACGCGGTTGATGAGCTCGACGACATGCACCGGGACGCGGATGGTGCGGGCCTGGTCGGCGAGCGCACGGGACATGGCCTGGCGGATCCACCAGGTCGCGTACGTCGAGAACTTGTAGCCGCGCGCGTAGTCGAACTTCTCGACCGCCCTGATCAGGCCCAGGTTTCCCTCCTGGACGAGATCGAGCATGGTCAGTCCGCGGCCCACGTACCGCTTGGCGACCGAGACCACCAGGCGCAGGTTGGCCTCGATGAGGCGGCGCTTGGCCATCCGGCCCATCACGACCAGCTTGTCCAGGTCGAGAGCGAGTTGGGAGGTCAGATCGGGTGTGGTGAGGAGCTTCTCCTCGGCGAAGAGACCGGCCTCGACGCGCCGCGCCAGATCGACCTCCTCGACCGCGGTGAGCAGGGGGATACGTCCGATCTCGCGTAAGTACTGGCGGAACAGATCGGACGAGGGGCCGCCGGTCTCCGCACGCGCGGGCCGCCGCTCGGGCGGCTCCGGCAGTTCGGTCTCGTCGGTGGCTTCGGGGTGGTGGGCGGAGCGGCTCTGCGTGGGGACGGCAGCGATGAGCTCGGTGGGGTCCGGGGTGGGCTGGATGCCGTTCTGCGTACCGGACTTGCTCAATGTCTGGGTCTGGGTCTGCACCGGGGCGACCTCCAGGGTGATCGCTGCCGCTTCGGGGGCTAGAGGCAGCGGTACGTCGGGGACTGCACCGACGGCCACGCCGCCGTGTGTCCCGTGATCTGTGAGCGGATCCGCGGGGGTTTCGGGCCCACGCCCGGTGGTCCTGCCGCGCTCCGAGGACTCAGGCACCGCCCCCAGTGTGGAGTACGACACACTGCCGCCACGAGGGGCGTGCGGTGACTTTTTGAGTCCGGTCCGTGACCGGTCGGTTACCCGCAGAACAAACTCGTATACCGGTTCGGTTCATTCCGATCGGGTTCGAACAGTGCCCGCGGCAACGGGAGTTGAACCCGCCGGGCCGGCCGGTCGAGCCTGCCGGGCCGGTCAGAGGGCGGCGGCGCCCCGGTCCTGCAGCGCCCGGTTGTAGCGCTGGAGCACCATCAACTCCTCCTGTACGGAGGCGAGTTTCGACGGGTCGGCGTGCTGGCCGAGACGGGCCAGGGAGCCCTGGACATCGCGGATGCGGCGGTCGACGGCGCGCCGGCGGACCCAGACGAGCTGTTCGCCCGCGTAGTTCTCGTCGACGGTGCGGCGCAGGATCGCCTCGACCGCGAGCTCGGTGACCATCGCGCGGACCGCGTCGTCGGGGGCCGCCTCACGGACCCGTACGAGATAGGCCTGGGAGTCCTGCACGCCGTACTCGGCGCCGCCCGCCTCCAGGATCGCCTGGCGTACGGCGGCGTAGGGCGGGGCGGTGAACTCGTCGACCCCGTAGGCGTCGAAGGCCGGGGAGACCAACTCGGGGCGCTGGAGGGCGAGTTTGAGGAGCTCGCGTTCGGTCGCGTAGGCCGGGTTGCG
The DNA here is from genome assembly GCF_011044995.1 of Streptomyces mesophilus. Lineage (GTDB taxonomy): Bacteria > Actinomycetota > Actinomycetes > Streptomycetales > Streptomycetaceae > Streptomyces > Streptomyces mesophilus. The sequence continues at coordinate 3,278 of NZ_JAAKZW010000129.1, read as the reverse complement.
CAGGTTCAAGGGGGCGCCGGACGCGGGTCGCGAGGACGTCTCCTCGTACGACTGCTGCGGGCGCCTGTCGTTCTGGGGGCGGCCGCCCTTGTCGCGGGACCAGCGGGCGAGCTGGGCGACGCGCTTGACGACGAACTGGGTGTCTAGGATGCCGAGCATGCCGGCGAGCTGGACGGCGACCTCGTGCTGGGCGCCGGTGTTCTTGATCCGGGCGACGACGGGGGCCGCTTCGTCGAGGGCGGCGGCACGTCCGGCCGGGGTCTCCAGGTCATAGCGGGAGACGATCTGACGCAGCGCGAACTCGAAGAGCGGGGTGCGGGGCTGGACCAGGTCCGCCACCGCGTCGTCGCCCTTGGCGAGGCGCAGTTCGCAGGGGTCCATGCCGTCGGGGGCGATGGCGATGAAGGTTTCCGCGGCGAACTTCTGGTCGTCCTCGAAGGCGCGCAGGGCCGCCTTCTGGCCGGCCGCGTCGCCGTCGAAGGTGAAGATCACGCGGGCGCTTCCGTTGTCCATCAGAAGGCGGCGCAGGATCTTGATGTGGTCGGAGCCGAAGGCCGTACCGCAGGTGGCGATGGCGGTCGGTACGCCCGCGAGGTGGCAGGCCATGACGTCGGTGTAGCCCTCGACCACGACCGCGCGGGACGACTTCGCGATCTCCTTCTTGGCCAGGTCGATCCCGTACAGGACCTGGGACTTCTTGTAGATCGCGGTCTCGGGGGTGTTGAGGTACTTCGGACCGTTGTCGTCCTCGCGCAGGCGGCGCGCGCCGAAGCCGACGACCTCGCCGCCGATGTCCCGGATCGGCCACATCAGGCGGCCGCGGAAGCGGTCGATGGGGCCGCGGCGGCCCTCCTGGGAGATGCCGGAGGTGATGAGCTCCTTGTCGGAGAAGCCCTTGCCGCGCAGATAGCGGGTGAGGTGGTCCCAGCCCGCCGGGCTGTAGCCCACGGAGAAGTGCTGGGCGGCGGCCTGGTCGAAGCCGCGCTCGGCGAGGAAGACCCGGCCGATCTCGGCCTCGGGGCTGGTGGCCAGCTGCTCCTCGTAGAACTGCGCGGCGATCTTGTGCGCCTCGACCAGGCGGATCCGCTCGCCGCGCTGATGGGACGGGTTGTAGCCGCCCTCCTCGTACCGCAGGGTGATGCCCGCCTGGCCGGCGAGACGCTCGACCGCCTCCGAGAAGGTGAGGTGGTCGATCTTCATCACGAAGGTGATGCTGTCGCCGCCCTCTTGGCAGCCGAAGCAGTGGAAGAACCCCTTGCTCGGGCTGACCTGGAAGGACGGCGACTTCTCGTCGTGGAAGGGGCAGAGTCCCTTGAGGTTCCCGCCGCCCGCATTGCGCAGCTGCAGGTACTCGGACACCACGGCGTCGATCGGGACCGCGTCCCGTACCGCCTTCACGTCCTCGTCATTGATCCTGCCTGCCACGCATGAAGTCTACGGTGCGGCAGTGACAGTCCCGGCTCACTCCTCCAGGAGGGATGCGAGTGGGGTCGTCGGGTCGGCGAGGCGTTCCTGGTCCACCTGGATCTCTGTGCGGATGAGCTGCTGGATGGGATCCGTTACATCCCATACGTTCACATTCATCCCGGCCAGGACCTTGCCGTCGGAGAGCCAGAAGGCGATGAACTCCCGCTTCATCGCGTCCCCGCGGATCAGGACCTGGTCGTACGAGCCGGGAGGCGCCCAGCCCGAGTACTCCAGGCCCATGTCGTACTGGTCGGAGAAGAAATAGGGGACCCGGTCGTATGTCACCGGACGGCCGAGCATCGCGCGGGCGGCGGCGGGGCCGCCGTTGAGCGCGTTGGCCCAGTGCTCGACGCGCAGGCGGGTGTTCAGGAGCGGGTGCTGGGCGGCGGCCACGTCACCGGCCGCGAAGATGTCGGGGTCCGAGGTGCGCAGCGAGGCGTCGACCGCGATGCCTCCGCCGTGCGCACGGTCGACCAGGGCCAGGCCCGCGGCCTCGGCGAGCGCGGTGCGCGGGGCCGCGCCGATCGCGGCGAGCACGGCGTGCGCGGGGTGCTCGTCGCCGTCGTCGGTGCGGGCCGCGAGGACCAGGCCGTCCTGACCGACGATCTCGGTGAGCTTCGCGCCGAAGTGGAAGCGGACCCCGTGCTCGCTGTGCAGTTGCGCGAAGACACCGCCGACCTCAGGGCCGAGGACGCCGTGCAGCGGGGTCGGTTCCGATTCGACGACGGTGACCTCGGCGCCGAACCCGCGGGCGGCGGCGGCCACTTCGAGGCCGATCCAGCCGGCGCCGGCGATCACCAGATGCCCGTTGTCGCGGCCGAGCTGTCCGAGCACGCCCTTGAGGCGCTCGGCGTGGGCGAGCCGGCGCAGGTGGTGCACGCCGGTGAGGTCGGTGCCGGGGATGTCCAGGCGGCGGGGTTCGGCGCCGGTGGCGAGCAGCAGCTTGTCGTAGCCGACGACGGTGGCGTCGCCCAGGCGCACCTCGTGGCGTTCGCGGTCGATCGCGACGACGGGCTGGCCGAGGTGGAGCTCGACGTCGGCCTGCGCGTACCAGGCGGGCTCGTGCACGAAGACGCTCTCGCGCTCCTCCTTGCCGAGCAGGAAACCCTTCGACAGGGGCGGGCGTTCGTACGGCCGGTCGCGTTCGTCGCAGAGCAGTATCACGCGCCCTGTGAACCCTTCGGCGCGGAGGGTCTCGGCCGCCTTCGCTCCGGCGAGACCGCCTCCGACGATGACGAACGTCTGATCCGCGTCGACCACTTGGTGCCTCCTCGCTGTGGTGTGTTCACCAAAAGGGAGCGTCCCGCACGGAGCGTGATGCGGGAAGAGGGAGTGGACCGATCAGGCCATTAATCGTCACGCGCCGTCATGGGAGCGCTCACCAGGAGTCCCCTGCCCTCGATGGGCGCCTTCACCCCCAGTGGTCGTACGCGATCTTGGACATCAGCGCGAAGACGGTCAGGAGGAGTGCCGCCCGGACGAATCCCGCGCCTTTGCGCACGGCCGTGTGCGCGCCGAGGAAGCCGCCCGCCACATTGGCCACCGCCATGGCCGCGCCCAGCTCCCACAGAACGTGGCCGAGCCAGCCGAAGAGCACAAGCGCACCCAGGTCGGTGCCGATGGAGACCGTCTTGGCGAGGGCCGAGCCGCGCAGGAAGTCCGTGCCGAGGAGCGTGACGAAGAGGGCGACGAGCAGGACTCCCGTACCGGATCCGATGACACCGCTGTAGAAGCCGATGACCGCGCTGCCGGTGGTGCAGACGCGGCGGGAGCACGGGCCGCGGCCGGACGCGGGCGGGGCGGGTGCGGAC